>NZ_JACKSH010000120.1 GCF_025821625.1 Mycolicibacterium pyrenivorans
CGGGCGGCCCATCGGGGGCGGCTGGCTGGGCCGGGTCGCGCCGCCGCGGCCGGCGACCCGCATCGACGTCGTGGGTGGCGGCGATCCGGCCGAACCCTGGTGCCTGCCGACCTCGAAGGTCAGCAGCGGCCCGTCGGGGTTGCCGATGTGGAGTTGCTGCCCGTCGGTGAGGTCGGCGGCGGGCACCCGGCGGCCGTTGACGTACATCCCGTTGAGGCTGCCGTTGTCGATGGCGATCCACCGGCCCTGGTCGAAGCGCAGCACCAGGTGGGCGCGGGAGATCAAGGGGTGGGCGATACGGACGTCGGCGCGAAGGTCCCGGCCGACGACCACGTCGTTGCCTGCCGCGAAGGTGCGTGGGGATCCGTCGTACCGAACGGTCAGCGCGGGGGATACCGGTCGGCTCACGGAGCCGCTCCGGCGGCGACATTAGACATCGCGACCAACTGTATCGGTACCGCGTCAGCTGGGAAGCTGCCACCTGACGGTGTCTGTGATCTGTTGCAGCGCCGTTATCTGCTCGTTCTGGACGGTGATGACGTGGGCGAATGCGGCGTCGACGGCGGCGGCACCGGTGCGCGCCGAGCCCCGGTAGTTGCCGAGGACGACGACGCGGTCGTCGGTGTCGGTGGCGAGGAACTCGGTTGGCTCGACGGCGATGTCGTAGGCCGCGTCGATGCGGCCCCACACGTCGGAGATCATCGCGACACGCCCATGGTGCTCGCCTCCTACGCCGTGGGGCATGCCCGCGCTCACGACTCCTTCGAAATCGTCTGTGAGCAAGTCGAAAAGGGCTTGTCCGTCGCCGTCGGCGAGGGCTCGGTAGAAGCGTTGCGCGACTTCTGTGGGCGTGCTCATGGGATCTCCTCTCTTTTTAGAGAGTATCCTCTATTTTAGGGTGGGGCAATGCCGCGCCCCGCCCGATACACCGTTGATGTGTTGCTCGACGCGGCGGCGGAACTGCTTGCCGCCGACGGTCCCGCCGCGGTCACCATGTCGGCGGTCGCCCGTGCCGCGGGCGCGCCGAGCGGCTCGGTCTACCACCGGTTCCCGACCAGGGCGGCATTGTGCGGGGAGCTGTGGATCCGCACCGAGGAACGGTTCCAGGAGGGGTTCCTCGAGGCGCTGTCGAGTGCCGAGGATCCTCAGCAGCGCTGTGTGGCCGGCGCGCTGCACATCGTGGCGTGGTGCCGCGAACACCCCGTCGAGGCGCAGGTGCTACTCGCCGGCCCCGACGCGCTCGGCATGGCGGACTGGCCCGAGCCGCTGACCGGGCGGCGGAAACGCTTGCAGCGCAAGCTCCGCAAGGTGCTCTCGGAGCTGCCCGACGATGCGGGCAGGGTCAACGCCGCCCTGATCGATGTGCCCTACGCGATCGTGCGGCGCCACCTGCGCGCCCGTCAGGCCATCCCTGTCAGCGCCGACGCGATCGTGGCGGACTGCGCCAGGGCGCTCATCGGCCCGAGCTGACCGGTGACGGCGAACCGGTGCGCACGCAGTAGGTGTGGCTGTAGATCGTGGGCATGCACAGGTTGCAGTGGTCGCAGATCGACTTCACGCTGCTGTCGGCCTGAATCCGGTTGAGCAGGTCCGGCTCTGCCAGCAGCGCGCGTCCCATGGCGACGAAGTCGAAGCCCTCGGCCATCGCCAGATCCATGGTCTCGCGGTTGGTGATGCCGCCGAGCAGGATCAGCGGCAACTTCAGCTCGTCGCGGAACTTCTTGGCGTCCCGCATCAGGTAGGCCTCCTGGTACGGGTACTCGCGCATGAACTTCTTGCCCGTCATCCGGATGCCCCAGGACAGTGGCGGTTTGAACGCCCCGGCGAACTCCTTGACCGGGGCGCCGCCGCGGAACAGGAACATCGGGTTGAGCAGCGAGCTGCCGGCGGTCAGTTCCAGCGCGTCCAGACCGCCGTCCTCCTCGAGCCACTTAGCGGTCTGCAGCGACTCCTCGATCGGGATGCCGCCGCGCACACCGTCGGACATGTTCAGCTTCGCGGTCACCGCGATCTGGTCACCGACCGCGCGCTTGACGGCCGCCACCACACCGCGGGCCACCTTGGCGCGGTTCTCCAGCGATCCGCCGAACTCGTCGGTGCGCCGGTTGATCAGCGGGCTCAGGAACGAGCTGGCGAGGTAGTTGTGGCCGAGATGGATCTCGACGGCGTCGAAGCCGGACTCGATCGCCAGCCGGGCGGCGTTGGCGTGGGCCTCGGTCACGTCGCGGATGTCGTCGCGGCTGGCCTTCTTGGCGAACCGCATCGACAGGGGATTGAAGAACCGCACCGGAGCCAGCGCCTTGGCCTTGTTGGTCCGCGCGTTGGCGACCGGCCCGGCGTGACCGATCTGCGCGCTGATCGCCGCGCCCTCGGCGTGGATGGCGTCGGTGAGCCGCCGCAGTCCCGGCACCGCCTCGGGGCGCATCCAGAGTTGCCAGCCGTCGGTGCGTCCACCCGGCGCCACGGCACAGTAGGCGACCGTCGTCATGCCGACCCCTCCGGCCGCGGGCAGCCGGTGGTAGGTGATCAGATCCTCGGTGACCAGTGCGTCCGGCGTCGCCGCCTCGAACGTCGCCGCCTTGATGATCCGGTTGCGCAGTGTCAGCGGGCCGAGTTTGGCCGGAGCGAACACGTCGTGCGGAGCTGTCATACCAGGGAGCATGCCACGCCCTCGTTGCGTAGATCGCCGACGGTGAAGAAACCGAAGCCTGTCAGAATGGCTGCCGTGGGTGCGATCACTTTGGACGGCAAGGCCACGCGCGACGAGATCTTCGTGGACCTCAAAGAGCGCGTGGCGGCGCTGACGGCAGCCGGGCGCACGCCCGGCCTTGGCACGGTGCTGGTCGGTGACGACCCGGGTTCGCAGGCATACGTGCGAGGGAAGCACTCCGACTGCGCCAAGGTCGGCATCAACTCGATCCGCCGCGACCTGCCCGCCGACATCAGCCAGGCGGTCCTCGACGAGACCATCGACGAGCTCAACGCCAACCCCGACTGCACCGGCTACATCGTGCAACTGCCGCTGCCCAGGCATCTGAACGAGAACTCCGCGCTGGAGCGGATCGACCCCGGCAAGGACGCCGACGGCCTGCACCCGACGAACCTCGGCAGGCTGGTGCTCAACGAGCCCGCCCCGCTGCCGTGCACCCCGCGGGGCATCGTGCACCTGCTGCGCCGGTACCAGGTCGAGATCGCGGGCGCGCATGTCGCCGTCATCGGCCGCGGCGTGACTGTCGGCCGCCCCCTCGGGCTGCTGCTCACCCGGCGTTCGGAGAACGCCACGGTGACGTTGTGCCACACCGCGACCCGTCATCTGCCGCAGATCACCCGCGAGGCCGACATCATCGTGGCCGCGGCCGGGGTGCCGCACATGGTGACCGCCGAGATGGTGCGTCCCGGCGCGGCCGTCGTCGATGTCGGGGTGAGCCGCGACGCCGCGGGCAAGCTCGTCGGCGACGTGCATCCCGACGTCTGGGAGGTGGCAGGCCATGTCTCCCCGAACCCCGGCGGTGTCGGCCCGTTGACGCGGGCGTTCCTGCTGACGAACGTGGTCGAGCGCGCCGAGGCCCTGTGACCGGCAGGGACTTGGCTCGCAGGCTTGTCCCCGGCCAGTGGCCGATACTGCTCGTCGCCCTGTTCATGGTGGCGGCCTTCGTGTTGGTGGCCGCGGGCTATTGGCGGCGCGGCGCACTGGTGATGGCCATCGGGGTCGCGGTCGCGGCCGGACTGCGGTTGTCTCTCAGCGACGAGCGGGCGGGGCTGCTGGCGGTGCGCAGCCGCACGGTCGACTTCCTCACCACCGCGACGGTGAGCGCGGCGATGCTCTACATCGCGTGGACCATCGACCCGCTGGGCACGAGCTAGGACGGCTCGCGCCACCGAGGCACGTTTAGCTACTCGCTAGTAGGGTATGCCGGTTCGCGACGGGTAGGTGACGGCGGTCACACCGTCGATCCCGGTATCGGCGAGCGAAGGGGACACTGATGGCGTCGGCGTTGAAAACACTGGCTCGTTGGAGCAAAGCGCCTGCCCGCGACGTGTCTGCGCCGTCCTCCCCGTGGATCAACATGGTGCGCGGCCTGGCGGCGCGCGCCACGACGCCGCTGCTTCCCGATGACTACCTGTCGCTGCTCAACCCGCTGTGGTCGGCGCGGGAACTGCGCGGCGAGATCGTCGACGTGCGGCCCGAGACCGAGGATTCCGCGACGGTGGTCATCCGTCCCGGCTGGGGGTTCTCCGGCGACTACCGGGCCGGTCAGTACGTGGGCATCGGGCTGCGGGTCGACGGCCGCTGGCACTGGCGGTCGTATTCGCTGACCTCGGTGCCCGACCTGAGCGAGGACGAGATCTCGATCACGGTGAAGGCGACGCCCGAGGGGTTTCTGTCGACGCACCTGGTCAGCGGGGTCGAGCCCGGCACCATCGTCCGGTTGGCCGCTGCCAAGGGCGATTTCGCCCTGCCCGATCCACCGCCGTCGTCGCTGCTGTTCATCACCGCGGGCAGCGGGATCACCCCGATCATGGCGATGCTGCGCTCGTTGCGGGCGCGCGGCGAGCGGCCCGACATCGTGCACGTGCACTCGGCGCCCTCGGCCGACGCGGTGATCTTCCACGACGAGCTTCGGGAGCTGGAACGCGAGCAGGACGGCTACCGACTGCACCTGCAGATCACCGAAGAGGACGGCAAGGTCGACTTCGAGAACCTCGATGACATCGTCGCCGACTGGCGTGAGCGTTCGACCTGGGCGTGCGGGCCCGCCCCGATGCTGGAGCAGGTCGAGAAGACGTGGGAGGACCAAGGGCTCGAAGACTCGCTGCACATGGAGAGGTTCACCATCGCCGCCACCGACAAGGGCGGCGAGGGCGGCACCGTGACCTTCGCGATCTCCGACAAGACCATCGAGATCGACGGGGCCACCTCGATCATGCAGGCGGGTGAGGAGGTCGGCATCCAGATGCCCTTCGGCTGCCGAATGGGCATTTGCCAGACGTGCGTGTTGCCGCTGGAGGAAGGCAACGTGCGCGACTTCCGATCCGGTCAGGAACACGGCGCCGGTGACCGGATCCAGACCTGCATCTCCACCGCCTCCGGCAACTGCACCATCAACGTCTGAAAGGGACATCGTGGCGATCACCGACATCAAGGCGTACGCGCATCTGAGCACTGAGGACATCGAGAACCTCGCCGCCGAACTCGACGCGATCCGGGCGGACATCGAGGAATCCCGCGGCGAGCGCGATGCCGCGTACATCCGCCGCACCATCCAGTTGCAGCGGGCACTGGCGGTCGGAGGTCGCGCCGCGCTGTTCGCGAGCAGCAGCCGGATCGCGCGGGTCGCGGGCACCGCGATGCTGGCGTCGGCCAAGATCATCGAGAACATGGAGCTGGGCCACAACATCACCCACGGGCAGTGGGACTGGATGAACGACCCGGAGATCCACTCCACCGAGTGGGAGTGGGACACCACGTCACCGTCGGTGCACTGGAAGAAGTCTCACAACTTCATCCACCACAAGTACACCAACGTCGTCGGACTCGATGACGACATCGGCTACGGCATCATGCGGCTCACCCGTGACCAACGCTGGGAACGATGGATGATCGGCAACCCGGTCTACAACCTGATGCTGGGCACACTGTTCGAATGGGGCGTCGCGCTGCACGGCGTCGAGGTGACGAGATACCGCAAGGGCGAGAAGTCGATGGGCGAGGTGCGCAAAGACCTCAAGATCATCGGCCGCAAGGTCGGTAGGCAGGTGGGCAAGGACTACGTCGTCTTCCCGGCGCTGGCGGGAACCAACTGGAAGCACACGCTGAAGGCGAACATCGTCGCCAACCTGATCCGCAACTACTGGGCCTACGCGGTGATCTTCTGCGGTCACTTCCCCGACGGCGCAGAGAAGTTCACCGTCGAGGAGTTCGAGAACGAGACGCGCGGCGAATGGTATCTGCGGCAGATGCTGGGGTCGGCGAACTTCCACGCCGGGCCGATCATGGCGTTCATGAGCGGCAACCTCTGCTACCAGATCGAGCACCACCTGTTCCCGGATCTGCCGAGCAACCGTTACGCCGAGATCAGCGTGCGGGTGCGGGCGCTGTGCGAGAAGTACGACCTGCCCTATACGACGGGTCCGCTTGCGCGTCAGTACTTTCAGTCGTTCTGGACGATCCTCAAGCTCGCGCTGCCCGATCGCGTCCTGCGCGCGACCGCCGACGACGCGCCCGAGACGCACTCGGAGCGGATGTTCGGTCCGTCGGTGCGTCCCGTCGAGGCGTCGACGGGTACCAGGCGCGGCCTGCGCACCGCCCTGCGGCAGGCGGACCGGGCCGCCTGAGGCCTTCTCGGCGAACGTGCATTCCTTGTAGCTGCGCGCGTCCCCGGCACGACGGTGGGCGCACGCTCGCGGGGTCAGGCCAGGGTCGCCCTGATGCACACCGTCACGTACGGAAGCGCCAACCCGCTGGTGTTGGCCAGCGCGGGGTGGGAGTTCAGCAGCTCGCGCACCCGATCGAGCGTGTGCACGCGCACCTTCTCCGGGGAGGTGATGCAGTAGCTGCGGGAGGCCACCAGGTCTACCAGCGCCTGCGGTGTCAGGTAGCTGGTCCACTCCACCTGCTCGCGCTCCACGTCGGTGAACTCCGCGGGAAGCTCGGTTTCGTGATTGTGCGCGTCGTCGTGGCCGATGATGTCGCCGAGATCCTTGACCCAGCCCATTCGCTCGTCCCGGGTGTTCCACACCAGGCCGAGCCGGCCACCCGGGCGCAGCACGCGGGCCACCTCCTTGGCGGCGCTCTCCGGATCGAACCAGTGCCACGCCTGGGCCACCAGCACCGCGTCGACGCTGTCGTCGGGCAGCGGGATGTCCTCGGCCGTGCCCAGCAGCGCCGGGGTCTTCGGCAGCGACCGTGTCAGCAGCTCGAGCATCTCCGGGATCGGGTCGACGGCGACGACGTCGAGACCGCGCTCCACCAGGCGGGTGGTCAGCTTGCCGGTGCCCGCACCGAGGTCGAGGACATCGCGAGCCCCGGATGCAAGCAACCAGTCGATCGCCTCCGGTGGGTAGGACGGCCGTCCGCGCTCGTACGCCGCGGCTTCCGCGCCGAAGGACAGCGAACGCTGTTCGGCTGAGCCACTCACCGTGACGCCATCTCCAGCGTCCGGCGGATCAGCTTGCCCACCGCATCGGTCTCCAACAGGAAACCGTCGTGGCCGTACTCCGAGTCGACGACATCGAGTCCGTCGCAGCCCGGCAGGAGTTCGGCCAGTTGCGCCTGAAGGCGCAGCGGGTAGAGCCGGTCGGAGGTGATGCCACCGACGACCGCGGGCACCGGGCAGCCACGCAGCGCCGCCGCCACGCCACCCCTGCCGCGCCCGACGTCGTGGCTGGACAAAGAGTCGGTGAGCGCGACGTACGTGCCGGCGTCGAAGCGCGCCAACAGTTTTCGGCCCTGATACTCCAGATAGCTCTGCACCGAGTAACGACCGCCGGTGCACGGGTCCTCGCCGGCCTGCGCGTCGTTGCCGAAGCGGTCGTCGAGTTCGTGCTCACCCCGGTAGGTCAGATGCGCGAAGCGACGCGCGATCTCCATCCCGGCTTCGGGGGAGCGGCCGGTGCCGTGGTAGTCGCCGCCGCACCAGTCCGGATCGGACTTGATCGCCGCCACCTGGGTGCTCTGCGTGCCGATCTGGTCGGCGGTCGCCCGCGCCCCGACCGCGAGCACCAGGCCCGCGCGGACGCTGCCGGGATGGGTGATCATCCACTCCAGGGCTCTGGCGCCGCCCATCGAGCCACCGATCACCGCGGCGACCTCGGTGACGCCCAGCCTCGCAAGGGCAGCCACGTCGGCGGCCACCTGGTCGCGCACCGAGATCGCGGGAAACCTTGAGCCATAAGGCTTTCCGTCGGGTGCCTGCGAACTCGGCCCCGTCGAGCCCCGGCAGCCGCCCAGAACGTTCGTCGAGATCGCGCACCAGCGGTCGGTGTCGATCGGCGCACCGGGACCGGCGACCCCGTCCCACCAGCCGGGCGTGGGGTGCTGCGCGCTTGCGGGGCCGGTGATGTGGGAGTCGCCGGTCAGCGCGTGCAGTACGACCACCACGTTGTCGCGGTTGGGCGACAGCTCGCCCCACCGTTGCACTGCGATCGAAACGTCGTCGATGACCTGGCCGTTCTCCAGGGCGAGCGAACCGATGTCGACGACACCGAGCTCGCCCTCGGGGGGCAGCGTCACGCTTTCCTCGCTAGTCGTCTGCTCCTCGCGCAAGCGCTCGTCGCCAGTCCGCACGTCGATGATTGTCACGTCATGACCCTCAGAACGACGCCACGGCATGGGGATCGGTGGTGTCGGCGCTGAACCGTTTGGCCGCGGCGAAGCCCCGATCGAGGTCGGCGAGGATGTCGTCGATGCCCTCGATGCCGACTGCGAGACGGACCAGGCCCGGTGTCACCCCGGTGGAGAGTTGCTCGTCGGGGGACAGCTGCGCATGCGTCGTCGAGGCCGGGTGGATCACCAGCGAACGCACATCACCGATGTTGGCGACGTGGCTGTGCAGCGTCAGCGCGTTGACGAAGGCCTTGCCCGCGTCGACCCCGCCGGCCAGCTCGAATGCCAGCACCGCGCCGGTCCCCTTGGGGGCCAACCTCTTTCCCAGCTCATACCACGGTGAGGTGGACAGGCCCGCGTAGTTCACCGAGAGCACGGCGTCGTGTCCCGACAGGTACTCGGCGACCTTCTGCGCATTCTCGACGTGCCGCTCCATGCGCAGGCTCAGCGTCTCCAGGCCCTGCGCGATCAGGAACGCATTGAAAGGTGAGGCGGCACTCCCTAAATCCCGCAGCAGCTGCACGCGGGCCTTCAGCGCGAACGCCGGCGGGCCCAGCTCGGCGAACACCACGCCGTGGTAGCTCGGGTCCGGCGTGGTGAAGCCGGGGAACCGGCCGTTGGTCCAGTCGAAGGTGCCGCCGTCGACGATCACGCCGGCGATCGCCGAGCCGTGGCCACCGAGGTACTTGGTGGCGGAGTGCACCACGATGTCGGCGCCGTGGGCGAGCGGCTGGATCAGGTACGGCGTCGCGATCGTGTTGTCGACGATCAGCGGCACCCCGTTCTCGTGCGCGACGGCCGCGATGTTGGGGATGTCGAGGATGTCGATCTGCGGATTGGAGATCGTCTCGGCGAAGAACGCCTTGGTGTTGGGCCGCACCGCCGCGCGCCAGGAGTCGAGGTCGTCGGGGTCCTCGACGAAGCTGACCTCGATGCCCAGCTTGGGCAGCGTGTAGTGGAACAGGTTGTAGGTGCCGCCGTAGAGCCGCGGGGAGGACACGACATGGTCTCCGACGCCGGCGATATTCAGGATCGCGAAGGTCTCCGCCGCCTGACCGGAGGCCAGGAACAGCGCCGCGACACCACCTTCCAGCGCGGCGATGCGTTGCTCGACGACGTCGGTCGTCGGGTTCATGATGCGGGTGTAGATGTTGCCGGGCTCGGCGAGGCCGAACAGCGCCGCGGCGTGGTCGGTGCTGTTGAACGTGTAGCTGGTGGTCTGGTAGATCGGCAGTGCCCGCGCGTTGGTGGCGGAGTCGGGCGTCTGGCCGGCGTGGACCTGCTTGGTCTCGAACGCCCACGTCGAAGTGGGGTCGACGGGGTCGGTGTCAGTGCTCATCGATGATCTCCTAATGAAAGGGCGCCTTGGGGTGGGTCAGGAAATGCGCAGCAAACATCGACAGCTACCCACTACTGACCTCGCCATCAGGTTTCCCCGTCTACTCAGGGGGCCCGATCATGCGGACCCGCGCTTGCCTTGCAGCCGTGCGTGGCTACTCAACCTGGTCATCACCCGGGGCACCCCACCGCGGTTGGAGGGTTGCCGGCCAGCGAGCCGGGGCTTGACGCTGGCGCTCATGACCGACACGAAGACTATCGCACGGGGCTGTGGCGGTGCCAGTGGGTTCCGGCACGTATCGCTCTACCTGCGGCGATGCCTCCGACGCAGTGCTTCTTTCAGCGGCTGGCGCTAGCCGATCGCCTTGTGCTGGGTGGCGTGCTGATCGACGAACTTGGCGATCACCTCGGTGATGCGGTCCGGTGCCTCCAGCATCGGGATGTGGCCGACGCCGTCGAGCTCGATCACCTCGACGGAGTCCGGCATGTGCTTGAGGAAGTAGCGGTGACCGCGCGGCGCCGGGAACACCCGGTCCTTCTCGCACACCACCAGCTGGGTGGGCGCACCGAGGCTGGCGAGTTCGAGCAGACCGGGCATGCGCAGCGTCTTGACCAGGAGCTGCAGATACGCGTGGCAGTGGGTGGCGTCCTCGACGAGGTCGCGCAGGTCTGCCTCGGCGGGGCCGTGGGCCGGGCCGCTGACCGGCAGCGTCGCGATCCGCCGCGCGAACGGCAGCTGGAGGATGCGCGGGCCGAGCAGCCGCGCGGCGATCAGCGCGGGACCGCCCACGATGAACTTCAGCACGGTCTCGTACTTCGCCACCGAATGCTGGGACCAGCCACCGGCGGGGGCGATCGCGGTCAGCGTCTTGGCCCGTCCGCGGCGTTCGAGTTCGAATGCCACCCAGCCGCCCAGCGAGTTGCCGACGATGTGGGCGGTCTGCCAGCCCAGCCGGTCCATCCGTTCCTCGACGTCGTCGACCAGCAACTCGGTGTGCAGCATCCAGGTCGGGGACTTGCGCCCACCGTGGTGGCCGAGCATGGTCGGTGCGTACACCTCGAAGCGGCCGGTGTCGGCGAGCTGTCCTGCGACCGTGTTCCAGACGTTCTGCGAGCACAGGAACGGGTGCAGCATCAGGATCGGTTCCCCCGACCCGGCGTGGATGGGCTCTCGTGGTGCCATGGGCCCGACATTAAGGTGATACCGCCGGTACCGCAAGAACGGGGTGACTCGTTCGGTTAGGGTCTCCGGTCGTGACGCGCCCCATCACGGTCAGCACCGTCAACGTCAACGGAATCCGGGCGGCGGTCAAGCAGCGCTCGTCGGACAATCCCGGTCTGTTGCCGTGGTTCAAGGAGACCATCGCCGACGTGGTGTGCCTGCAGGAGACCCGCGCCGACGACGAGCAACTGGCCGATGCGCTGGCCCCGGCGCTGGCCGACGGGTGGCACCTGGCGTCGGCCGCCCCGCACGTCAAGGGGCGCAACGGCGTGGCGGTGTTGTCGCGTGCGGGGTTCGATGGCATCCGGATCGGTTGTGGTGCAGAGGAATTCGCCTCGCATGGCCGCTACCTCGAGGTGGAGACCGCCGATCTGACCGTGGCCAGCGTGTACTTCCCGACCGGTGAGGCCGAAACCGACCGGCAGCGGGAGAAGGAACGGTTCATGGCCGCCGTCGCCGCCCGCATGGCGGTGCTTCTCGGGTCGGGCCGCGAGGCCGTGCTGTGCGGTGACTGGAACATCGCCCACACCGAGAACGACATCAAGAACTGGCGGGGCAACGTCAAGAAGGCGGGCTTCCTGCCACAGGAGCGCCAGTGGCTCACCGACCTGCTGGCCACCGGCTGGGTGGATGTGGTGCGCCAGGCGCATCCCGGCGTGCCGGGGCCCTACGCCTGGTGGTCGTGGCGGGGCAAGGCGTTCGACAACGACGCCGGTTGGCGCATCGATTATCAACTGGCCACGCCCGGTCTGGCGGCGCGTGTCGCCGCCGCGCGCACCGAACGCCCCGCCGCGTACGCGCTGCGATGGTCCGACCACTGCCCGGTGACGGTCGCCTACGCGTGACTGCGACGTGGTTGTCGCCGCTCAGAGTCGCTCAGAGTCGACGAACACGCCGAAATCGCCTAGCAGCCCACCCGGTTGGGGGTCTGCAACGCCCCGTCGGCGCCGTCGATGGCGCCGCGAACCACCTCGAACACCCGAGGATCCCAGGTCATCGCGGTCTCCCACGGCAGCCCGACGGCATCGGAGACGAAAATGCTGTGCGTGTCGTCGAAGGCCGCGCAGCGGCGGTGCGGCAGTACCCGGTCGCTGACGTCGATGGCCAGCGCGCTGCGGCGCGACACCAGGCCGTCGTTGGGCCACGTCGCCGGATTCACCGGTTCCGCGTGGGTGAAGCGCGCCCCGCCGATGAGCACCACGGGGATGTGGTCGAGAACGCCGGCCTGGTATTCGTTCCAGCCCTGGGCGCCCATCAGGTACCCCTGGTTGACTCGCGACCCGATCCGGACTGCAACCGGACGATCCCGGCCCTGAACGCTGTGGCGGCCTGTTCGCAGAACGCGTCACCCGCGCAGTCCGACAACGGCCGCAGGTCGTTTCCGTAGTCGGACAGGTAGCTGCCTGCCCACGGGGTGCCGAGGGTGGTCAGCGACCGGATCCGTAGGGGTGATCCGACGCTCTGCAGCACTCGAATCGCCGCGCGTGAATACAGCCCGCCCATCGAGTGGCCGACGACGTCGACGACTTCCACGCCGCGGGAGTCGTGCAGGTACGTCAGGAAGCGGGCCAGGTGCTCGCCGGTGAGGTGTAGACGACGTGGCCGGCGTCGAGCAGGTTCTGGCGAAGCGCGGTGTCGGTGTTGACGGCGGCCAGACCCGACGCGCAGGCGTCCGCCGGCGTCGTGAACGGGCTGACCGCCGCCCCGCCCGACACGATGACCACCGCGTGTCCTCCGGGTAGCGGCGCCCCCTGGGCGTTTCCCATACCGAGCGCAGCAGCGATCAGCAGGACGGCACAACTCACCGACAACCAACGCATGGAAACCCCCCATTCGCGAGAATGGTATCGACTGAGGCGATTTCGCGGACGCGTTATGCCGTAGCGTCCTCGGCGGCAGTCGTCGACCGACGCCAGTCCGGGTGCCTGCCGAGATGACGCAGAATGCGCGCGAAGTCGTCGTCGTCGTCGGTCTGCCCGAGCGCACGCGCGAACGGGGAGTCGTCGGCCTCGCGCAAGTCCCCGTCGGGGACGTCCATCACCAGCGGCAGCACTGCGGCGATCACGTCGGCGGGCAGGGTGAACGGGTTCCCGAGAGTCACCGCGACGTCCCAGCCGTGCGCCACGTAGTCCACGAAGTGGAAACCCATCGCGGTCCTACCGGGAAGCGTGACGTCCTTGCCGAACTCGGGCAGCGCGAACGGTGCCTCATCGACTCCGTCGGCCGCGAACGCCGCGAGCACCTCGTGGGCCGCGGCGGCGTAGGTGGTCACCGGATCGGCCCTGACCGCCGCGGCGATGGGTTCGGCGCGCCAGGCGTCGGGGTCGGCGCCGTGGCCCAGGGCGGCGGCGGCGAAGCCGCGGTGCTGTGCGGTCATGTGGACGAGTAGATCCGCGAGGGTCCAACCGGCGCACGGCGTGGCGAGACCGAGGTCGGCCGGTACGACGGCGGCCACGGCATCGACGGAGGCCTGCACGGCGGTGCGATGGTGTTCGTAAAACGTAGGCATATGCCTATGATAGGCATACGTATATAATCATGCAATGCTTACGCTTGGCGGGTGGCCACCACACCCCGGCGCCCGGACCTGGCGGCGATGCTGGGCCCGCTGCTGCGCGAGTTGATCGCCGCCGAGGCCCCCGTGCTCGCCGCGCACGGCCTGACGATGTGGGGCTATGTGGTGCTGTCGGCGCTGGACCGGGGCGCGATGCGCACCCAGGCTGCGCTCGCCGAAGCCATCAACGCGGACAAGACCCGCATCATCCGTACGCTCGACGAACTCCAGTCCGAGGGCTTCATCGAGCGTTTCCCCGACCCGGACGACCGGCGCGTGCGGTTGCTGGCGATCACCGAGAAGGGCCGGGCGGTCAAGGACGCGGCGCAGGCGGAGATCCAGCGCGGCGAGGAGCGGTGGCTCATGGAGTTGAACCCCGACGAGCGCCGGGTGTTCCTGAGGGCGTTGCGCCGGATGGCCCCCGACTGACTTCCGGGGCGCGCATGAAAAAATGGATGACACCATGACCAACACAGCCAAGCCGGTGGTCTTCTCCGGCGCGCAACCCACCTCTGACTCCCTGCACCTCGGCAACGCTTTGGGCGCGGTCAGCCAGTGGGTCGGTCTGCAGGAAGGTCACGACGCGTACTTCTGCGTCGTCGACCTGCACGCGATCACCATCCCGCAGGATCCCGAAACGCTGCGCAGGCGGACCCTGGCGACCGCCGCGCAGTACCTCGCGCTCGGCGTCGACCCGGCCCGCGCGACGGTTTTCGTTCAGAGTCATGTGCCCGCCCATGCCGAATTATCTTGGGTGCTGGGCTGTTTCACCGGTTTCGGGCTCGCGTCGCGGATGACGCAGTTCAAGGACAAGTCGCAGAAGCAGGGTGCGGAGGCCACCACGGTGGGCCTGTTCACCTATCCGGTGCTGATGGCCGCCGACGTGTTGCTCTACGACACCGAACTGGTGCCCGTCGGTGAGGACCAGCGCCAGCACCTCGAGCTGGCGCGCGACGTCGCGCAGCGCGTCAACGCCCGCTTCCCCGACACGTTTGTGGTGCCCGAGGCGATGATCCCGAAGGCGACGGCCAAGATCTACGACCTCGCCGACCCGACGGCCAAGATGAGCAAGTCGGCAGCCACCGAGGCCGGCCTGATCAGCCTGCTCGACGATCCGGCCAAGACCGCCAAGAAGATTCGCTCCGCGGTGACCGACAGCGACCGGGAGATCCGTTTCGACCCCGAAGCCAAGCCGGGGGTCTCCAACCTGCTGACGATCCAGTCCGCCGTGACGGGCGCCGACATCGACAAGCTCGTCGACGGCTATGCCGGTCGCGGCTACGGCGACCTGAAGAAGGAGACCGCAGAGGCGGTGGTGGAGTTCGTCACGCCGATCAAGGCACGGGTCGACGAGCTGCTCGACGATCCGGCCGAGTTGGAGAGCGTGCTGGCCAGGGGTGCTTCTCGGGCGGGTGAGGTGTCTGGACAGACGCTGCGGCGGGTATATGACCGGTTAGGGTTTTTAGCACCGCCGCACTAACCGACAGGGGGTCGCATGACCGCGCCGGCCGGCACGACCTCCACGGACGAGTCCGAGAAGTCCGACAAGCCCGGCTTCCTCGACCGGTTGCGGGCGCGGATTCCCTGGTTCGACCACGCGATGCGGGCGCAGGAGCGATACAAGGACTCCAAGGGCGATTTCTACGCGGCCGGGATCACCTACTTCACGATCTTCGCGCTGTTCCCACTGTTGATGGTCGGGTTCTCGATCGGGGGGTTCGTGCTGGCCAGCCAGCCCGAACTGCTCGCGGACGTGCAGGACCGGGTCCGGGCGTCGGTCAGCGGAGACCTCGGGCAGCAGCTCATCCAGTTGATGGATTCGGCGATCGAGTCGCGTACGTCGGTCGGCATCATCGGCTTGCTGGCCGCCGCGTGGGCGGGCTTGGGCTGGATGGCCAATCTGCGTGAGGCGCTCAGTCAGATGTGGGGCCTCTACCGCGGCGAGCGCCCCGGATTCCTCCGGACCAAGCTGTCGGATCTGCTGGCACTGCTCTCGGCGTTCGTGGCCATCGCCGCGACCCTCGCCCTGTCGGCACTCGGCAGCAAGTCCGTGATGAAGAACGTCTTCGAACTGGTCGGTCTGGAGGAGACGAGGCTGCTCAGCGTGGTGTTCCGGGTGGCCTCGGTGGTGGTGTCGGTGCTGGTGTCCTGGCTGTTGTTCACCGTGGTGATCGCGCGGCTGCCGCGGGAGAAGGTCGGTTTCCGCGGCAGTGTGCGGGCCGGGCTCCTGGCCGCCGTGGCGTTCGAGCTGTTCAAGTTGGTCGGCGCGGTGTATCTGCAATCGGTCGTCACCGGCCCGGCGGGAGCGACGTTCGGTCCGGTGCTGGGGCTGATGGTGTTCGCCTACATCACGGCCCGGCTGATTCTTTTCGCCACCGCGTGGGCGGCGACGCTGCCCGAGAACATGGGCGAGGAACTCGTCCCCGCGCCCGGCCCCGCCGTCATCAAGAACCGGATGATCACCCGACCGGGCCTCGGGCCGCTGCAGACGACCGCAGCGGCTGCGGCGGGAGCGCTTGGCGCGCTGGGCTTCTCGCGCTGGCTGCGCCGCTGACCGTCCCCGGGACAAGCCCCGCCGGAATTGCATTCCAGCATGCGTTTTCTCGCACTTTTCCTGCTGGAATGCAATTCCGGCGGGGGCCGGTCAGTCAGCGGGCGGGGCGGCGGTTCATCGCCCGGGCACACATGATGAGGCTGAAGACGATGATGGCGCCGACCACGCCCACCCCTACGCGGACCGGCATCGCGTTGACATCGGGCAGGACGGCATTGGCGGTGTTGGTCGTACCCGCGGTGGCGGGATCGGGTTTGGCGGCGACGAGGGAGGGGTCCGGTTCGATGAGCGTGCCGACCTTGGTTCCGGGTGCGGTGGCGTAGCCGTAGTCGAGCAGTCGGGCGGCCTGTTCCCATGGGGCGATCGGCTGCCGGGTGCCGCGCAGCAGCACGGCGACCAGGCGGCGGCCGTCGCGGTCGGCGGCGCCGACGAACGTCTGCCCGGCATCGTCGGTGAACCCGGTCTTGCCGCCGAGAGCGCCCGGGTAGTTGGCCAGCAGCTTGTTGTCGTTCTCGATCGGGTAGCCGCCCTCACCGCGGCCGGGGAACGGGAACGACTGGGTCGCGACGATGTTGGCGAAGACCGGGTTCTGCCACGCGTATCGGTAGAACAAGCCGATGTCATAGGCCGAGGTGCTCATGCCGGGGCCGTCGAGGCCGGACGGTGTGGCCACCCTGGTGTCCCGCGCCCCGAGCTTGCCTGCCATTACGTTGAGCTTGTTGAGGGCGTTGGCCATGCCACCCATCTGCATCGCCAGCGCGTGGGCGGCGTCGTTGCCCGAGTACATCAGCAGCCCGTGCAGCAGGTCGTTGATCGAATAGAAGCCGCCGTCGCCGACACCGACCTTCGTACCCTCCTGGGCCGCGTCCTCGGCGGTGCCCGGCACCACCTTGTGCAGCGGCAGGTCGCGGATCGCCTGCATCGCGGTGAGCACCTTGATGATGCTGGCGGGCCGGTGTCTGCCGTGTGGGTCGCGGGCGGCGATGACATCGCCGGTGTCGATGTCGGCGACGAGCCATGCTTCGGCCGACACGTCGCCGGGCACCGGTGGGGTGCCGGGCGCGGTGATGATGCCGCAGCCCGACAGTGCGTCACCGCCCATCGGTTTGGCGGGCACGGGCAGCGGAGCCGGCGGATCGCCGACCTCGGGGATCTCCGACGCGTCGACCGCGGGCGGCGTCGCCACCCGGTAGGGGCAGGTGTTCGCGTCCAGCGCGGCGTTCGGCTCGGCGGACGCGAGTGGCGCCAGCGCCAGCATCAGGCCTACAGCCGGCACTGTGACCAGCGCCGACAGTCGCGCGGAGATCGTCGAGAAGGTGGCCATCGTCTGCGCAGATTAGGCGATGGACGGAGTGATCTCCGGGAGCCACGCGGTGACTGGTGTGATCAGAGTTTCAAATGTGACTCGGCGGGGTAGCGCCCCGCGAACGCCAAAAGGGCACCTCCGAAGGGAGGTGCCCTTTTGCCCAGGGAAGGTCTAGCGGACGTCCACGTAGATGACGTGGCCGACGTTCTGGCGGATCTTGTCGTCGCCCTGGGCGTCCCAGACGTAGTCGCGGATCGGGCTGCCCTGGCGGATCGAGACGACGTTCGAGTCGCTCAGTGCCGTGCCGCTCTGGCGGTTGACGATGACCAGACGTAGTCGCGGATCGGGCTGCCCTGGCGGATCGAGACGACGTTCGAGTCGCTCAGTGCCGTGCCGCTCTGGCGGTTGACGATGACCCGGTTGCCCTGGGCCTCGAGCTCGCTGATGGTCGTTGCGGCGTTGCCGTTGCCCGAGGGTGCGGCCAGTGCGGGGGCGGCCAGTCCGACGACGGCGGCGGCGAATCCGGCGGCGGCGGCGGTGGCGATGGTGAAGTTCTTCATTTTCTTGCTCTTCCCTGTGTTTCGGGTCTGAGCCGTGGAGCGAATCTCGCGGTTCCGACGTTGGTGAGATCGGTTCTCTTCGTTGCTACTTCGTCCGATCTGACTGGTCCAACCGCCCGTGCTCCCCGTTCATTTCCGCTGGCAGAAATTGAACGCCCGCTGGCAGTAACTAGGCTGTGGGGACGTCGGGCTCACCGCAAAGGTCTTGGATGTTCATCGTTGTTCTGGGTTCGATCCTCGGGCTGATGCATTTCTACGTCTGGAAGCGGGCCGTCAAGGACCCCACCCGGCCGGGTCGCACCCGGCGGATTCTGTCGGTCGTCCTGCTCGCGCTGTTGACGCTGCTCGTCGTGTCGGTGTTCCTGCCGCGGTTCCTCGGGTTCTCGGAGTCCGGGTGGTATGCCTGGCCGGGATACCTGTGGTTCGGCGTGATCGCATACCTGTTCTTGGCGTTGCTGGTGCTGGAGCCGGTTCGCCTGGCGCTGTGGGCCTGGATGAAGCGCACCGACAGCGGCGACGCGGGCGAGCAGCCGGATCCGGCGGCCGTGGACCGGCGACTGTTCCTCGCCCGCGCGGGTGCGGTTGCCGCCGGAGCCGCCGCGGTGGGCCTGGTCGGTAGCGGTGCGGCCAGCGCGCTCGGTCCGCCGAACCTGCTGCGCGTCCCGGTGCGGCTGGCCCGGCTCGACCCGGCGTTCGACGGTTTCCGCATCGCCGTGGTCTCCGATATCCACCTCGGGCCACTGCTGGGCCGCGCCCACACCGAGCGGATCGTGCGGATGATCAACGAGACCGAGCCCGATCTCGTCGCTGTCGTGGGCGATCTGGTGGACGGCACGGTCGCGGAACTCGGGCGGGCGGCGGAGCCGTTGCGGGACCTGCAATCCCGGGACGGGACCTTCTTCGTCACGGGCAATCACGAATACTTCGTCGACGACACGGCGTCGTGGCTGGCGGAGCTGGAACGCCTCGGCCTGCGCGTGTTACGCAACGAGAACACCAGGATCCGGCGGGGCGGGGCCGCTTTCGACCTCGCGGGCGTCAACGATGTCGCGGGCGAATCCCACTCCGATGCAGCGGATTTCGACCGAGCCCTGGACGGAGTGAGCGCCGCGGGGCCGACGGTCCTGCTGGCCCACCAACCCGTGCAGGTGACGCAGGCCGCCGAGCGTGGCGTCGATCTGCAGTTGTCCGGGCACACCCACGGTGGTCAGATGTGGCCGTTTCACTACGTCGTGTCGCAGGCACAACCGGCGCTCGCCGGGTTGTCGACGGTGCAGGGCACGCAGCTCTATGTGACGCGGGGAGCGGGGTTCTGGGGGCCGCCCGTCCGGGTCGGCGCACCACCGGACATCAGCGTGCTGTCGCTGCAGAGCCGCTGACCCCACGAAAGGGTTTATGAAACCGTGAGCGTGGGCATTTCTTATCAAGCTCACGGCTAACACTGACGGTAACGCTCAGGTCCACCGAGCATGCTGAAGGCGAAAGCCGAGGATCATCCTCGGAGTTTCAGCGGGAGGCGCTGATATGACTACCAGAACCGCGGGTGCGACCGTCATCGATCTGCAGTCACACCCTGCCTGGCTCGCCGCGCAGCGCCGGGAGAGCGACATTGCCGAAGCCATGCGTAGACACCCTTCTTACCGATCCCGCCCTGAACCCATCGCCAGCGGTGGCGCCGCGGTGTATCGACTGGGCAACCGCTAGACCGACTGCATGAAAAAGGGGCGCCCCAGGTGGTGGGGGCGCCCCTTTTTCCTGCGTGGTGTCAGCGAACTTCGACGAAGTAGATGCGGCCGGCGGGGACCAGGATGCGGTCGTCGCGCTGCAGGTCCCACTCCCACTTGTTGAACTGCTGGCCGGGGCGTACCGAGAC
>NZ_JACKSH010000121.1 GCF_025821625.1 Mycolicibacterium pyrenivorans
ACTGGCTGCATCACTACAATCATCACCGACCCCACACCGGCATCGGCGGAAAAACACCCATCGAACGCCTACGTGTTCACAACCTGCCCGTGAAGAACAGCTAGGGCGCTACGCAGCGCAGTCACCTCCGGCACCTGCGGAGGCGAGTCGCGACGGTATGCCAGCGACCACACGCCGGTATCGACCAGGAGTGCCATCAGGGATCGGCAGCGAGGTTACGATCCAGCGACCGACGATCGTCCTTGTAGTCGTAGGAGTCGTCCCAATCGAGGGTCCCAAACGACTCGACGAGCTTGGCCTGCGCGCGGCGTGCGATGAACTCTTGGAGAGCCAAGGTCACCGCCTCTTTCTTTGTTCGAACCCCGCTAACCGCGAGCGCTTCTTGGAGCAGCTCTGGATCAATACCGAGATTTGTAGCCAATGTGAATCACCTCACACACGATTTTACACAGAGCCATGTGTGGACGCTGACGTCCTCATCCTATGGCCGCCTCCTCCGACACCAGGACTTTCATGTCTGCCTCGGTGAGCGGGATGTACTGCTCCGGGCTGTTGATTGGCAACGACACCCCGTCAACCAGCGGACCGCCGCCGCCCGCAAAATGCGGCTGCGGCAGGGTGGCCCACATCGAATATTCCGGTGGCGCAGTCAGATCGGTCCAGGTGCTCACGATACCGAGTTGACCGTAGGCAGCCAGCGTGGAGAGATCGGTCAGCACGACGGGCCCGTGCACCGCAGCGACCGCCTCAACTACGGCCGGGACCGCTTGAGCGACAAAACCCCGCAGGCCCTCGCGGTCGGTGGCGGCACCGGCATCGGCGGCCAGGATCATGTTCCAGTCAAGCCCCACCGCGGCGGCGCGCTCACGCATCGCGTCCAGGATCGCGTCGGTGACGTTGATGCGGGTGGCTCCGAACCGCCCGCAGAGCGCGTCGGCCACCGCATCGCAGTGTCCCAGCGGCACGCCCAGCGCACGGAACCGACGTTCACCGGAACCGATGGCGTGCAACAACCCTGATCCCGACTCGACCCCGGCCGGCGACGCGACGGTGATGGTCTTGAAGGTGGGGATCGTCGACCCTTTCGGCTCGCTCGTCGCCGGGAATTGATACCGGGCTCTGGTCTCGTTCCAGCCCATACCGGGCGCCACGAAGGCCACCATGTCGTCGAGGGCCGGACGACGAGGCAAGGCGCCGCGGAGGGCCGGGAAGCGGGCATTGAGCCGGTCCTCAAGCTCGGTACGGCCGAAGGCATCCTTCTTGGACAACCCCTGCAACACGATCCGCACCGCCGCGTCGACCGGCAGGGTGGACGCATGCAACTCGTCTCGCGAGGTGAGCCCGATCTCCGGCGAGGCGGTCGCCGCGATCGCCAGCAGCACGTGAGCGTCGATCTCCACCTCGGACACGTCAACACCGAGGACCGAGGCCGCATCCTTGAGGAGGCGGGGCTCGGCGTCCGCGGCAGGCACCAGCGCGGTCCCCTGCTGCTGCGCTGCGGCGACCAGACGTTCCGCCGAACGCGCCAACGCCGCCGGCAACCGACGATCGACTGCCTCGGTGGCGAGCATCGCCACCGTCCCGGCCCCGTGGCGACGCACCATCTCGATGGAGGTATGCCCGGCTTGGTCGGCACCGGTCCCCTCGGACTTCTGACCGCACGCCAGCACCAGCCGCAGCACCCCGAGTGCGGCACGTTGCGGATCGGCGACACCGTTGATCTGCATGTCCGCCACTGCTTCTCGGGCCAGCAGATCCGGACTGGAGGCACCGCCCGAGGCCACCAGGAGGGTGTGCGCACGCTGATACAGGTCGCCGACGGTGAGCGCCAGACGCTGCGCGGTGAACGCCCGTACCGGGTCGTCGGAGTGCAACAATCCACCGAACTCCCCGAAGATCTGCGCGACGCGCCCCGGCGTGACGCCGACACGCGCACCGAGGTCCGCGTAAGTGACGAACGGGTCTTCCGGGGCGTTCTCATGGGTGCCGAGCAGCAATTCGAGCACTTGCCGGCGCATCACTGTGGGCTTGCGGCCCGCTGCGTTCTTCAGGTCGGTGATCAGGTGGGCCAGCGAGTCATACGGCGGGACAGCGGGCTGGGGGTCGTCGTCGAATTCGACGGCGATGGTCGGCGCGCCGGGTCGCTGCTTATCCGCGGTGGGCGTAGCCGAAGCCTTGAATGCCGCGACCCAGGCCTCGCGCATGGCGGCCGCGGTGTCGTGGCGCCGCCGGGCGTCGCGCGCCAGCGCCGTGCGGAAGAACTCGGCGAGCGCCGCCGCGCGGGTCGGGCTCAGACCCGCGTCGGTGAAGACTTCGGCGTCGACGGAGACGTCGTCGTTGATCGCGCGGGGGTCCGAGAGCCCATCACCGTAAACCGGTGTCGATGCGGTCGCCATCTCGTAGAGCACCACGGCAGCCGAATAGCGTTCCGCCGCAGAGTCAAAAGCGGTGCGCGTGCCCATGCCGAGGAAGGGGTCGCGGTAAGGCGGGGTCCCCGACTCGATCTGGGTGACGCCGGCCCGCGACAGCGAGAAATCGAACAGGGCCAGCCGCGTCTTGGCTCGCTTTCCCTTGGTCGCGGTCCGCGCCATACCGAGGTTCGCCGGTTTGATGTCGCGGTGGGCGATCCCGATCGCGTCGAGAGCCATCACGGTATCGAGCAGTTCGGTGCCCCAGGTCTTGAGTTGCGCCTCGCTGAGCGCCATGTGCCGGACGAGGTCCGAGAGGGTCTGCTCGCCGCAGTCGGACAGCAGCAGCGCGGTGTGCCCGGACAGGTCCAGCGGCGGTCCGAGGATCTCGACGACACCCACGATCTTCGGATTCTGTTGTCCCAGTTGGTTCAACACCTCGGCTTCGTCGTAGAGCCGGGCGGTCGACGAGTCGTCGAGGCCCACCTTGAGGACCCGCTGCGCGTCGTCGTCCTCATGGTCGTGCACCAGCACCCCGCGGGCCGTCGAGCCGGCACCGAGCACCTTGATCACCTCGAACCGGCCATCGCCGAGTTCGGTACCCGGAAGCGGGTTCAGCGGATCGGGTGCTGGTTCGGCGTTCGGGCGGTGTTCGGCCGAGTATCTCTCCAACGCTGCACGAAACTCCGCTGCCCCGAAGCGTGGCAGACCCGACTTGGGGTCGGTGTCGACCCGGTCGGACACCGACGGCTTGGTGGCCTGCAGCACCAACGTCCGCAGTAGCTCGTCGACGAACCGACCGCCCGAGGCGGCGAGGTCCAGGCCGCCTTCGCTGCGCAGCCGCTGGAGCAATTCACTCCGGCTGCGGGCAGGCGACTCCTCCGTCAGAAGGAAATAGGCCAGCGCACCAAGGGAGAAGACGTCGACCGCGATCCGGTCCGCGCTCGGCGACCACCGGTCCTCGGGAGCCTGGTAGACGTCGTCGTCGCTGGCCGTCCCCGGGGACTGCGGGCCGAGCATGGTTGAGGACGCCGACGCCGACGTCGAAGAGTGGATGCGGCCGGCCCACGACCAGTCGGCGAGCCGGATCTCGACCTTCTGCTCCTGATCCAGCCGTCCGGTGTTGATCAGCACCGAACTCGGGCTCAGTCCGCGGTTGGACACCTGGTTGCGGTGGGCGTAGGCCAGCGCGTCAGCGACCGCCGCGAGGATCGTGATCTGCTGCTCAGCGGTCAGCGCCCGGGTTTCTACGGCGAGGTCCAGTGGCTCATAGCCGGAGAGCTCCGGGTAGATGAGGACGGTGTTGCCGTCATCGTCCAAAGTGAGATCCTCGGGCGGGACGATCGACTCCTGGCGCAGCGATTTGATGAGCGTGTACTCGCGCTGGATGCGCCGGTGCGCCGCGGCGCGGGTCTGTGGTGGGGCACCGCGACGGGCGGTGACGATGCGTCCACGTCCACGGTCACCAGTGAGCTTGTGGACGACCTCGAACTCCTGCCAATCCTCGCCGCTGGCGATGGTCGAGCCGGTGATGGTCCATGAGCCGGCGTCCCGTTCGGTGCGGCGGGTCGCTCCGAGTTCCCGCAGGGCCAGCGCGACGATGACGCTCATGTCCTCGCCGTACTGTCGTGGCCCCTCGCTGGGTGGCTCGAGCAGGCGGGCCGCGATGCCCGGGAGCCCCGTCTGGTCCTCGCGCCCGTCGATCCCGTACAAATTGGACTTGGCCAGGTCGGAGAGGTCGGCGTGGAAGCTGTCGCCGTGGAAGAACACTTCTTCCTGGATGAACGGCAACGACCGCAGCACTGCATCCACATTCAACCCGTTGTTGAGAGCGACCTTGCGGGCCTCCTCTTTGAGTCGCGATGCAAGCTTCTGCGCCTTGTGGCGGGTGGTGAGCAATGCCGAGCGCTGGGTGCGACTCTGCCGGCTATGCCCGGTCAGGATCCAGTTCTTCTCGTTGCCGGTGAGCACGCCGTTGTAACTCTTGAGCTCCACCATGTGCAGCCGCCGGCGGCCGAGAACCAGGGCGTCGACCTCGTTCCACCCCCCGTGGTTGTCCATGAACTCGAAGTTGGTCCAGACACGGTAAGGCGTCGTCAGCGGAATGATGCTGCGCAGTAGCTCCAGCCCTTCAGCTTCGTGGGCGTACGCCGACTTGGAGACCTCGATCCACCGGTCGTCCGACGTCACGTCACCCCTTGCTGAACTCACCGCTACCTGCGGCTACTGAGGTTATCAACTCGCGGGTGGTGGCAAGTCGTCACGCGATATCTCGCTGGGCCCGCAGAGCCGGTGCCTGATCCCTGCCTGTGCGGTTCAACGCCGACACGGTGCACCCGCCACGCGCCGCCGTGCTCCTCCAGCTCGGTCGAGCCCTCACGCGGACGCCTTGCCCGCGCACTCTCAGTTCGTCCAGCTCGGCCTTGCGACAACACCCGCCACGGCCACGTACCGCTGCCCAGCCGGCCCCCTGCCGAGTCGCTCACCCCCGCGAGAGGGCCCCAGACTCACCACCGGGTGGGCTGGTCGCCAAACGCCGCCGTCTGCACCGCGGCGGCGTTCCCAGCCGTGGCGCACCACATTGCGTAACGCCACCGATCGTTCGCGCCGCACACCGCGACTGTCGAAGCGCCGCACCGCAGAGCGGCCACCGCCGCGACGCATCCGCGCTATCCGCTCCACGTTGTCGCCCCGGGGAGCCAGAAACGGCGTGCTGTCGCGGGTCTGTCTCGGCCGCGATCTCACGCACACCGGGTTGTAGTACTCACGCAAACCCAGCACCCCGTTGCCACGCTGCTGTGCCTGCAACCCCAACGCATAGCGATGCGAACGCACGCAAAGACCATACGTCGGGGCGTGAGGAACGTAGCCGTCGGCGCAGATGCTGCAATGCGGCGGCGTTGGCTCCTATGCGACGTGACTGTCGAAGCGCGCTAACTGGGCCGCAGGCTGACGCCGATCAACAACAACTCGCCGCGCCTCTCATGGCCGTCAGCCCTAGAACCGACACCGAAAAACCGCGTAGCCATAACGCTTCTCGATGACGCCACTGGCCGCCAACCTGTTCAACCATGAGCTGCCCGCGGCTACGTCCGCTCAGCCGCCGCGGGCCGGATCGCAGCGGCACCGCACAACAGCGTCTCGCCTGCAGTGCGCCCGCCGAGCCACGTGCGCTCCGCTGTGGTGTTCGCGTCTCGCCTGTCCCTCGGTTCTGGACGCAGCGCCGCTCGGGATGCGAGCGTCCTAGCTGAGGTCGCATCAGGAACCGCCGCCGAGAGGCACTGCTGGATAACCGCCTAATGCATGTGATCGTTTCTCGCACTGCGTTCCTCCACTTTCGGTGCGTGCCGCAGCATCGCGCGGACTTCGCCGATGCCGTCGCCGGTCAGCTCGGCGATCGTGGTCAGCGTTTCACCACTTTCCTGCAGCAGCTTGACCGCCGCGCCAGCCTCGGCCCGAGTGCCGGCACGCCGCTTGTTGGCCGCGTCGCGCACCTGGTCGGTCACCGCCGCCAATCGCTGGGTCTCCCAGGCGTCGATTTCAACCAGTCTGGCCTTGGCCACCATGTAGTTCGCCGCGTTCTCGATGTTCGCCTTCTCCCGAGCCGCGCGGGCCACATTGGCGCGCCGGGTCGCCTCTCGCGCCCGCCGCCGGGCTTCCACTTTCGACGTACCTGCTGCTGTCATGAACGGGACCATAAGAGCGATCAGGCGGTGCGGGCCACCACCACAGCCACATTCGCCGTTCACCAATTTTTCCGCCGCCACACATGCCGCACCAATGCTCCCGACTCACCCACCGTTCACCCCTCCGCCTCGCCACCGGCCGACCGCCCACTCAGCTCACCTCCGCATAGGCCCCTGCCACACCCCCTCAAAAGCCACACACCTCTTGCATGAAGGTCACGGTTTGGTAACGGCCATTTCGAAGGTGGCTGTGATGGTGGCTTTTTCCGCGGCTGGCTCCGTACTTTCGGGCGCATGCAGACCGAGGGGTGCGCTCGGCGGTGATGTCGATGCACAAGCTGACCGCCGGGGACGGTTACCTGTACCTGGTGCGGCAAGTCGCGGCCGCCGACAGCACCGAACGGGGCCGCTCCACCCTGGCTGACTATTACTCGGCCAAGGGTGAATCGCCGGGCCGCTGGATGGGCCGCGGCCTGGCTGCGTTGGCCGACACCGGAGCCCGTGAGGTCAGCGACGAAGTGCGTCAAAACGTGTGGGCCGTCGAAGGCGGATCCGTGGTCACTGAGGCGCAAATGAAGGCCTTGTTTGGGTTGGGTTGGCACCCCAACGCCGACAAGATTTATGGCCATCTGTCCCCGCGGTTGGGCGTTCAACCCGCAACCGCGGCTGGCCAGTTAGGCCGTAAATATCCTGCGCAGGAGGAGCCGTCGTCGGAGTTCACCCGTCGTGTCGGAAAAGCGTTCCGCGCTCACAACATCGAGGCCGGTCTGGAGGGCAACGCCACCATCGACGATGACGTGCGGGCAGGCATCCGTACACAGGTGGCCCAGGAGATGTTCGCCGAGCAATTTGGCCGCGACCCGGCCGATGAGCGGGAGCTGTCAGGGTTCGTTGCGCGGGCCACCAGGGCACGCACTACAGCGGTGGCCGGCTATGACTTGACGTTCTCTCCGGTGAAGTCGATTTCGGCGCTGTGGGCGATTGCCCCGCCGGAGATAGCCGAGCAGATCGAGGCCGCTCACGAGGCCGCGGTGGCCGACGTGTTGGAGTGGCTGCAAGACAACGCCGCCTTCACCCGTACCGGCACCAACGGTGTCGCACAAGTCGACACCGAAGGGCTCATCGCGGCGGTGTTCACCCATCGCGATTCGCGTGCCGGGGACCCCGATCTACACACCCATGTAGCGATCGCCAACAAGGTGTCTTACCTCGATCAAAATGGGGTGCGCCGCTGGCTCGCGCTGGATGGACAACCGCTGCACCGGGTCATCGTGGCGGCTTCGGAGATGTACAACACCCGCATGGAAGTTCACACCATCGACCGCCTCGGTGTGGACTTTGCCGAGGCGTCCCGTGAACGCGGTAAACGACCCGTGCGCGAGATCGTTGGGATGTCAGTGGAATTGATGATGCGGTGGTCGAGTCGCGGTATCGCGATCAAGGCCCGCACCGCCGAGCTGGCCAAGCAGTTCCAGCACGATCACGGCCGCGAACCCACCACCATCGAATCCCTCGCACTGGCTCAACAAGCGACGCTGGAATCGCGTGAAGCCAAGCACGAACCGCGCTCGTTCGCAGAGCAGCGCGCCACCTGGCGCAACCAAGCTATTGAAGTCCTCGGACACGATGGATTGAACCGCATGCTGGCCACAGTTTTGGCCCCGCGTCGCGCCCAGAAGACGCCGGAAATCACCGCGGAATGGGTGGCGTCGCGTGCTGTCGCACTCGTCGCCACCGTGGCCGAAACACGCGCGACGTGGCAGGCCCACCACGTGCGCGCCGAGGCCCTGCGGATGGTCCGCGCCGAAGGCGTCGTACACGTGGCGGGGCTTGTCGAACGGCTCACCGACACCGCACTTTCCGAGGCGTTCTCGGTGCCCCACGCCCGCGTCGAGGACGGCGAGTTGGGCGAGCCTGTCGCATTGCGTCGCCGCGACGGTTCGAGCGTCTACAGCCGCCACGGCGTGGCGACCTACACCAGCCGCGACGTGCTCACTGCCGAGGAGCGCATCCTGGCCGCTGTCGCACGCTGCGACGGTCGTATGGCGACGGCGTCCGAGGTCGATCTCGCGCTGTCAGATTCGGCCGCCCGCGGCAAGCCACTCAACCTCGGTCAGGCCGCGCTCGTCGAGCAGATGGCCACCAGCGGACGCCGCGTCGCATTGGCGCTGGCGCCCGCCGGGGCGGGCAAGACCACGGCCATGGCCGCGCTGGCGCATGCGTGGCGCAGCTCGGGCGGACATGTCCTCGGATTGGCTCCGACCGCGGCCGCGGCGATCGTGCTCGGGGAGGATCTGGGCGCGACCACCGACACCCTCGACAAGTACGTCCACTGCGCTGATCCGGACAACGCTGCGACATTCGGAACACCGCAGTGGTTCACCGACATCGGACCGGACACGTTGATCATCGTCGATGAGGCCGGCATGGCGTCCACCGCGGGTCTGGACGCGATGATCGCTGACGCTCAGCGCAAGGGCGCGAGTGTGCGTCTGGTGGCTGATGACTGCCAGTTGGCGTCGATTTCCGCTGGCGGGGTGTTGCGCGACATCGCCACAGAGACCGGTGCGCTGACGCTTTCGGAAGTCGTGCGGTTTCACTCCCGCGCCGAGGCCGCGGCGTCGCTGGCGCTGCGCGGCGGCGATCCGGCCGGGATCGGCTTCTACATCGACTCCGGGCGCATCCACGTCGGCACCGAACAAACCGCCGCGGACACCGCGTTTTCGGCGTGGCTGGCCGACCGCAACGCCGGGCGCGACAGCCTGCTCCTAGGACCCACCAACGCGATCGTCGACGACCTCAACGCCCGCGCCCGCACCGCACGAATTGCTGCCCACGTTGAGGCTGACCCGAACTGGCGGCCGGGTCGGGAAACCGTGCTCGCCGACCAACTCCGCGCCAGCGTCGGAGACGTCATCCGCACCCGCCACAACGCCCGCTGGCTGCCCCTGTCGGGCACTGATTACGTCCGCAACGGCTACACCTTCGACATCCTCGATGTCGCCCGCGACGGAGCGCTCCGGGCTCGCCATCGCGGCACCGGGCATGAGATCACCCTGCCGACCGATTACGTCACCGAACACGTCACCCTCGGCTATGCCAGCACCATCAACGGCGCCCAGGGCGCCACCGCCGGGCACAGCTGCCACGTGGTGGGTGCTGAGCACCTGACCCGCCAACAGCTCTACGTCGCCCTCACCCGCGGCCGCGCCGAAAACCACCTGTACCTCTCGACCGCCGAAACCGACCCGCACCGCATCCTGGCCCCCAAGGCCACCCACCCCGACACCGCCGTGGACGTCCTGTCCCGGATCGTGGCCCGCGACGGCGGCCAGGTCTCGGCCACCACCACCGCCCGCCAGGCCGCCGACCCGACCCGCAGACTGGCCGCAGCCGCCGACATGTTCACCGACGCTCTCGGCGCTGCGGCCGAGCACCAGCTCGGCGCGGGTGCCCGCGACCGTCTCGACGCCATCGCTGAATCAGTGCATACCGATCTCAGTACCTGCGCAGCGTGGCCGGTACTGCGTCGTCGCCTGGCCGTCCGGGCGCTCTCCGGTGCCGATCCCTGCGAACTGTTGGCCGCCGCCCACGCTCGAGGCGGCCTCGACGATGCCGCCGACGCGGCCGCGGTGCTGGACTACCGCATCGACCCCACCGGTTCCGCCGGCCGCGACTGCGGGCCGCTGCGCTGGCTGCCCGCCATCCCCGACCCTCTGGCCGGCGACCCGCAATGGGGCGACTACCTGCGCCGCCGCGGACAACTCGTCAGCGACCTGGCCGACCAGATCCGCGAACAAGCCCGCGCCTGGACCCCCGACACCGCGCCGAGCTGGGCACAGCCCCTGGTCACGGCCAACCCTGCTCTGGCCGCAGAAATCGCCGTGTTCCGAACCGCCACTGGGGTCGACGGCGCCGACACCCGCCTCACCGGCCCAGCCCAATACCCGGTGGCCACCCGCGCAATCCAAGACCTGCTGCAACGCCACGGCACCGACGCCATCGAGCGCAACAGCGCCGACCCCACCCGCTTCAACGACCTCCTCGACCAGATCGACCCCCGCATCCGCGCCGACGCCTACTGGCCCACCCTGGCCGCCCACCTCACAAATGCCGCGCGCGGCAACGACATTAGCGATGCGATCACCGCGGCGGCCCAGCGAGGACCGTTGCCCGATGAGATGCCCGCCGCGGCGTTGTGGTGGCGGCTGGCCGACGCGTTGTCCCACACTGCGGCCATACCCGATCGGACCGTCGTCGACCACGCCACCGCCCGGGGCGACGGCGTGCACGCAAGCATTGCCGCAGAGCGTGCGCTCGTCGAGGTTCTGGCCGCCTCCTGGCGCAACGCTGACCCGCTCCCCCTGGCGCGGCCACGCACCGACCCCGCCGCGGTCGCGCTGTCGGTGCCCTACGTCGTGGCCACCGTGGCGGCCGAGCGCTACACCCCCGAACTCGCCGAAGCGATCCACGCCGCGGCCACCGACGCCAACCGTCACCACGTCCGCGTTACCGCGACACCACAGCCCGACCGGCTGAGCCTCAACCACCTCGCCGAGCAGATCACCATCCACGAACCCACTCGGCGCGGACCGGTCATCGTTGTTGAGGACGCCGCGACCGCCGACCCCGACGCCCTCGCGGCCGTGGCCACCGCCCTAGTCCCCGCACACGGCCGCCTCCTACTCATCGACAACGGACAGCCCGGCAGCGCCCGACCACTCCTCGACGGACTCACCCTCCCCTGGGCTGAAAACACCCGCCCCGCACCGGACATCGACAATCCCAGACTCGCCGCCGCCGCCGACGAACACCGCGCCATCGCCGCCCGCAGCTGGCGAACCCTCACCACCGGACCCACGCGCGATCGGGGCAGAGACCGCGACCGCGGACACGGCCTCGACATTGACTGACGGGCACCGCACCCGATATAGATCGTTGACGGTATATATCGAACTCGATATAGTGGGGTGTGGGTGATGAGTGGCGGATCATGCTCAGCGGCGAAGTGGAGCGCTGGTATGCCGGTCTGTCTGAAAGTGAACTCGCCCAGGCCGATCAGGCCCTCGACCGGCTCACCGCCGAGGGCATCACCCTGGGCATGCCGCACAACCGCTATCTCTCAGAAAAACTGTGGGAGTTGCGGTTTCGCTGCGGACAGGTCAACCAACGCATAACCTACACCGCCGACCCCGACCGCCAGCTGGTCACCTTGACCACCTTCCGCAAACAACGCCAAAACGAACGCAACGAGATCACCCGCGCACGCAAAGCGCTACGCCGCCACCAGACCAAGAAGGGATAACCCAACCATGGCCGTCAAGACCGCCACCGCGAAGAAGACCGCTGCCCCGAAGAAGGCCGCCAAGAAAGCCCCCGCCGCTGCGAAGAAGGCCGCCACCAAGAAGGTCGCCACCGCCAGCGGTGGGGTCGATTATCGAACCGCCCGCGCCCAGCGCCAGGCCGCCCTCACCGACGAGCAGCGCCAGACCTACGAGCAGGCCTACCACGACGCCGGCCGGGCGATGGACCTCGCCGAGCTGGTCTACGCCGCCCGCACCGAGGCCGGCCTCACCCAAACCCAGCTCGCCGCCGCCATGAGCACCAGCCAATCCGCCATCGCCGCCTGGGAGAACGGTGCACGCATCCCCGGTATCGACGCCCTGGAACGGCTCGCCGCAGCCTGCGGGAAACGCCTCCACATCGCCATCACCGCCGCATAACCCCAGCGGTCAGGCTGTGTCCCGCAGCCAGGTTGTAAGAGTCGCGCGGCAAATGGCGACGGCCTGAGAATCGATCACCTCGATATCGCGGAGCACGGCCTCGCACTCCTCGGCTGAACAGCCGAACTGCATAAGCTCTGTCATCCACATCATCAGCGGTCGGGCACTATCCCCCGTAGTGGGCCACGTGGCCCATATCCGGCCGAAGGTGGCGGCCACGCTGTCACGGAACGCCGCACACACCGTGTCATGGGCTATGTCGAACAGCCCTTGAGCCTGCTTCGCGTACGTAGCGAGCTGCGGTATCCCGAACTCGCGTTCCAGCACCGACGGAGCGGCGAACCCGAGTGCAGTGCGCCAATGCTGTTGCGCAGTAACGCTATCGGAACTAGGGGCGCATGGCCGAATGAAGAGGAGATATTGGCCGCCCTCGGTGTAGTCGGCCTCTCGCCAATCGGGGTCACGCCCAGGTATCCGGATCCTCGGCGGTGCTTGCAGCGTGGTGCGATCCCAACTCACGACCGGCGGGTCCAAAGAGGCGTTCGCGCACACCATCTTCAGCGTCGCACCGATCCGTTCCAGCTGGTGGGCGTACCCGGTCAGCGGATAGCTCGGCGGCGCCGAGGTCTCACCCCAGAGACCGTCCCCGGCCGACACGTGAAACTCTCGCGCCCACAGAGATGCTTGGTCGATGGTGTTGGCCAGCTCGGCATGCCAGCGCTCCAGCTCGACTCTCCAGGCCGCGCCGTCCGCACCCTCTGGAGTCCTCATCGAGGAGCCTCGTATTGGAGGTCCTCTTCAACGCTCACGAGGGCTTTGGCGATCATGTCGCGCAGGTCAGGGTCGCCGGTAGCGGCTGCGGCGTAGCACATGTCGGGTAGCGGCAGCGGACACCTCGACCACCCGCCGATGTGTTCGGCGGTACGCGCAACGAGCCAGTGCGCCCGGTAGTCGGCCAGCTCTTCGGTGGTGTCGCTGGGATCGGCGACCGCGCCGGTATTGGTGGCGAAAGCGGGTCGGCGCATCGCGGTCATGACGTTGAGGGCCTTGGCTGCTTTGTCATAGTCCGCCCACTGCTGCAGGGATGGCTCGCGGTCACTGCCGCGGATCGCCCAGACCAGGCGTAACGCCTCGTCAATACCGCCATCGATGACTAGGGCCTGGGTTGTTGCTGTGTTGATCATCGCCGCGGTCGCCGCCGAGACGATCCGGTCTTGAAAAATTGGGTCGGCGTCCATGATGCGCAGCAGCCGCGGATACACCTCGGGCCACAGCACCGCCAGCCGGTGCACGTGCATGTCGTCGAGCACTGGGGCGGGCACATCGACGCCTTGTTGTAGCAGCGGGTTGGTGTCTCCCGAGCACGACGGTGGATGCTCCACCCCGGCATCGCGCAAGACGTTGACTCCCGCCGTGGTGGCTGCTGCAACCAGCTTCCAGCCCCACTGGGCGCGCAGCTGGGCGTACTCGACGAGGACCCGTGCCGGATCGCCCCAGCCAAACCACCTCTGCCGAAAAGACTCGTCCAGCAACGGATCTGTGGAAAGTACTCGTACGGAGCGCGGAACGAACACCCCCGCCGGGATGTAGCTGGACCCGTCATTGGAAGTGATGACCGTCTCGGTGCCGCTCGGAGACCGGAACACCCCGACCGCCCACCCTGCCGCGGGATTGAGCGCCATGTACGCGGCGTGCTGCAGCTTCCAGACCAACTCCTTGGCCGCCGCGGCGTCTGCGGACTCGCGGCGCTCCCGGGCGGCCGCGGTCTGGCCCGCAGCGACCACACTGGCCGGAATCAGGGTCGGGCCCGCAGCCGCACTCGCTGCGGACGGGGCGGGCACTGCCGGGGCATTCGTCGAGCCGACAGTGCCCGCCGGCACAGTTGGCGCCGGGGGTGGCGCACCTGCTGGGGGGCCCATCGAACCCGGCGGCAGCATCATCGGCGCACCACCGCCGCCGGTCCCCGCGCCGGTAGGCGCGGCCGCTGGGGCGGCTGGGGACACCATGCCCGGCTGCGCCCCGGCCGGTGAGACGCCCCCACCGGGGGCCGCTGACGCCGGGGGTGCCGCATGCCCACCACCCGCCGATAGGGCCGGTGACGGACTCGCTGGGGCTGGAGGTGGTGCAGACGGTATTCCGCCGCCCATCCCCGCTGTAGTCGCCATTCCCTGGTTGAACGCCGACGACAACGGCGGTGCGCTGCCCGCACCTGGCACGGCTCCTGAGTTCGGCAATCCACTTGCTGCGCCGGGCATCTGACCGACACCGCCACTCAGCGGGTTAGAGCCCATCCCCGGCATGCCGCCACTTCCCAGGCCGCCGGGCATCTTCGGAACCCCACCGGAACCCATCCCGCCGCCACTCATGCCGCCCATGGACGGCATACCGCCACCGCCGAGCGCTGAGGCCGCTGGTGAAGAAGTCACGCCAGGCGTCGGCTGCGTTACAGGCCCGGTCGCGCCCTTGATCCCCTCGTCACCTGCGGCCGACTTGCTGCCGGGACTAACTCCAGGCTGGGTGGTTGACGAACCTGCCGGATCTGTCGGCGCGTCGTCCACAGGCTTAGGTGCGTCAGCCCCGGCTTCCCGCTTTTCGGTGTCGCTGTAGGGGCTCTCATCCTGTTCAATACCGGGCGACGTATGGTCGACGGGCTGGACTGGCGGAGCGGTAGGAGCATCGCCCCACTTCGTCAAAAGATCTAGTGCCCTTGTGTTTTCAGTGCTTGCCTTGAAGGCGGTGTGGGAGGCCATTGCGGCGGTTACTCCCGCCTCGGTCTGGTACCGGGCTATGCCGTGATACTGGGTCACCAGGGCCTCGGCTTCGCCTGGAAGCTTCGCGCTCGCGATTTTGGCGTCTGCCTCGCGGACGAGCTGCTCCTGACCGGCGCGTGTATCGCGCAGCACCGTGGCGATATCGGCGCACTTGCTGGCGCACTTGTCGTGCCACTCAGCGATCGTCTTGGCCTCCTCGGCCAACACCGCGCCCGCCCGGTGCGCTTCGTCGAAACCCTGCGAATCCGCGGCATCGCGAAACTCCGCGTTGTCAGTCACGATTTTCTGGTGGATTCCGTCCCACGCCGCAGCACCAGCCCGGTAGGTCTGCTCCTGAGTGTCCCAGTGCGTCGCGTCCGGTTGCTCCATATCCGGCGTAACGATCAGCCGCCCATACGATCCCGCAGACCCTCCGACAGCCGGCATTAGCGCAACCCGCACTCGGACGTGATGGCATCGATCAGATCGTTACCGCGTTTTAGTTCACGAGCGGCCTCGTCCCAGTGCCGCATATTTAGCGCGTGCAGCATGTCGATTCTCGTTGTCATCCAGGCACGCAGAGGCTTCGCCGTTGAAGCTGGTGTGGCGTCAGACAGTTGCGTACGCAGGTACGAAACCGCGGCCATACCGGTACGTTTCTCCGTGGCCAACGCGGCGAGACTCTCCGGACTTGTCCAGCTCTGCTCCAACGCCTCGGCGCTGGACCTGCTCGCCACCGCCGTCGACCGTGCCGCCCGATCCCATGCCGAGCAGGCGGCCGCCTTAGCGGCCTGGGTGTCACTGCTGCTGTACGTCGGTGGCGGTGATGGAACCACGTTCACCGTGTGTCGGGCTGGTTCGATTGGATGGGCGAGGGCCAGCCCGCTGGTCACCGCGGCACCCACTGCAACCACGAACACCGCCGACGCGGCGGTGATGCCGGTGCGGTGACGCCGCCGGCCCCTCATGGTCATGACACGACGGTATCGCGGGTAAGTGACACCGGGCCACCGCCGCGGGCGCATTCGAAATAGCGAATTTCCGCAGGTCTGTTGCCTATAGATAACACTTGGCAAATCAGTGCAGGTCAGGTGCGGTGTGTCTAAACGACCCTTTTAAGGTACAGCCGCCGCCTGTCCTCCCTAACGTGACCATTCGTAGGAGTCGCGTACGCAGCTGATCGTTGTGACGGCGCTTACCTGGACATCCCTGCGCCGTGGGTTCGTTGAACGAGCTGGTTATCGTTGAACGATGGCGACCGATGCCGGCAACAAGGAGGTAGGGCACCCTCCGCCTACTCCCTCGCGCAACTTCGGCCAACTGCCGGCTCTCAGTGTCTCAGATGACTTTGACGATCCGCTGCCTCAAGTGGAAATCGATGCTTGGGAAGACTCCAACGCGAGCGCCCAGGACGACGGCGCTGAAGGCGAGAAGTAGATGACGGACTCGGCGTCGCAGGCCTTCGCGAGTCGCCGCCGACATTCCCGCCCGCCACGGGTCTGCAATGGTCGACTACTGTTCTGCCAGCTCAATCAACCATGGCGGTTGCTGCCCTCGGTTTTGTACCCAGTCATCAATGATGTTTCGTCCAACAAGCCGCAATAGCTCCTCCCGTTCCAACCACGAATCTTCAAGAGCCTGGTTCTGGCGGTCTTGATGGTCGCGATAGCGTTGGCGCTCACCGGGTGTGCAATGCGAATAACAATGCTGCGCAAAAGATCCCGCACCAAGATAGATGGCGGTGTTGGTGCATCGCTTGCCCGTTTTGGCCACAAAGCCCGTGCAGCCAGGCCGAGATCCGGAGTAGTTCTGCGACAGATCGGAATGCGGGAGCCGCTCAAGTCGAGCCTCCACTGTGCCGATCAGACTCGTATTCGGAGTCAGACGCGACGCACCTGCGTTGACGGCAGCAGTGTGCCGGGCATAGATGGCCTTGGGCCTCGACGGACCTGTGGACCACGAGGAGTCGAGCGCGGCGTTCTGCGACATCAGGCTCGCGGCGCCCGACGCCTGCGCAACTAGTTCGCGGACTGCAGTCAGTCCACCAAGACAATCTTCGAAGTTCAGATCAACTTCATCTGCCAGCGAAATGACTACTAGTTGGCACTCAAGCAGAAGTACGCGCAGTTCTTCGAGGATCTGAAGCCCCAGCGGCGACGCCGAGTCAACTTCTGGCGCGTAGTTACTCTCGGTCACACTTCGGCAATGTACTACTAGTAGGGCAGTGCTGGAAGCATGAGGACCTGTTACTGGGTAGCGTGCCTACGCGACCCAGCCAGAATGATCCTGAGCGGGTCTCGGCATGGGCGGCGCACCGTCGTACTGTGGGCGATAATATCCGCAGGCTGCGCATTTCCTGCGGGCTGACGCAGGAGGCTCTCGCCCTGCAGTCGGGCGTCACTCGCAATGTGCTGATCGCCGTCGAACATGGTCGACGAGGATTGCTCTATGAGCGGCTGTTCGACATCGCTGATGCGCTCGGCGTACCGGCCAGTCGGCTCCTCGATTCCCATAACGAATCCGGAGAAGGCCTGCGCACCGCTGACAGCGGTGATTCCGCGCAGCCTCTTTAGCAGAGGTATAGCGCCGGACCGCCTGCGCACACGACAGTCGACGTCAAGCAGCGTCGACGACGCCCGACCGCCTTCGGCCGTCACTCGGTGCATCTGCGCATGGAAGTAAAACAAGCTGCGCACTTGTCCCCACCTGTCCGCGCTCGATGCGGACAGATGGCGAATTTGACTGCTTTTAAGGATCTTTCGAGCTAATTGGGCGATCGTGGTGGACGGTTCGTCCGGGATTCCCATACTCTCCAATCCATCGGCACAAAGCCGACGCGACCCGTCAAACGGGAAGGGTCGCGAGCATCACTGTCGGATGGATAGCGAGGAGGTGAATCACAGTGAATAGCAAAAGTTTTGATGCACTCCCGCTACTTCTCCCTGTTCCCCAGGCGGCCAAGCTACTTGGTATCAGCCGCGCGTCGGCGTACCGTCTCGCGGCCACAGGAGAACTGCCGTCCCGGCGCCTCGGCGGCCGCATCTATATCGTCACTTCAGAACTTCGCGAGCTCGTCGCAGCATGACCCAGTCCAAAGCCCTGTGCTTACCCGCAGCGGAAGCTCGCCTCGTGTTGCCTCCGCGGCCGACGAGACGTGACGTCTCCCGCGTCCAATGGTCTGGCAGACTCCAATGGCAGGAGCATTCGCGGTGAGCCCCGAAACGGCCGGCCACGTCGATGGCGAGGCGCAGCCGGTCAAGCGCACGCGCCGAGCAGAGCCGATCACCAAGAGATCGTCGAAGAACGGCTTGGTCACCTACGAGTTTCGTGCAGACGTCGGCAGCAAGCCTGACGGCAGTCGGGATCGCCGCCGGTTTACCTACCGAACTTTGGCTGAGGCGAAGCGCGAATACCGTCGCATCACAACGGAAGTCGCCGCAGGTCAATATACAAAGAGATCAGTCATTACTGTCGCTGAAGCGTGCGACGAATGGCTGGCTGGACGCCGCGGGGTCCGTAGCGTGACCCTCCAGGGCTACACCCACGACCTCGCCGCAGTACGCCGATTCCTGGGCAGCAAGAAGCTGCAGCAGCTGACCAAAGCCGACGGCGACGCGCTAGTTGACTGGATGCTCACAAAGGGCCGCAGCTCACGAAAGCGATCCCGCCCGGGCAGTCTGGCGGGACGCGTCACGGAACAGATCGCGAAACACCCCGAGGGCGTCTCCGCAGCAAGCCTCGCGGCTGCCTATCCCGGTGAGGACGTCCACACCTGCTTGGCAGGTCTGCTCCGAGCCAGTCGCGTCACCCGGCTGCGCCGAGGCGTCTACGCCATCAATACAGTGAAGCCAGAGGGGTCGTCTGTGCGCGGGGTCAAACCCGTAACTGTCCGCTCGACACTGACCACCTTCGGAATGGTCGTTCAGTCTTTCGTCGACCAGGGCGCACTCCCGCGAAACGTCGTCGCGCTCGTAGAGCGCCCGGCCGATGAACTCATTGAGGACAAGCCCGAGACCTCGAAATCCTGGACTCCCGCCGAGGTCCAGAAGTTCCGCGCCTCGATACGCAACGACAGATTATTCGCCTGCTGGCTCCTGAGCTGCTACGGGCTTCGCCGCTCCGAGGTCCTCGGTATCCGGTGGTCTGCAGTTGACGGCGACACGTTGTCGATCCGCCGCAGCCGCGTCGCGGTTGGCAAAGAGACCATCGAGGGAATGCCAAAGTCCCGCCGTAGCCTTCGGGAACTACCGCTGCCCGCCGAGCTGGCGAGCGCGCTGGAAGACCTCAAGACGCGCCAGCAAGACGAAGCCAAAGCCTTCGGCATTCCATGGTCGGACGACGGTCTGGTCGCGGTACGCGAGGACGGCTCCCCGATCCGCCACGAGTGGTACTCCGACGAATTTCAGCGACTTCGTGAACGTGCCGGCCTACGCCGCATCCACCTCAAGGGTCTGCGTAACACCAGCGTCAGCCTGATGCTTGCCGGCGGTTTGCCGGTACATGTCGTCGCAGCGTGGCACGGCCACGATCCGGCAGTATCACTATCGATCTACTCCGACGCCCAGCGCGAAGACCTTCGCATAGCCGGCGCCGCTCTCTTCGGCTGATATCTCGTTCTACCCGGCCATATAGGACATAAAGAGTGCTCGGCCAACAGCCTGCAAAGCAGGACACACTGGCCCTGCAGCTAACCAGCCGCAAAATAGGCGCTTCGCCAGATTGAGAATTCTGTCTCAGCTGTATGACTGTTCGCTTCGATGAGTTCGACTATCGTGTCGTGGGCCTTTTTCGATGCGTATAAGTCAACCGAACCTCGACTCACCAGCAAAGACACGGTATTCGGATACTTTTTCCACTTGCCGACCAGCTGTTTCGGGAGGGTAGTCATGATGCCTTCAAGAGCGCGGCGCGCGCTTTCGACTTCCTCCTGTGTTGGGCGAAATCCGCTGTGGATCATCCTATTTCTGACCTCCGCAATGCGCACCCGCCAGTCAAAGGCGAACCCCGGCTTGTCCACCGACCAGGAGCCGCCAAGCCTGTGACAGAGCGACGTCAGCATCTTGGTGACGCTCATATCGCGATAGAAGTGTGCTGCATCTATGGCGCTCGTACCGTCTTCCCACGCGAGGGCGAGAGTGTGGTTCACGATCGCAAGCTCACAGGCTGTCGCATAGGCGAAAAGGGCTCCACTGTCGTCGCCGTAGAATTTGGCCGAATCACCTCGTTTGATGTGGTCGTACACAACGGCCCCAAGCCTGCCCCAGGTGATCTGGCCGAACGCTTCCCCGATCATGTCTCGGACAGGGCCCGGAGCCATGGGTTGCATCAGACTGCGGTTTATGAGTTCATCGCTGAAGATGTCGTATCTTTCGTCGCTCCATCGAAGTGTTCGGCCGCTTTCTACGTGGGCGTAGCGGACTGGGATTACAGGCGGCAATCGGCCATAAGTTAAGTCTCTAACCGGTGCATCGGTTCCCATCCGGACCGCCCGTATCCATTCAGCGAGAACCCAGTGCGTAAAGGTGAGTGCTCCGACGGTGCCGGCTGGCGGCGACAGCGCGGAGTCCCGTGATTTCACCGGTAGGACGACTACTACAACCGACCGCCGCTGGCCAACCGACCTCGGCAAGTCATCTCGCGCGGCGTCCGAAACGGCGCCAGTGGCGTTGTTCAGTACCTGCTCGGCTATTGAGTAGTCCTCCAGCACAGGCTGAATCGCCCAAGGGCGTTGAACCCACTTGGTCATGATGGTGTAAGGACACACCATCCAGCTACCGGCCAGTATCGGGGCTCCCCCACCTCGGTTGTCAAAGAACTCGTCGACGATGGAAATCGGGAATATGCCTTCGAGCGGCAATTGGTCAGGCAAAACTAGGCTCAACGCGAGACAGCCGCTGTAGATGTTGTTGTCAAACCAATCCGCAGATAAGCCATCAGAATCGGAAGCCGGCATGCCACAAACCTCGCTTTTCGGACGAACGGAGCGCGGGGACGACCCTAGTTGACACTCCGATTTGTCGCATTCACACGATGTGGTCGTTGGGCCTGCCATCGGTAGGCAGCGCGCATCAGGCAGCCCGACAGCACGGAGTTCGGAGAGGGGGGAGCCGGAAATCGCTCCAATCCTGCGTCTCCCCCAAAGGTGGCGCATATCGGCACAGCAGCTCGGCCGATCGTGTCAGCTGCTAATGAGAAGATTGACCGCGTGGACCCCTTTACCGGCGTACAAATCGCAGGCCAGGTAGCGCGGGCGTACCTGCGTCGATCGCGAGTGACTGTCACAGTCAACGAGCATTACGACACGTTTAGTGACTGCGCCAGCGACAGCGGGGTTAAGAGCTTCTTCTTCCCGGTGGATTCGCCGGCAAAGCTCACACCATTGCCAGACAAGAGCGACAGGTGGATATACAGCAAGCCGTACGATTGGGTCGTCAAGAATAGGGGCCGCGAGCTCGGGAGTACGGTTTTCGAGTTCGCAGTTCAATCGCTCAACGCCACAGTGGGACTGATTGGTGGAAAACCCGTTGTCTATCCTGGCATCGATGAAGTATCCGGCATAGAGGTGTGTCCACCGCCTGCCGGCGGACCAACATCAGGAAGCTTTCTGAGCGTGTCCCTAGACGACGAGACCATGGACTGTCGCGTAGGCGACAATCCTGGTGCACCGTCGATCCCGTTCCGCTATCAAATCCGCCAGGGTGACACCGAGATATTCCGTGTGTATGCCCATGCCAAAAGGCCGTGCGTCTGGTTCCTGAAGCTTATTTTCGTGGTGAACGGCACGAAGGTCGAATACGACGTCCGACGCGAAAACGGAGAGGATTTCGTTACGCTCCCGCGGGACTACACAGGGATCACTGCGTCGTACGAATGGACTTCAGGTCGATACGAAGAGGCGCGGCGCTAGTCACCTGAACTGAGCTTCGAGCCCGCCGCCGCAACATAGTTCGAAAATACGCCTCTGGCCGCGAGGGGTTCGCGCGTCGGCCTACGCCGCATCCACCTCAAGGGTCCTCAACATTAGCGTCAGCCTGATGCTGGCCGGCGGTTTGCCGGTGCACGTCGTGGCAGCGTGGCACGGCCACGATCCGGCAGTCTCGCTGTCGATCTACTCCGACGCCCAGCGGGACGACCTGCGCGCTGCCGGCGCCGCCCTCTTCGGATAGGTCTGGCCCCGCTAGAATTCCCTTGGGACACTGCTGGCCCATTGGCTCAAAATCAAATGAAACCACCGAAACAGAAAACCCGCTCCGACACTGGTCAGAGCGGGTTTTTCGTTGTCGGGCTGACAGGATTTGAACCTGCGACCACTTGACCCCCAGTCAAGTGCGCTACCAAGCTGCGCCACAGCCCGCGGTGCCTCCGGGATCGCCGGTAGGCGGTCGAAAGCCTACCTCAGGCCCTCGCCGAGATTGAAACCGCCGGGTCGCGACCCGCGTCGTGTCCGTTGCCGCGCCTACCCTCGGGCTGATGAGCGACGACACTCCCCTGTGGCTGTTCGCCGACCAGCTCGGCCCGGCGGTGCACGGCGGTGAGCACGCTCACCGTGAGGTCCTGCTCGTCGAGGCCACCTCGGCCCTGGCCAAGCGCCGCTATCACCGACAGAAGCTGCACATCGTGCTGTCGGCGCTGCGTCACGCGCAACGAGATCTCGGCGGCCGCGCCACCCTGCTCGAGGCCGACACCTACACCGACGCGCTTCGCCGCTTCAAACGGCCAGTCCTCGTCCACGAACCCACCTCGCACGCCGCCGAACAGTTCGTGCACCGGCTCCGCGACAAGGGGCTTGTCGCCGACATCCTGCCCACGCCGACCTTCGCCCTGTCCCGCAAGGACTTCCGGGGATGAGCCGGTGACCGCACCCGGTTCCGCATGGAGGACTTCTACCGCGAGCAGCGGCGCCGGTTCGACATCCTGATGGACGGCTCCGACCCCGTCGGCAACCGCTGGAACTTCGACGAGGACAACCGCGAACCACCACCCAAGAAACAGTCGACGCTGGGGTTGCCCGCCCCGTATCGACCCCGCGAGGACGACATCGACGACCAGGTCCGCCGCGACCTCGACCGGATGAGCCTCGACACCGTCGGCGTGGACGGACCGCGACTGTTCGCCGTCACCCCCGCCGAGGCCAGACGCGCGCTGACCCGTTTCGTCGACCACCGCCTGCCCGCCTTCGGCCGCTACGAGGACGCCATCATGCGCGACGACTGGGCGATGTCGCACTCCCTGCTGTCGGTGCCGCTCAACCTCGGCGTGCTGCACCCCCTCGACGCCGTCGAGGCGGCCGAGCGCGCCTACCGCGAGCACAAGGCCCCGCTGGCCGCGGTCGAGGGTTTCATCCGGCAGATCCTCGGCTGGCGCGAATACATGTGGCACCTGTACTGGCACTTCGGCCCCGGCTACACCGACAACAACGAACTCGCGGCACGCACCCCACTGCCGACCTGGTGGAAGGATCTCGACGCCGACGCGGTGACCGCCCAGTGCCTGCACCACGCACTGAAAGGTGTCCGGGACCGCGGCTGGACCCTTCACATCCAGCGGCTCATGGTGCTCGGCAGCCACGCCCTGCAGCGCGGGTACCGCCCCGACGAGCTCACCGAATGGTTCGCCACCGCCTACGTCGACGGATTCCGGTGGGTCATGCCCACCAACGTCGTCGGCATGAGCCAGCACGCCGACGGCGGCCTGCTGGCCACCAAGCCCTACACCTCCGGCGGCGCCTACATCAACAAGATGAGCGACCACTGCGGCGACTGCGACTACGACCCGAAGAAACGCCTCGGCGAGGACGCGTGCCCCTTCACCGCCGGCTACTGGGCGTTCACCCACCGCCACCGCGACCTGCTGGCCCGCAACAACCGCACCCGTCGCGCGGTGTCGTCCATGGACCGGCTCACCGACCTCGACGCGGTGCTGGAGCAGGAGTCAGCGCGTGACCGGTTCTGACTCGCTGTCACCCGCCGCTACGGCACCGGACTCCGGCGCGAATCGCGGTGCGCTCGACACCCGCCAGGCGTAGATCACCAGCGACACCCACGCCACGACGATCAGCGAGTAGATCGCCGTCGACCACGGCCAGTGAATGTCGAAGAAGTGCACCAGCTTCTGGCTGTTGGTCAACACCACGACGCCACCCACCACGGTGCCCAGCAACGCCGGGCTGACCCGGCTCACCAGCCACGCGGCGAACGGGGCGGCGATCACGCCGCCGACCATCAGGCCCACGACCACCGGCCAGTTCTCCAGGAACTCCTGCCGCAGCCCGATCAGAAAGCCCAGCGAGGCCGACACCGACACCAGGAACTCCGACGCGCTCACCGAACCGATGACGGTCCTCGGCGCGGTCTTGCCCTGTGACAGCAGCGTGCTCGTCGTCACCGGCCCCCACCCACCGCCACCGGAGGCGTCGATGAAGCCGCCGAATAATCCAAGCGGGGCAAGGAATTTCGCGCTGTGGCTGGTTCCCTTCCCGCCGAAGGTCAGCGGTGTCCGCAGCGAGAACCGCAGCAGTACGTAGATGCCGATGGCCACCAGGATCGCGGCCATCAGAGGGGCGGCGTGCTCGGTGGACAGCGACGACAGCACCGTCGCGCCGAAGAACGCCCCGACCGCTCCCGGTCCGCCGAGCTTGGCGACCAACGCCCAGTCGATGTTCTTGAACTTCCAGTGCGACAGTCCGGAGGCGAACGTGGTGCCGACCTCGGCGAGATGCACCGCGGCGCTTGCCTGGGCTGCACCGACGCCGGACAGCACCAGCAGCGTCGTGGCGGTGATGCCGAACGCCATGCCCAGCGCGCCGTCGACCAACTGGGCTCCGACGCCGACAAGCGTGAAGATGAGAAGCGAACGCATGGCTGCTTTCAGGGATGGCGGTCACCGCACGGCGACCTCAGGACGAATGGGTACGCGTCAGGGACGCGGACAACACCACTCGTCGAATGCCATCAACCGGCGTGACGGCCAGAACGGCTCGAGCGCGGACACGTCAGACGGCGCCGGCGCGACCGCCACGCATACCGTCATCGACATTCCTCACCGTTTGAGCTCACGAACCTCGGACAGACTACAGGGTCAACAGCCGATACAGCCCAATCAATCCCACCACCACGATCACGGCACGCAACACCGCCGGCGAGAGCCGCCGCCCGTAGTGCGCGCCGACGAATCCGCCGATGAGTGAACCCACTGCGATCAGGCCCGCCGCACCCCAGCTGATCCGGTCGAACGCCACCACCGTGTACGCCACCGCCGCGACCACGTTGACCACCAGCGACAGCAGATTCTTGGCGGCGTTCATCCGCTGCATGTCCTCGGGCAGCAGCGCCCCCATCGCCGCGATCAGCAAAATCCCCTGGGCGGCGGTGAAGTAGCCGCCGTACACCCCCACCGCGAACGTGGCCGCGACCAACGCCGTCATCCGTCCCGCCGACACGTGATCGACGGAGCGCCCGGCGGCCTCGGCCCGGACACGCGCCCAGGCCTGGATCCGCGGCCCGACCACCACCAGCGCCAGGGCGAGCACCAGCAGGACGGGAACGACCTGGATGAACACCTTCTCCGGCAGGTGCAGCAGCAGCCAGGCACCCGCACCGGCGCCCATGAACGACGCCGGGAGCTGCCATCTCAGCCGGTCCCACTGGCCGCGGAGTTCGCGGCGGTACCCCCAGGTTCCCGACACACCGCCGGCGACGAGGCCGACGGCGTTGGACATCGTCGCCGTCACCGGCGGATACCCGAGCGCCACCAACGTCGGGAAGGTGATCAGCGTGCCGGACCCGACGATGGCGTTGATCGCCCCGGCTCCCACACCCGCCAGCGCGATGAGGACCATGTCGACGACGGGCACCCGAACACCTTAATGAGCGGATGGAGCACGCCGAAGTCACCGGGTGCGGGTCCGAGCGCCCCTCTTCTCCCGGACCCTGACATTGATCCGGATCGGGCTGCCCTCGAAGCCGAACGTCTCCCTCAGCTTGCGTTCCAGGAAACGGCGATAGCCGGCCTCTAGGAATCCACTGGTGAACAGCACGAACGTCGGCGGCCGGGCGGTGGCCTGGGTGGCGAACAGGATCCTGGGCTGCTTGCCACCGCGAACCGGCGGCGGCGTCGCGGCGACGATCTCCTTGAAGAACGTGTTGAGCCGACCGGTCGAGATGCGCGAATCCCACGACGCCAGCGACGTCTCCAGCGCGGGTACCAGCTTCTGCACCGCGCGGCCCGTCTTGGCCGAGATGTTCACCCGCGGCGCCCATTGCACCTGAGCGAGCTGCAGATCGATCTCGCGGTCCAGCAGATACCGGCGGTCCTCGTCGACGAGGTCCCACTTGTTGAAGGCCAGCACCAGCGCCCGCCCCGCCTCGATGACCATCGTCAGGATCCGTTGATCCTGCTCGGTCAGCGGCTGCGACGCGTCGATGAGCACGACCGCCACCTCGGCGGAGTCGATGGCGCCGTGGGTGCGCACCGACGCGTAGAACTCGTGTCCGCTGGCCTGTCCGACCTTGCGGCGCAGACCTGCGGTGTCGACGAACCGCCACAGCTTGCCGTCCATCTCGATGAGTGAGTCGACCGGGTCCACGGTGGTTCCCGCGACGTCGTGCACCACCGACCGCTCATCCCCGGCGAGCCGGTTGAGCAGCGAGGACTTGCCGACGTTGGGCTTACCGACCAGCGCCACCCGGCGCGGGCCGCCGGAACCGCCGCCCACTTCGGAGACCGTCGGCATCGCCTCGACGACGACGTCGAGCAGGTCGGCGACACCGCGGCCGTGCATTGCGCTGACCGAGTGCGGCTGCCCCAGGCCCAGCGACCACAGCGCGGCGGCATCGGCTTCACCACGCTCGGTGTCGACCTTGTTGGCGGCCAGGAACACCGGCTTCCCGGAGCGCTGCAGCAGCTTGGCTGCGGCCTCGTCGGCGGCCGTCGCCCCGACGATGGAGTCGACGACGAAGATGATCGCGTCGGCGGTGCGCATCGCCACCGACGCCTGCTCGGAGACGAGCTGCTGAAGACCCTTCGCGTCGGGCTCCCACCCGCCGGTGTCCTGGACGACGAACCGCTGCCCGGACCACAGCGCGTCGTAGGACACCCGGTCACGGGTCACCCCGGGAATGTCTTGCACCACCGCTTCGCGGCGGCCGAGGATCCGGTTGACGAGCGTGGACTTACCTACGTTGGGTCGCCCGACGACAGCCACCACCGGAGGTGGCGACGCCGCCTCCTCGATCGCCTCTGCTATGTCGTTTTCAGCGTCCTCGGCCCATTGCTCCCAGTCGCCCTCGTCGACCCATGTGCCGTCCGATTCGTCGGTCATCGGTGCCGTCTGCTCTTCGCGCAAGCGCTCATCGGGACGCCCCAGCTTTCTGTTCGACGAGCTCGGTCAGGTGAGCGATCACCTCGGTCAGGTTCATGTCACTGGTGTCCACGACGATCGCGTCCTCGGCCGCCCGAAGCGGCGACACCGCGCGAGTGGAGTCCAGATGGTCACGGCGCCTGACGTCGGCGAGCACCCGGTCGTAGTCGTCGTTCAACCCGGCCGCGACGTTCTGGTCGTTGCGCCGCCGGGCCCGAACTTCCGGCGACGCGGTCAGGAAGACCTTCACATCGGCGTCGGGAAGGACGACGGTGCCGATGTCGCGGCCCTCGACCAGCACGTTTCCGGGGCCTTGCGCCAGCGCGCGTTGCAGGGCGACCAGCCGGGTCCGCACCGCGGGGACCGCCGACACCGCCGACACCGCCTTGGTGACGGCGTCGCCGCGAATCTCCCTGGACACGTCCTCGCCGGCCAGATATGCACGGTCCTCGGTGGGGTCGTGGCCCACCGCCAACTCGATGCCGTCGACGGCGGCGCTGATGGCTGCCGCGTCGGCGAGGTCGATGCCGCCGCGCAGCACCCCGAGTGTGACGATGCGGTACATCGCGCCGGTGTCCAGGTACCTCGCACCCAGGCTTCCCGCCAAACCCCTTGCCACCGAGGACTTTCCGGTCCCCGCGGGGCCGTCGATCGCCACCACCAGTGAACGGCTCACAGACCCACCGCCTTGTACAGTTCGCCGATCTCCTTCTGAGTCAGCACCCGGATGCTGCCCGGCCGCTGATCACCGAGTGAGACCGAGCCGATGTCGGTGCGGACCAACTCCTGCACCGGAAAGCCGACCTCGGCCAGCAGCCTGCGCACGATGCGTTTGCGGCCCTCGTGCAGCGTCACCCGCACCAGCGACTTGCCCGGTACGGAATCCACGAGCGCGAAATCGTCGACACGCACCGGTCCGTCGTCGAGTTCGATCCCGTCGCGCAACTTGCGACCCAGACCGCGCGGCACACTGCCGTCGACAGTCGCCAGGTAGGTCTTGGGCACCTCGTAGGACGGGTGCATCAACCGGTGCGCGAGTTCGCCGTCGTTGGTCAGCAGCAGCAGCCCTTCGGTGTCGGCGTCAAGGCGTCCGACGTGAAACAGCTTCTTGTTGCCGCGGACCCGATGCTCCACCAGGTCGCCGACACACGGCCGCCCCCGGTCGTCGGACATCGTCGAGTGCATCCCCAGCGGCTTGTTGATGGCCAGGTGCACCAGCGTGTCGTCGTGGGTGACCCTGACCCCGTCGACCCGGATCACCGACACCGCGGGGTCCACCCGGGTGCCCATCTCGGTGACCACCATGTCGTCCACCTCGACGCGGCCGTCGCGGATCATCTTCTCGGCGACCCGGCGGGAGGCAATCCCCGCCTGCGACAACACTTTCTGCAGCCTCACACCTTCATCGTCAGCCATCGTCACTCCCGGTCCACGTCGAAGGACAGCGCCGCCTCGGGGGTGGGAGCACCGTTGAGTTTCATGAAACGTAGCTCTTCGCTGAGGGTTTCACTGAGGTCGTCGATCACGTCGACGTCGGGGAGCAGCGGCGCGATGTCGGGGAGGTCGGTCAGGGATGTCAGGCCGAGCCGCTCCAGGAACAACTCCGTGGTCGCGAACGTCACTGCGCCGGAGTCGGCGTCGGTGCCGGCCTCGGTGATCAGCCCGCGCGCCAACAGCGTGCGCATCACCGCATCGACGTTGACGCCCCGCACCGCGCTCACCCGGGCCCGGGTCACGGGTTGGCGATAGGCGACCACGGCCAGCGTCTCCAGGGCCGCGCGGGTAAGTTTCGAGCGGGCACCGTCGAGCAGCAGCTTCTCCACGTACGGCGCGAACTTCGCACGCGTGTACATCCGCCACCCGCCACCGGCCTCGCGCAGTTCGATGCCGCTGTCGCGGGCCGTGAACTCGGCTGCCATGGCATGCAGGGTGTCGGCCACCCGCGACGGGGGCTGATCGGTCGCCGACGCCAGCGCGTCGACGGTGACGGGGGTGTCGACTACGAGTAACAGCGCCTCGAGCACCGAGCGCAGTTCGGCGTCGTCCAGTTCGGGGGCGACGTCGTCGTCGGTGTCGATCGGGGGCTCCGTCGAATTGTCTGCGATTTCGTCAGTCATCTGTCTTGTCTATTCCGCGTCGGCGGTTGCCAGTTGTTGGCTGTTCGGCCGCTCTCCGGTCCACGAAATCTGGAGCACACCAAGCGGTTCTGATTGGTCGAATGCTACCGCCCTGGCTCGGTACAGTTCGAGCAGCGCCAGGAAGCGGCCCACGATCTCCATCGGCACATCGCAGTCAGCTACCAGGTCGGAGAACGACGCCCACTGTCCCACGCCGCGGCCTTCGAGCTGCGACATCAGGTTCGCCGCCTGTTCGGGCACCGACACAGACACCTGGTGCAGGTGGTCGGTGCCCACCGTCGGCACCGGCCGCGGGGTGAACGCCGCGGCTGCGATCTGCGCGAACCGGTCGGCATCCACACCGAGCATCACCTCCGGCAGCAGGTCTTCGTAGCGGTCCTCGAGTGCCACCGCCCTCGGATAGCTGCGCAGCGCCGCGGCCTCCAGCTCGGCGAACATCACCGCGACGTGCTTGAACGCCCGGTACTGCAGCAACCTGGCGAACAGCAGGTCGCGCACCTCGAGCAGCGCCAGATCCTCCTCGTCGTGGACCTCACCGGCGGGCAGCAGCCGCGCGGCCTTGAGGTCGAGCAACGTCGCCGCGACCACCAGGAACGACGTGGTCTCGTCGAGCTCGAGCAGCGGTCCGATGGCCTTGGTGTAGGCGATGAACTCGTCGGTGACCGTGTGCAACGCCACCTCGGTGACGTCGAGCCGGTGGCCGAAGATCAGCTGCAGCAGCAGGTCGAACGGACCCTCGAAATTGCTCAGGCGGACCTGGAAGCCGGCCTGGGGGGACGCTGCTGCCTCGTCTGGGGCCGTTCCGGTGTCGGGCGTCTCGCTCACGCGCCGAACCGGTCGATGACCTCACGCGCCAGCGCCCGATATGCTTCGGCGCCAGCTGATTTCGGCGCCCAGGTGGTGATGGGCTCACCGGCCACGCTGGTCTCGGGGAATCTGACGGTGCGGGTGATGACGGTGTCGAACACCAGGTCACCGAACCGCTCAACCACCCTTGCCATCACCTCACGGGAGTTCACGGTGCGCGGGTCGTAGCGGGTGATCAGGATCCCGCTGATCGACAGCTTCGGGTTCAGCCGGTCGTGCACTTTCTCCACGGTGTCGGTCAGCAGCGCCAGGCCGCGCAGCGAGAAGTACTCGCACTCGGTGGGGATGATCACACTGTCGCTGCAGGCCAACCCGTTGACGGTCAGCAGCCCCAGCGACGGCTGGCAGTCGATCAGCACGTAGTCATAGCGGTCGAGCACCGGGTACAGCGCCCGGGCCAGCGATTGCTCCCTGCCGACCTCGTTGACCAGCTGGATCTCCGCGGCCGACAGGTCGATGTTGCTCGGCACCAGGTCCATACCCGGCACCCTGGTGCTCTGCAGCACCTCGTCGATGGACACCCGCGGTTCGACCAGCAGGTTGTGCACGGTGTTGTCGAGTTCGTAGTGCGGCACGCCGAGGCCCGCCGACAACGCGCCCTGCGGATCGAGGTCGACCAGCAGCACCCGCCTGCCGTACTCGGCGAGGGCGGCGCCCAGGTTGATCGTCGAGGTCGTCTTGCCGACGCCGCCCTTCTGGTTGCACATCGCCACGACCTTGGCCGGGCCGTGCGTGGATCGGGGCCTGGGCTCGGGCGTCGGCCGAGGCAGGCGGCCGGTCAAGCCGGGGGTGGGCTCGGTGCCCGTGTCGTCGGTCATCCCAGACCTTGGCCGGTCAGGCAACCCACAGGCTTGGCAGACATCCGGGCAAGTTTAACGGGGTGTGTCGTACTGGTCTGGCAGACCCGCAGGCAATATCGCAGCCGGACTGTGCCGAGATTGCGGTCAGTGAGGCAGATGGGCGGAAAATGCGCTATGGATGCACCCTCGTCGACGGCTCGAGGGCTCCTACGCTGGATGGCATGAGCCTCAAACAGCGGTTGCCCTTCCTGCGGTGGTCGACGTGGCGTCTCGCGCTGGGCATGCCGTCGTTCCAGCGAACCGGTCAGATCGGCGACGGTCGGGAGGCCGCCTGCGCCGAGTATGTGGAGACCCACGCCCGCCGCGGGGACGTCGACGACGTGCTCGCCGCTATCGACACCTTCGCCTATGAGAAGGCGATGCTGGTCAACGTCGGCGACGAGAAGGGCCGACTGCTGGACGCGGCCGTGCGCCGCGCCGCACCGGGCCTGGTGCTCGAGCTCGGGACGTACTGCGGCTACAGCGCGCTGCGGATCGCCCGAGCAGCACCCTCGGCGCGGGTGTGCTCCATCGAGTTCTCCGCCGCCAACGCCGAAGTAGCGCGGCGCATCTGGGCGCATGCCGGCGTCGCAGATCAGATCACCTGCGTGGTCGGCACCCTCGGCGACGGCGGCCGGACGCTCGACGCCCTTGCCGCCGAACACGGCTTCACCCCGGGGAGCCTGGACCTGCTATTCATCGACCACGACAAACGCGCCTACCTGTCCGACCTGCAGAGCGTCCTGGACCGGGGATGGCTGCACCGCGGGTCGATCGTGGTCGCCGACAACGTCCTGGTGCCGGGCGCGCCGAAGTATCGCGCCTACATGCGCGAGCACCAGGGCACGACGTGGGACACCGTCGAGCACAAGACCCACGTCGAGTACCAGTCCCTGATGCCGGATCTGGTGCTGGAATCGGAGTACCTGGGCTGACGACTACCGCTAAATCGTCGAACTCCTCAACGCGGCTCGTCCCTCGCCGCTTGATCGTCGTTCGACTACCGCGCCCGCGGGTGCGCGCCGGCCCACACCTCGCGCAGCGCGTTCACGGTGACCATGGTGTAGATCTGCGTGGTGGTCACCGACGCGTGCCCGAGCAGCTCCTGCACGACGCGGACGTCGGCGCCGCCGTCGAGAAGGTGGGTCGCGAAGGAGTGCCGCAGCACGTGCGGGGACACCGTCGCGGTGATGCCCGCGCGTTCGGCGGCGTCCTGCAGCACCTGCCAGGCGCTCTGCCGCGACAGCCGACCGCCGCGGGCGTTGAGGAAGATAGCGGGTGTGCCCCTGCCGCGCCTGGCCAGGTCGGGACGCCCGCGCACCAGGTAGGCGTCGAGCGCGCTGACCGCGGGACGGCCGACCGGGACGAGCCGCTGCTTGCCGCCCTTGCCGCGCAGCAGCACCGAACGCGCCTGGGTGTCGACGTCGTCGAGGTCGAGTCCGACGGCCTCGGAGATTCTGGCGCCGGTCGAGTAGAGCAGTTCCAGCAGCGCGCGGTTGCGCAGCGTCAACGGGCCGTCTGTCTCGCTGTCGCCGCCGGCACCGTCGAGCAGCGCCAGCACCTCGTCGAGGCTCAGGCTCTTGGGCAGCCGCCGGGTCGGTGTCGGCGGCTTCACCTCGCGGGCGACGTCGATGGTGGCAATCCCCTCGGCGGCCGCGAACCGGTGCAGCCCGCGCACGGCGATCAGCGCCCTGGCCGCCGAGACCGCCGACAGCGGCACCACCCCGTTCTCGGGGTCTCCGCGGCGCAGTGACACCAGGAACTCGCTGACATCGGCCTCGGCCACCTTCGCCAGGTCGTCGACCCCGCGTGAGGTCAGGTGCTCGGCGTAGCGCCGCAGGTCCCTGCGGTAGGAGCTCAGCGTGTTGGCCGCCACCCCCCGCTCGATCGCCAGGTGGTCGAGGTACCCCTGGAACTGGTCGTCGAGGGAGGCGCCGACAAACAGCGACGTGTCGGTCACGGATGTCCCTTCCGGCGCGCGAACGCGGTCGGCCGGTCGGGCCACGGCGCGTCGACGGGACGCAGCGACGCGACATCCGGCATCGCGTGAACGGCCAGGATGCCTGCGACCGAGATGGCGTTGACGATCTCGCCGGAGTAGACCCTGGCGACGGCGTCGTCGAGTGCGAACCGCCGCACCGTCAGGTCGGCTTCCTCTTCGTGGGCCTCGGGCCGGTCGACGTCGCGCAGGTCGGTGGCGAGGAACACTCGCACGCTCTCGTCGCTGAACCCGGGTGCGGAGTCCAGGTCGACCAGTGTGCGCCAGGTGTCGGCTGCCAGGCCGGCCTCCTCGGCCAGTTCCCGCGCCGCCGTGACGTGCGGCGCCTCCCCGCCCAGGTCCAGCAGCCCCGCGGGCAGTTCCCACAGCCTCCTGCCGAACGCGTGCCGGTACTGGTAGACGAGCACGACGTCACCGGCATCGTCGATCGCCACGACGGCTACCGCGCCGTAGTGCTCGACGATCTCGCGGCGGGCCGCGGCACCGCCGGGCATCTGCACCTCGTCGGCGCGAAGCGCGAATATCTTTCCGACGTAAAGAGTTTCCGAGGTGGCGACGGAGAACTCGTGACTGCCTGTGTCGTTGGAGCCGGAGGCTTCTTCAGCCACGGGCCGGGGCGTCTTCGAGGGCATGCTCGGCGCCGTTGGCCTTGGTGTCGTGCATCGCCGGCATCTCCACCGGCAGCCGCTCCTCGTTCTTGTAGTCCAGCGATGCGCCGACGAAAGCCACGAACAGCGGATGCGGCCGGGTGGGGCGGCTCTTGAGCTCCGGGTGTGCCTGGGTGCCGACCAGGAACGGGTTCACCTCGCGGGGGTACTCGACGAACTCCACGAGGTGACCGTCCGGCGAGGTGCCCGAGAACTTCAGGCCACTCTCGGCGATGCGGTCCCGGTAGGCGTTGTTGACCTCGTAGCGGTGGCGGTGCCGCTCGGATACCTCGGTCACCCCATAGGCTTGCGCGACAATCGATTCCGGCTCCAGGACGGCCGGGTACGCCCCCAGTCTCATGGTGCCGCCGAGATCGGCGTCACCGGCCACCGCGTCACGCTGGTCGGCCATCGTGGAGATCACCGGATCGGGTGTTTGTGGGTCGAACTCGGCGGAGTTCGCCTCGGTCACGCCCACCGACCGGGCAGCCTCGATCACGATGCACTGCAGGCCCAGGCACAGACCGAGCACCGGCAGGCGGCGCTTGCGCGCGTACCGGATGGCGCCGATCTTGCCTTCGATGCCGCGGATTCCGAAGCCGCCCGGGATGAGGACACCGTCGACGTCGGACAGCGCGGCCGCCGCGCCGGGGTCGGTTTCGCAGTCATCGGAGGCCACCCAGCGCAGCTCCACCTTGGCGTGATGGGCGAAACCACCGGCCCGCAACGCCTCGGCGACCGACAGGTAGGCATCGGAGAGGTCGATGTACTTGCCCACCAACGCGATTCGCACCGTTTCCCGTGGCTCGTGCACCCGCTGCAGCAGGTCGTTCCACTGCGTCCAGTCGACGTCGCGGAACGGCAGGCTCAGTCGCCGGACGACATAGGCGTCGAGTTCCTCGCGGTGCAGCACCTTGGGGATGTCGTAGATGGACGGGGCATCGGGGGTGGAGATCACACCGTCGATGTCGACGTCGCACATCAACGCGATCTTGTTCTTCAGCGGCTCGGGCACGTCGCGGTCACAGCGCAGGATCAGCGCGTCGGGAGAGATACCGATGCTGCGCAGCGCGGCAACGGAGTGCTGGGTCGGTTTGGTCTTCAACTCCCCCGAGGGCGCCATGTAGGGCACCAGCGAGCAGTGCAGGAAGAAGCAGTTCTCCCTGCCCACCTCGTGGCGCACCTGCCGGGCGGCCTCCAGGAACGGCAGCGACTCGATGTCGCCCACAGTGCCGCCGATCTCGGTGATCACCACGTCGGGCCGGTTGCCGTCGCCGTCGGCCTCGGCCATCGCCACGATGCGGCGCTTGATCTCGTCGGTGATGTGCGGGATCACCTGCACGGTGTCGCCGAGGTACTCGCCGCGGCGTTCCTTGGCGATCACCGTCGAATACACCTGCCCCGTGGTGACATTGGCGAAGCCCGACAGGTTGCGGTCGAGGAACCGCTCGTAGTGCCCGACGTCGAGGTCGGTCTCGGCGCCGTCCTCGGTGACGAACACCTCGCCGTGCTGGAACGGGTTCATCGTGCCCGGGTCGACGTTGAGGTAGGGGTCGAGCTTCTGCATCGTCACCTGCAGGCCCCGCGCGGTCAGCAACTGCCCGAGGCTCGACGCCGTGAGGCCTTTGCCGAGTGACGACACCACACCGCCGGTCACGAAGAGGTGCTTGGTCGCGGTCTGCGGGTGCTTACGTAACTGGTTCATTCGGCCGGGCAAAACAGACCTCCGTGACGACGGGCAGGGCTTAGTTTGGGAGGACCCTCATCGAGATCGAGTCCGGTTGGGGCCTGCCGACCCACGGAATCTCACCCTAACACCGACACCGACACCGCGTTGTTGACACGCGGGTGCGTCGCCGGCGGGGCTACTGCGCCACGGTGACGGCGGTCGCTCCCTGGCCGATGCCGAACTGTCCGGGCTTGCCGCCGTTGATCAGGTCACTGAGCGCCAGCACCGAGGTGATCCGCCCGGATTCGCTGGAGACGTCGTCGACGGTGCTGACGACGCTGTTCAGCGCGGCGTCCGACCTGGTCACCGCGACAGCGGCGGTCCCGGACGCCGATCCGTCGCGCCCGGCGAGGACCGTGCCCGCGCCGTGCGGCGCGAGGCCGGCCGCGAACCGGGCGACGGTGGCGCCCTGGTTTCCCGCGTCGTCACCCAGCGCACCGCCGGTCACGACGAGCGCGGTGTTCGCGGCGCCGATGCGCTCGGTGCCGTACGTCACGAAACCGGTGTCCCGCAGCGCGGCGAGCACGGTTTCGCGCTGCGTGTCGTCGACCGGCGTCACCTTGGGGTCGCGGTTGACCAGCAACGCGATGCCCAGCAGGTCGCCTGCCTGCGAGCCCTGATCGACGGAGCCGGTGTTCAGCTGCGCGCCCGCGGGCACGATCGGCGAGTTGACCACCGACAGCAGCTTCTCCGCGGAGTTGGCGTCGACGAACTCCTGGGTCAGACCCACGGTGCCTGTCACCCGCCCGCCGGCCTGCTCCACCACGCGGGTCAGTCCTTCGACGTCGCTGTCGGCGGCGTCGGGTGTGGCGAACAGCACCACGGTTTTCTCCGCGAGGCTGGCGCGCAGAATGCGCGGCGCCATCTGCGCGTTGAAATCCCCTGCAGCGCTGAGCTTCTCGTTGAGGGCGTTCTTGTCGTCGGTCAGGGTGTCGATCTGCTTCTGCATCTCGTTCTTGTCGTCACGCAGACCGGTGAGCACGGTGTTGGACAGCAGCCCCGAGCCGAGGGCGACGCCGATGGCCAGCGCGAGGAACACCGCGGCGAGCGAGATGGCATGCGAACGCAGCGAGATCACGTCATCACCTTCTACGAGACCAGGCCCTGAACCCAGAGAGTGAACCGGTTCCAGTACTCGACGACCCACTCCAGCACCGCGGCGTCGGCGCGCGACACCCACAGTGCGGCGATGACCGCGATCAGCATCGCCATCACCAACAGCGCGATCGCGCCGCCGGACACCCGGCTGCGGTACAGCGTGGCAACGGCTTTGGCGTCGACGAGCTTCTCGCCGACCTTGAGGCGGGTCAGGAACGTCGACGGGTTGCTGCGCTGGCGCGTGCGATCGAAGAACTCCTCGATGCTCGCGGTGTGGCCCACGGTGACGATCAGCGATGCGCCGTGGTGATCGCACAGCAGCAGCGCCAGGTCGGCGGCCGAACCGGCGGCGGGAAACGTCATCGCGCCCACGCCGAGATCCTGGATGCGCTCGAGTCCGGCGGCGTGGCCGTCGGCGTCGGCGGGCAACACCACCTGGGCACCGCAGCGCAGCACCTCGGTGCTGATCTTGTCCGGGTCGCCGACGATCAACGCCGGACGGTAGCCGGCCTTGCGCAGGATGTCGGCTCCGGCCCCGACTCCCACCAGAACTGGTTGGTACTCCTTGATGAAGGGTTTGAGCGCCTTCAGGTCGGCCGCGGCGTGGTCCTCCTCGGCCACGATGACGACGTGACGGTGGTTCATGTCGACGTCGATGTCGGGGATGCCGATGCCGTCGATCAGCAGCGGACTCTCGCTGCGGATGAACTCGATGGTGTTCCCGGCGAACGCCTCGAGATGCGCGACGAGGCCGCCCTTGGCTTCCTGCATCAACTCGTGGATCTCGGCGTCGGTGCGCTCGGTGCCGAGGATCAGCCTGCGGTCACCGGAGTAGACGCCGCCTTCGTTGATCCGGACGCGGGCACCGTCCTTGACCTTCTTGAAGACCTCGGGACCGGTGTCGTCGACGAGCATGATGCCGTTGGCGACCAGGACCTCGGGGCCCAGGTTGGGGTACCGCCCCGAGATCGACGACGACGCGTTCACGACCGCGGCGACTTCGGCCTCGACGAGAGCGTCCGCGGTGACCCGGTCGAGATCCTGCGCGTCGAGCACGACGATGTCGCCGGGAGTGAGCCGCCGCAGTAGGCGGTCGATGTCGCGGTCAACTCGGGCGGTGCCGGTGATACCCGGCCGTGAGCTGGCATTACGGGACAGCAGCGCTGACATCTTCATGGAGCCGATTCTGTCCAGGAACCTCAGTCATCCGTTGGAGGCGCGCCGTAACACCAGCCCCATTAGTTACTTCTTTTCACATCTGTCACAGGCTCAGGAGGCCTGCGGCTCGAACAGTTCGATCGGATTGCCGGACGGGTCGACGGCGAGCGCCTGCCGACCGCCCCGCCCGTCGACGATGTCTCCGCGGAAGCCGACTCCCCCGCTGCGGAGCGCGTCGACGGTGGCGTCGAGGTCCTCGACCTCCATCTGGAACCTGTTCCATCCCCCGGGTTCCGGTCGTCGCCCGTCGGACAGCCGCCTCCCTGCGCCGCCGCCGCCATCCGGCGCGTTGAGCAACAGACGTAACCCGCCACTGCGGAGCATGGCGAAGCCCGGTCCGGGTCTCATGACCAGTTCGAACCGAAGGTTGCGGGTGTAGAACTCGACGGCTTCGTCGACATCGTCCACGATGTACCGAACGCTGAAAGTGGTCATAACTGCACCTCCTGGCAGTTACGATACACTTGTGTCCCATAGCATGGCAATATGTCCCAAAGGATGTGAGGGGGTGGGGGTATGAGCAGCGCGCGACTGCCGGATCCGCGCATCGAGCATTCGCGGCGGGCGATCTGCCGCGCGGCTCTCGACGAGTTCGCCGAGACCGGCTACGCGGGCTTCCGGATCGAGTCGGTCGCGGCCCGCGCGGGCGTCGGCAGGAGCACCGTCTACCGGCACTGGCCGGAGAAGTCGGCACTCATCGCGGACGCGCTGAGAACCTTGCACCGCCAGCCCGATCCCGGCGTCGACGTCGCTTCCGGGAGCGCGCGGCAGCACGTCGAGTTGCTGCTGAGCCACCTCGCGCGGGCCTTGACCGACTCACCGGTATCGGCCTGCATTCCGGCGCTGATCCACGCCGCAGGCAACGATGCGAGCTTCCGCGATGAGCTCCACCGATTCTCGGCGCAACGTCGCCGGCGGCTCACCGACGTCATCACCGCCGGAGTCGGCGCCGGTGAGTTCCCCCCGACCGTCGACCCCGAGACCGCGTCGGTCGCGTTGTCCGGCGCGGTGTTCTACCGAAGCCTCATGACCGCCGATCCCGCCGACTCCGGCTTCCTCACCGACGTGGTCGACGAGGTCCTCGGTCGCTGACCCTCAACTCACCGAGGCACGGTCCTCGCGCGCCGCCTCCAGCAGTTCGCGGGCGTGCGCCCGGCCGCTGTCGGACTCCCCCAGCCCGGCAAGCATCCGGGCCAACTCCGCAACCCGGCTGTCGTCGTCGAGGCGACGCACCCCACTGGACTTCGCCCGCTCACTCTTGGCGCCGGCGTCGCCCTCGACGACGAGGTGCACGTCGGCGTACGCCGCGACCTGGGGCAGATGCGTGACGACGATGACCTGATGTGTGCGGGCCAGCCGCGCCAGTCGCCTGCCGATCTGGACCGCGGCGCGACCGCCGACGCCGGCGTCGACCTCGTCGAACACCATCGTGGTGCCTTCGGTCGATGCGGCCAGCACCACCTCGAGCGCCAGCATCACGCGGGAGAGCTCACCACCGGAGGCGCTCTTGTTGAGCGGCAGGATGTCGGAGCCGCGATGGGCGGCGAAGCCGAACTCGACGGAGTCCACGCCGTCACGGCCGGCATGCACCGTGGTGCATGCCGGCCCTGAGGGAATGGTCAGGGGGGCGCTGTCATCGGGGCGTGCCTCGAGGGGGCCGACGGCGATGGTGAACTCCGCGCCGGCCATCGCCAGCCCGGACAGTTCGGCCGTCACGGCCTTGGACAACCCCTTCGCGGCCTTGACCCGCGCCTTGGTCAGGTCCTGCGCGGCGTCGACGACCTTGGCCTGCAGCGTGTCGACGCGGCGCTCCAGCACGGCCAGCGTCTCCTCGGACACGTCGAGTTGGGCGAGCCGCTCGCGCGACTCCCGTGCCCAGTCCAGCACGCCGTCGATGTCGGCGGCGTACTTGCGCGTCAACGTCCGCAACTCCGCCTGGCGTGCCAGCTTCATCTCCAATGAGCTTGCGTCGGTGGGTAATTCGGATAGGAAGCGGCTGAGTTCACTGGAGACGTCGACGAGCACCGTCAGGGCTGCGCCGAGTTGTTCGGACAGCGCCGCCAACGCGGTGTCGTCGGTGCCCTCCAGCGCCGAGCGCGCCTGTCCGACCGCGGACGCGGCGGAGAAGCCGTCGGCCGGCCCCTCGTCGACGGCGCCGGACAGAGCGGCGTGGGCCGTCTGCACGGCCTCCCGCAACGAGTCCAGCTCCGACATCCGGCGGATGTCGGCGACCAGTGCGTCATCCTCGCCGGGCTGCGGCGCCACCAGCTCGATCTCGTTGAGTGCGAAAAGGAGGCGATCGGACTCCTGGGTGAGTTCGCGAGCCCGGCGGCGGCGGTCGTCGAGGTCGCGTTTTGCCCCGAGCCACTCGTCGCGAAGCGTGCGGTATCGGTGCAACTGCTTGGTGACGTCGGCGTAGCGGTCCAGGGCGGCGCGCTGCTGGTCGGGCCGCATCAACCGCAGCTGGTCGTTCTGACCGTGCAGGGTCAGCAGTTCGTTGGTGAACCCGCTCAGCGACCTGGCAGGCACGCTGCGGCCGCCGAGGTACGCCCTCGACGGTCCGTCCCGGCTGACTGAGCGGGCGGCGATGACGCTGCCGTCGTCGTCACGCTCGGCGCCGGAGGCATCGAGGATCTCGTCCACCTGGCTGATCACGGTGTCGCCGAGTTCGTCTGTGACGAACCGGCCCTCGACCACGGCGCGGGGTGCCCCGGAGCGCACTTTGGTGGGGTCGGCTCGGGCGCCGCCCAGCAGGTGCAGCCCGGTGACGACCATCGTCTTGCCTGCGCCGGTCTCGCCGGTGAGCACCGTCAGACCGCCGTCGAACTCGGCGGTCGCGGCGCTGATCGCCCCCAACGACTCGATACGGATCTCGGATAGCACTACTGTCCGCGCCACCCCGTGACCGGCAACCGGAACTTGCGCACCAGCCGATCGGTGAACGGCGCGCTGTCCAACCGCACCCACTTCAGCGGCGTGGCACAACGGGTCACCTCGAGCCGGCCCCCCGCAGGCACCACCATTTCGCGCCGCCCGTCGCAGAACACCAGCGCGTCGTGGCCGCCGGCCTCGATCTCGATCGCGATCGACGCCTTCGGGCTGGTCACCATCGGCCGGGCGAACAGCGCGTGGGCGTTGTTGGGCACGACCAGGATCGCCTCCAGATCAGGCCACAGCACAGGACCGCCTGCCGAGAACGCGTAGGCCGTCGACCCCGTCGGCGTCGACACCAGCACCCCGTCGCAGCCGAACGCCGACACCGGCCGCCCGTCGACCTCGAGGACCACACCGAGCACCCCCAGGCGGGGCCCCTTCTCCAGACTGGCCTCGTTGAGGGCCCAGCCGCGGTCGAGCAGCTCTCCCCCGGCACGGACCGCGACGTCCAGCGTCATGCGTTCCTCGACGCGGTAGTCGCGCTTGATGACGTGGTCGAGCACGGCGTCGATCGAGTCCGCCTCGGCCTCGGCCAGGAAGCCGATCCGGCCGAGGTTCACCCCGAGCACCGGGATTTCGACGTTGCGGGCGAGTTCGGCGGCGCGCAGGAACGTGCCGTCGCCGCCGAGGACGAGCACCAGCTCGCAGCCCGCGGCGGCACGCTCTTCGGCGTCGACCACCTCGATGTCGATGCCCAGGGCACGCATGTCGTCGGGTGCCAGGTGGACCGGGCCCTTGTCGACGGCCTCGGCGGAGAGCACCCGCAGCCCGATCTCGTGGTCGCCGAGCACCTTCTCCACCCGGCGTGCGACCTCGGTCGCCGCCTCACGGCCGGTGTGGACGACGAGCAGGATCGTGCGTTCGTGCGTCATTGCGGCCCCTCGTCGACGGCCTGCCGGACCGCATTTTCGAGCGAGGCCGCCAGTAGTGCATGGTCGGTCTCGGCACGCAGATGCAGGAAGTACTCGACGTTGCCTGCGGGCCCGGGCAACGGGCTGGCGGTGACGGCGACGGTGTGCCAGTGCAGTTCGTCGGCGCGTCGGGCCACGGCCAGCACCGCCTCGGTGCGCAGCGCCGGATCCGAGACGACTCCGCCGGCACCCACGCGGTCCTTCCCGACCTCGAACTGCGGCTTCACCATGGGAACGATATCGGCGTCGTGCGACGCGCACGCGGTCAGTGCGGGCAGCACAGTCGCCAACGAGATGAACGACAGATCGGCGACGATCAGGTCCACGGGCCCGCCGATCGCGTCGGCGGTGAGGTCGCGGACGTTGGTGCGCTCCATCACGGTCACCCTCGGGTCGGTGCGCAGGGGCCAGGCGAGTTGGCCGTAGCCGACGTCGGCGGCGACGACCTCACGGGCGTTGCGATCGAGCAGGACCTCGGTGAATCCGCCGGTCGAGGCGCCCGCGTCCAGGCAGCGCCGGCCGTCGACGGCGAGGCCGAACGCGTCGAGGGCGCCGATCAACTTGTGCGCGCCGCGCGATACCCAGGAGTGCTCGCCCAGGTCCGCGACGATCAGGTTTGCGCTCACGGGGATGGCCGTTGCGGGTTTGGCCGCGAGCATTCCGTCGATGCTGACCCGTCCGGCGCCGATCATCTCGGCAGCCTGCTGGCGCGACCGGGCCAGGCCGCGCCGAACCAGCTCGGCGTCCACACGAGCGCGCCGCGTCACGCGGCTCAGCCCTTCTCGACCGATTCCAGCGCCTGCACCAGAAGATCGTGCGCCTCCTCCAGACGCGCCGCGACGGCGTCCAGGTCGGATTCGGTGGGGTCGGTCTGCTCGCCCAGCAATTCGACGACCTGGGCGCGGATCTCGTCGGGATCGTTAGTCATGGCGGTGTTCACGCTAGCGCACCCCTGCCGCGGGCAGCCTGCGCCAGTGACCAGCGGTCGATGGCCTGTCGGGCGGCGTCGTCGACAGCGGAGATCGCCCGGGGCCGCCCATCGGCGTCGGCCGTCCAGACCGCGGCGGCGATCGCCCGCACCACCGACAGCTCATCACCGGGGTCGTTCCCGGTGGAGCGCACCGTCACCGTTCCCGAGTCGACGTCGACCTGCCAACCGGGATGCGGCCCGACACGCAGCGTGTCGGCGTCGGCGGTGAGGGCGCGGAGATCCTCGGCAAGGTAGTCGGGCCGCTGCGACGGAACCGCCCAGATCGCGTCCTCGGCGGTGTTCACTCCGCACAGCACCATCAGGCTGGGCAGCTGTGAGGCAGTGGCTCCGGCGATGTCGGTGTCGAGGCGGTCGCCGATCACCAGCGGGGCGTGAAAGTCGCCGCGGGACATGGCATCTGCCATCAGGACCGGTGCCGGCTTGCCGGCAACCTGCGGTTCGCGGTCGGTGGCCGTGCGCAGCGCGGCCACCATGGAGCCGTTGCCGGGGAGCAGACCGCGCTCCGAGGGCAGCGTCTTGTCCACGTTGGCGGCCACCCACAGCGCGCCGGACCTGATGGCCAGCGCCGCCTCGGCCAGGTCGGGCCAGCCGGTCTGCGGGGAGTGTCCCTGCACCACGGCGACCGGGGCGTCCGACCACTGCCGAACCGGCGCGAGGCCGACGCCGCTGATCTCGGCGGCCAGGGCGTCGGTGCCGACGATGAGAACCTTTGCGGCCTGCGGCAATTGCTCGGCGAGCAGCCGGGCGGCGCTCTGCGCGCTGGTGACGATGTCGTCGGGTTCCGCGGTGAAGCCCAGCTCACGCAGGTGCTCGGCGACCTGACCGGCACCCCGGGACGCGTTGTTGGTCACGAACAGGATCCGGGACTCAACAGCGGCCAGTGTCTCGACGGCGCCGGGGGTGGGCGCGTGCCCGCGGAACACCGTGCCATCGAGGTCAAGCAGCAGGCAATCATGTTGCTGAGCAAGGGTGCTCACGTCAGGAGAGCTCCGTGATCCGCTCTTCGGCATCGGTGACGGCTTCGACGTCGGCGCGGGCGGCGTGGAGGAACCACTGCAGCGCCTCCTGGTCGCGGCCCAGCGCCAGCAGTGTCTCGGCGTAGGCATAGAACAGCCGGGCGGCGGTCTGTCCGGTCCTGGCCGGATCCAGTTGCGGCGACGACAGAATGGCCAGCGCCTGGTCATGCTCGCCCAGATCCGAACGGGCGCCCGCGACGACGATGCGCAGCTCGTCGGCGTCGTCGCCGCTGAGCTGCGCGGCGTCCGGGGTACGGGCGAGCTCGATGGCACGCTCGGGCCGACCGATCCCGCGTTCACAGTCGGCGATCAGGGCGAGCAACGGAGAGCGGCTGCCCATCCGGCGGGCCGCACGCAGCTCGGCCAGCGCCTGGGCCCAGTCGCCGCACTGATAGGCCGCGATGCCGACGGCCTCGCGCACCGCAGCGATCCTGCCGGCTCGCGCCCGGGCGGCGCGGGCATGCGCCAGTGCCGCTTCGGGATCGTCCTCGAGGAGGTCCCCGGCGGCGACCAGATGACGGGCGATGACGTCGGCGGTGCTCTTGTCGAGAGTTGTGAGCTCACCGCGGATCTCGGGTGCGAGCTGTCTGGCCTCGATGTTGGCGGGGATCGACGGGCCGACGTCGCGGTTGTCGTCGCCGTCCGGCCGCGGTTGGGCGCGACGGGCGCGCTGCGGTCCGGAGGTGCGCGGCGCCGATCGCTGATCGCGGCCCGGTCGCGGGCCGCCGGCTGCCGAACCTCGGCGCGGGCGCCGATCGTCGCGGCCGCCCTGGGTCTCCTGCGGCACGTGGGCCCTTCCTGCTCGCATGGATGTTCGTCCTGCAAAGGATACGGCCAAAATCGATCCGCCCACAATTGACGAATTCCATGGCGTCGAATTCGGAAATGGAAATCGCCCCCCACAATTAAGTGGGGGGCGATTCCAATTTGTGTTCGGCGGTGTCCTACTTTTCCACCCGTGTGGGTAGTATCATCGGCGCTGGTAGGCTTAGCTTCCGGGTTCGGGATGGGTCCGGGCGTT
>NZ_JACKSH010000122.1 GCF_025821625.1 Mycolicibacterium pyrenivorans
CAGTCGCTGACCGCACTGTGTGTCCGCTACGTCGAACGCCTGATGCCCGACCCGTACCTGTTCGCCGTCATCCTGACGATCCTCGTCGCCGGGATGGTTGCCCTTCTGGTGCACGGCACTACCCCGAGCGGCATGCTCAAGGCCTGGTACGGCGGTGTGTGGGGATCGCAGAACATCTTCACATTCGCCTTCCAGATGGTGCTGATCCTCGTGACGGGCTACACACTGGCGGAAGCGCCCGTCCTCAAGCGGGCCATCGTCCACATCGCGAGTAAGCCGAACAACCAGGTGCAGGGCGCACTGCTGTGTTTCGGCGTCAGCGCCGTTCTGTCGCTGTTGAACTGGGGGCTCGGCCTGGTGGCCGGTGCGCTGGTCGCGCGGCAGGTCGCAAAGCGTTTCGCCGACGCGCATTTCGGCTACCTGATCGCGGCCGCTTTCATGGGCTTCATCGTCTGGACGCAGGGGCTGTCGTCGTCCATCGCGCTGGCGAACACCGACAGCACCAGCCCGATCAACGTGATCCATAAACTGACCGGCATCACTGTTCCGTT
>NZ_JACKSH010000123.1 GCF_025821625.1 Mycolicibacterium pyrenivorans
ACCGCGGCCTCGGCGACCGCCAGCCAGTGCCCACCCGCCCGTGGCGACCGGGCCAGCAGCACCGTCGCGCCGGCCAGCGTGGCCTCGGCTGCCGCCGCGTAGCGCTGCGCTCGGTCTGCCGGAACCAGATGTGCTGCCAGCTGCAGGGCTTCGGCGACCAGCGACGCCCCCGCCGGGGTGGCTCCGTCGATGGGATCGGCCGGTCGCAGCAGCAGTTGCTCGGCGTCGTCGGCGACGTCGTACCAGCGGCCCTCGTGGTCCGGGTCGGCGAAATGGTCGAGCGCCAGGTCGAGCAACCCGGTGGCGTTGTCCAGCCACGACCGCTCCCCGGTCGCCTGGTGCAGCGTCAACAGACCGGTCGCCAGCGCGGCGTGGTCCTCGAGGATCGCGACGCTGTCCCCGACCACCCCGCCCAGACTCGACCGCCGAAGCCGACCGGACACCAGGTGCAGGTCCAGGATCCGTCGCGCACACAGCAGTGCCGCGTCGACGTATTCGCCGCGGCCCAACCCGATACCGGCTTCGGCGAGGGCGGTGACGGCCAGCCCGTTCCAGGCCGTCACGACCTTGTCATCGCGTGCCGGCTGGGGTCGCAGCGAGCGCGCCGCCAACAGCGCGGTGCGTACCCGCTCGAAACGCGCGGTGTCGTCGGGATCGCCGCGCAACTGCAGCACCGATGCGCCACCCTCGAACGTGCCGTCGCGGGAGACGCTGAAAAGCTCTGCCGCCCAACGTCCGTCGCTCTCGCCGAGCACCTCGCGCAGTTGCCCGGGGGTCCAGACGTAGGTCAGGCCCTCCTCGCCGGCGGCATCTGCGTCCAGCGACGACACGAACATCCCGTCGCGGCGCAGCTCGTCGAGCATGAACCGCGCGGTTCCGTCAGCGATCCTGTGCGCCAACTGGTTTCGGGTGCGGCGCGCCCAGTGTGCGTACACGCGCAGCAGCTGGGCATTGTCGTACAGCATCTTCTCGAAGTGCGGCACCACCCAGAACGCGTCGACGCTGTACCGGGCGAACCCACCGGCGAGCTGGTCGTACAGCCCGCCGCGCGCCATCGCCTGGCCGGTGCGGGCGACCGTCGCCAGCGGCGCGTCCGCGCCGGTGCGCTCGTGGTTGCGCAACAGCGCCTCCAGCAGCGCCGACGGCGGGAACTTCGGAGCACCGCCAGGGGCGTTGGCGAAGCCGCCGTTGACGACGTCCTCGTCGTTCAGCACCGCCGCCACCGCGTCGTCGCACACCCCCGGCGCCACCGCCGGACCCCCGCCCGGCAGACCGGAGGCCATCGTCCGCAACTCGTCGGAGATGTGGTCGGACGCCTCCTCCACCTCGCCGCGGCGGGTCCGCCACGTCTCCGACACCGCGGCCAGCAGCTCCAGGAAACTCGGCTTCGGGTAGTAGGTGCCGCAGAAGAACGGGCGCCCGTCCGGGGTCAGGAAGCAGGTCATCGGCCAGCCGCCCTGACCGGTCAGCGCCACCGTCGCGTTCATGTAGACCGCGTCGAGGTCGGGACGCTCTTCGCGGTCGACCTTGATGCAGACGAAGTCCGCGTTCATCGCGGCGGCGACGTCGGCGTCCTCGAACGACTCGTGGGCCATGACGTGACACCAGTGGCACGCCGCGTACCCGATCGACAGCAGGATCGGCACGTCACGCGCGGCGGCCAGGGCGAGCGCGTCGGGGGTCCACTGCTGCCAGTGCACCGGGTTGTCGGCATGCTGGCGCAGATAGGGGCTGGTCGCCGAGGCGAGGGTGTTGCGGGGGGCGTCAGCCCTGCTCACGTTTCGTCCCGTCGGACGGGTTCTCGATGGCAGGGCCGGGATCGAGGTCGGGCTCGGTCTCCGCAACGACACCGGTGGTGCCGTCGCCGGCCTGGTCCGACTCGTCCGGGGTCTCGTCGAACGACTCCGGGAGCTTGCGCAGGTGCCGGTTCATCGACCACACCAGCAGGAAGACACCGATCAACAGCAGCACCACCACGATCAGCCCGAACGGGCTGGCCTTGCCGAAGTCGGGCCCCGTCTGGCGCGGCTCCTCCTGGGCCAGCACGCCGGTCATCAGCTCCAGGCTGAGCGTCATCACACCGTTCACTCGCGTCCCTCGATCCCGGCGAACAAATCGGTCTCGGGGAGCCGTACCGGCACCCGCGACCTTGCCAATTCGAATTCCTCTGTCGGCCACAGCCGTTGCTGCCACTCGATGGGCGCGGCGAAGAAGTCGCCGGCCGGGTCGATCTGCGTGGCGTGTGCGCGAAGGGCGTCGTCACGCTGGGCGAAGTACTTCGAGCACTCCACCCGCGTCGTCACCCGGTTGTCGAACGGATCCTCGTGAACGTCCCAGTGCTTGAGCCATTTCTCGAAGGGACCCTGCTTGCCGTGCTTGGCGAACTCCTCCTGCAGCAGCAGCATCCGGCGGCGCAGGAAGCCGTGGTTGTAGTAGAGCTTGAGCACGTTCCACGGCTCACCGGCGTCGGGGTACATGCGGTGGTCGGCCGCGGCCTCGTAGGCGCCGACGGCTACCTGATGGCAGCGGATGTGGTCGGGGTGGGGATAGCCACCGTTCTCGTCGTAGGTGGTCATCACGTGCGGCTTGAACTTCCGCACCACCCGCACCAGCGCTTCCACCGCTTCCTCGAGCGGCACCACCCCGAGGCATCCTTCGGGCAGCGGGGGCAGCGGGTCCCCTTCGGGCAGCCCGGAGTCGACGAACCCCAGCCAGTGGTGCTCGACGCCGAGGATCTCGGCGGCCTTGGCCATCTCGTCGCGACGAATCTCCGACATCCGGCCGTGCACCTCGGGCAGGTCCATCGCCGGGTTGAGGATGTCACCGCGCTCCCCGCCCGTCAGGGTCACCACCATGACGCGCGCGCCCTCGTCGGCGTAGCGCGCCGTGGTGGCGGCGCCCTTGCTGGACTCGTCGTCCGGGTGGGCGTGCACGGCCATCAACCGCAGTTCGCTCAACCTGTTCCCTCTTAGATGCTCACCTGCATGGATACTCACGCTGACACTCACGCAACGGTTCAACCGCACCGACTGGCCCTATAGTTCCAGTCCTAGTACACCCATCCGAACGACGGGCATGCAAAACGAGATGATCGAGCGTCCCACCGCCCGCTATGGACGGCAGCGGCTGAGCAGGCGCACCCGCCGCCGGATCGCCATCGGTTTGACCGCGGCCGTGGTGGTGCTGGGCGTGGTGATCGCCGCGGTGGCCTTCGTGCGGTTCGACGCGGGCGACGTCAAAGGGGAACTGGGCGGCTACCGGATCGTCGACGACAAGACCGTCGAGGTGACCGTCAGCGTCACGCGCGACGATCCGTCGCAGCCGGTGGTGTGCATCGTTCGGGCGCGGTCCTACGACGGCACCGAGACCGGCAGGCGCGAGGTGCTGGTGGCGCCGTCGACAGCGGCGACGGTGCAGGTCAGGACCGTCGTGACGACGAGCAGGCCCGCCGTCGTCGGCGACGTGTACGGCTGCGGGAGCGACGTGCCGCCCTACCTGGTGGGTGGGTGAGCCGGCGGGGGCGCAACCAACTCCCCGTGGCGAAATCCCGAAAAGCGGGTATCCCCCCGGTGCTATCATGGATCGATACACGGTTCCTGCTGGGGCCGTGTATTGCTGCATTTGGGTACGCGGAACGACGGCGTGCGAGCGCGGCAATACACGAGTGAAGCTCCCGGCGCCGTGTGACGACCTTCTAACGCGACCAGCGCGGAAGCAACGACGACAGGAGCGCGACGACATGACCGACACACAGGTCACCTGGCTGACCGAGGAGGCCTACGACCGGCTGAAGGCGGAACTCGATCAGCTGATCGCCCACCGTCCTGTCATAGCCGCCGAGATCAACGACCGCCGCGAAGAGGGCGACCTGCGCGAGAACGGCGGCTACCACGCCGCCCGCGAGGAGCAGGGCCAGCAGGAGGCCCGGATCCGGCAGCTGCAGGAACTGCTCAACAACGCGAAGGTGGGCGAAGCCCCCAAACAGTCCGGGGTGGCACTGCCCGGCTCGGTCGTCAAGGTCTACTACGACGACGACAAGGGCGACACCGAGACCTTCCTGATCGGCACCCGCCAGGAAGGCATCACCGACGGCAAGCTCGAGGTGTACTCCCCGAAGTCGCCGCTGGGCGAGGCCCTGATCGACGCCAAGGTCGGCGAGTCGCGGTCCTACAGGGTGCCCAACGGCAACACCGTCAAGGTCACGCTCGTCAGCGCGGAGCCCTACCACCCCTGACATGTTCTGAGGGTGAAGCGGCTGCGCGTTACCCTCCAGCCCATGGCGCAGATCGCCGAGGACCTGTTCTTGCTGCTGGTGGACAACGCGTCCGCGCAACCCGGGCTGGACAGCCCGCGTCGTGACCGCGTGCTCGCGGCGGCGGCCCTGCTCGACCTGGCGCACGCGTGCCGTATCCGCCCCGCGGTGGCGGGCGAATCGGTACCGCCGGGAAGGCTGGTCGCCCTGGCCGCCGCCGGCCCGCGGGATCCCGTCGTCGAGCCGGCGTTCGAGCTGCTGCAGGCGAAGCCGCTCGGCGCGGGGGCCGCGATCAAGAAGATCGGCAAGGGCATCCAGGACGGGCTGGTCGAGCGGCTGGAGCAGACCGGACAGCTGCGCCGAACCCCGTTGTCGGCCAAGCGATTCACCCGTGACTACGCGTTTCCACTGACCACTCGGGAACGGGCCGGGCCGGCGCGCGCCGCTCTGCTGTCCGCGCTGTTCGACCGCACCCCGCCCGCCCCGTCGACAGCGGCCGTCATCACCGTGCTGCACGCGGTCGACGGACTCGGGGCGCTGCTCAGCCTCAACGACCGCGGCTGGCGCTGGGTTCACGCCCGTGCCGGCGAGATCTCCAGCGGTAGTTGGGTGGACGAGTCACCGACGGCCCTGGCCGAGGTCAACCTCGCGGTCACCGCGGCAACGGTGCGCCAGGCGCTGATGCAACTCGTCTAACGCGGCGCGGCCAACGCCTGCTCGACATCGCCGAGCAGGTCGGCGACGTCCTCGATGCCGACCGACAGCCGGACCAGATCGTCGGGCACCTCCAGCTGGGAGCCCGCCGTCGAGGCGTGGGTCATCGCACCGGGGTACTCGATGAGCGATTCGACGCCGCCCAGCGACTCGGCGAGGATGAAGATCTCGGTACGCGCGCAGAAATCGCGTGCCGCCTGAGGCCCGCCCCGCAGCCGCACCGAGATCATCCCGCCGAAGCCGCTCATCTGCCGCGCGGCGACTTCGTGGTTGGGGTGCTGGGGCAGGCCCGGGTACAGCACCGTGTCGATGGCGGGATGCCCGTCGAGGAACTCGGCGATCGCCGCGGCGTTCTCGCTGTGCCGCTGCATCCGTAACGGCAGCGTCTTCAGGCCGCGCATCGTCAGGTAGGCGTCGAACGGGCCCGGCACCGCTCCCGCGCCGTTCTGCAGGAACGCGAAGGCCTCGTCGAGCGCCTCGTCGTCGGTCAGCAGCGCGCCACCGACCACGTCGGAATGCCCGCCGATGTACTTGGTCGTCGAGTGCAGCACGATGTCGGCGCCCAGCGACAGCGGTTGCTGAAGCGCCGGTGAGGCGAAGGTGTTGTCCACCAGTACCTTTGCGGCCGTCGGTGACGCCAGCTCGGCGATCGCGCTGATGTCGGCGATCGACAGCAGGGGGTTGGTCGGCGTCTCGACCCAGATCAGCTTCGTCCGGTCGGTGATGGCGGCGCGCACCGCGTCCAGGTCCGACAACGCCACCGCGGTGTAGCTGATCCCCCACAGCGAGAACACCTTGTCGATGAGCCGGAACGTGCCGCCGTAGGCGTCGTCGGGGATCACCAGGTGATCGCCGGGGCGCAGCAGCGCGCGCAACGCGCAGTCGGTGGCGGCCATCCCGGAGCTGAACGCGCGGGCGTAGGCGGCCATCTCCACGGCCGCCAGCGACGATTCCAGCGCGGCGCGGGTCGGATTGCCGGTGCGGGCGTACTCGAATCCGCCCCGCAGACCGCCGACGCCGTCCTGGGCGAACGTCGAGCTGGCATAGATCGGGGCGTTGACCACGCCGGTGGCCGGGTCGGGGCGGTAACCGGCATGAATGGCCTTCGTGGCGGGTCCGTAGGCCCGGTAGTGGTCTGCCGCACTGCGATGCTCGCTCATGCGGGCCAGGGTAGCGGTGTAGAACTTGGACATGCCTGCCCGCCAGCCTCCCGCAGCCACCTATACGATCGAGAGCCTTCTCGACCTCGACTCGATGCTGAGCGCCGAGGACCGTGACCTGCGCACGATGGTGCGCGGGTTCGGCGAGCAGCGCCTGCGCCCGCACATCGCCGAATGGTTCGAGACCGGGGACGTCCCGGTCCGCGAGCTCGCCGTCGAGATCGGCAAGCTCGGCCTCCTCGGCATGCACCTGACCGGTTACGGGTGCGGCGGGTCGTCGGCGACGGCGTACGGGCTGGTGTGCCAGGAATTGGAGGCGGTGGACAGCGGGCTGCGCAGCCTGGTGTCGGTGCAGGGCTCGCTGGCGATGTTCGCGATCCACCGCTGGGGCAGCGAGGAGCAACGCGAGCAGTGGCTGCCCGGCATGGCGGCGGGTGAGCTGATCGGCTGCTTCGGGCTGACCGAGCCCGATTTCGGATCCAACCCCGGCGGCATGCGCACCACCGCGCGCCGAGACGGCTCGGACTGGATTCTGAACGGTTCGAAGATGTGGATCACCAACGCCTCGGTCGCCGACGTGGCGATCGTGTGGGCGCGTGAGCAGGACGGGGAGCGCAACAGCATCGTGGGGTTCGCGGTGCCGACGTCCACGCCGGGGTTCAGCGCAAGGGAGATGACCCACAAGATGTCGCTGCGGGCGTCGGTCACCTCCGAGTTCAGCCTTGACGACGTGCGGCTGCCCGAGGCGGCCAGACTGCCCGACGCCCGCGGATTATCCGGGCCGCTGAGCTGTCTGTCCGAGGCGCGCTTCGGCATCGTGTTCGGCGCTGTCGGGGCGGCACGCGACTGCCTGGAGACCACGCTGGACTATGTCGGAACCCGGCAGGTGTTCGACAAGCCGCTGGCGGGATATCAACTGACGCAGGCCAAGATCGCCGACATGGCCGTCGAGCTGGCCAAGGCTCAGCTGCTGGCACTTCATCTGGGACGCCTCAAGGACGAGGGCCGCATCCGGGCAGAGCAGGTCAGCGTCGGCAAGCTGAACAACGTCCGCGAGGCCATCAAGATCGCCCGTCAGTGCCGAACACTGTTGGGCGCCAACGGGATCACGTTGGAATACCCGGTGCTGCGGCATGCCAACAACCTGGAGTCCGTGCTCACCTACGAGGGCACCTCGGAGGTTCACCAGTTGGTCATCGGAGAGGCGCTGACGGGCGTCAGCGCCTTCCGGTGAGCTCTTCTAGTACTGGGTGGGGCCCGGTGGTAGCGGTTGCGGATTCAGCGGCACACACACGGTGGTCATGATCTTGTCCGCCAGCGTCTGACGCTTGTTGTCCCACAGCGGGAACAGGTAGCCGATGTAGCAGATGATGGCGTCCACGAAGTGAGCGAGCTGGCGCACCACCGAAAGGCCGAAACCGATGGGCTGCCAGGTCTTCTCGCTGACCACCTTGAACTTCATCACCGACTTGCCGATGCTCGAGCCCGTGGTGCCCTGCCGGTAGCCGTAGTTCCACACCAGGTACGCCAGCGACAGCAACGATGCCAGCCCTGACACCAGGGAACCGATGACCGAGTAACTCGACGTGCACGCGACGCCGCCGCCGGTGGTGACGCAGTTGTTGTCGCCGGTGAGGATCGCGATGCCCTGGCCGATACCCGCGATGATGAACACCGGGATGTTGTCGATGAACCATGCGGCCACGCGCGTGAGCCACGGCGTGTACGACTCTTTGGGCAGCGCAGGCCCCGCCGACGCGTAGCCGGCCTGCTGAGGTGGGGGGAAGCCGCCTGGCGGGGGGTAATTGCCTTGCGGGGGCGGCGGATAGCCACCGGGGGGTGGCGGCGGGGAGTATCCGCCCTGAGGCGTCGGAGAGTATCCGCCCTGAGGCGGCGGGTACCCGCCCGACGGCGGATATCCCCCTGGGGGTGGTGGATTGTCAGTCATGGACGCCTTCCAGTGACGTGTTACCTGGGACGAGCGTGCTCACAATACCTGAGAAACGGCTCCGAGCAGCGTTTTCACACATCAATTCGATCTTGGCCCGAGTGGTGCCGAAGTTTGCCGAAACCGCCCGGGAGCGTCAGCAACGGGTGCTGCTGTCCGACAGGAAACCGAGCAGATCGTGGCGGGTGAGGACCCCCACCGGTTTGCCCTCCTCGACCACCATCACCGCGTCGCAGTCACGGAGCGACTTGGCGGCGGTGCTCACCAACTCGCCGGCACCGATCAGCGGAAGCGGTGGGCTCATGTGCTGGGCGACGGCATCGGCGAGTTTTGCGCGGCCTTCGAACACCGCCGACAAGAGCTCGCGTTCGGACACGCTGCCCGCCACCTCGCCGGCCATGACCGGGGGTTCGGCCCCGACGACGGGCATCTGGGACACGCCGTACTCGCGCAGGATGCCGATGGCGTCGCGCACCGTCTCCGACGGATGGGTGTGGACGAGATCGGGCAATGCCCCGGACTTGCCGCGCAGCACGTCGCCGACCGTCGACTCCTCCACCGAGCCGTCCAGCCGTGTGCGCAGGAAGCCGTAGGACGACATCCAGTCGTCGTTGAACACCTTTGACAGATAACCGCGTCCGCCGTCGGGCAGGAGTACCACGACGAGCGCGTCGGGGCCCGCCCGCTCGGCCACCTTGATCGCCGCGACCGCGGCCATCCCGCAGGAACCGCCGACCAGCAGCGCCTCCTCCCGCGCCAGTCGCCTGGTCATCTCGAACGAGTCGGCGTCGGAGACCGCGATGATCTCGTCGGGCACAGTCGGGTCGTAGGCGGAGGGCCAGAAGTCCTCACCGACGCCCTCCACCAGATACGGCCTGCCGGTCCCGCCGGAGTACACCGAGCCCTCGGGGTCGGCGCCGATGACGCGGACCGGGCCCTCCGGGCGTCCCTGGGACACCTCCTTGAGGTAGCGGCCCGCACCGGTGATGGTTCCGCCGGTGCCGACGCCCGCGACGAAGTGGGTCACCTTGCCGTCGGTGTCCGCCCAGATCTCGGGCCCGGTGGTCTCGTAGTGGCTGGCGGGACCCATCGGGTTGGAGTACTGGTCGGGCTTCCAGGCGCCCTCGACCTCCTGCACGAGGCGGTCGGACACGCTGTAGTAACTGTCGGGGTGGTCCGGGGGCACGGCCGTCGGACAGACCACGACGTCGGCGCCGTAGGCGCGCAGGACGTTCCGCTTGTCCTCGCTGACCTTGTCGGGGCAGACGAAGATGCATTTGTAGCCGCGCTGCTGGGCGACCAGTGCCAGGCCCACGCCGGTATTGCCCGAGGTCGGCTCGACGATGGTCCCCCCGGGCCGCAGCTCACCGCTGGCCTCTGCGGCGTCGATCATCTTGATCGCAATGCGGTCTTTGGCGCTGCCGCCGGGGTTGAGGTACTCGATCTTTGCCACGACGGTGCCCGCCCCCGCAGGCACCACCGAGTTCAGCTGTACCAGAGGGGTATTGCCGATGAGCTCACTGACGTGCCGGGCGATCCGCATGCGTCCATCGTCTCAGGCCCGGCCTGCGGCTACCAGGTGGCCTCTCGGATGTACTCGCCGATCTGCTTGATCGACCTGCTGGCTTCCGACACCGCAGGCGCCCCGAGCTGGAACACATGCATCTGACCAGGCCAGATGCGGACCTCGACGGGGACCCCGGCGGCTGCCAGCAGACGCGCCGCCTTCCGGGCGTCGCTGAGCAGGACCTCGGAGCCGGAGACGTGAATGAGCGTGCGCGGCAGGCCGGGCTCGATGTGGTCGAGCGGCTCGTAGACCTCTTCGGGGCGGCCGTCCTTGGTGTTGCGGCGCGCCGCCTCGTCGATGAGCTCGACCAGCGCGTGGAAGGCCTTGGGTGGGAACATCGCGTCGGTGCGGGTGTTCGGATGGTCGGCACGCGCCTCGTTGTCGATCTCGAACAGCGGCGACATCGTGGCGATCGCCGCCGGCGTCTCCCCTTCGTAGCCGTTGATGCCCTCGGCCTGGAGCCGCTCGGCCAGCGCCAGCGCGAGGTAGCCGCCCGCGGAATCGCCTGCCAGCACGATCTGGTCGGGCTCGTAGCCGGTCTCCCGCAGCCACTTGTAGGCGTCGAAGCAATCGTCCAACGCGGTGCCCACAGAGTGCTTGGGGATCATCCGGTAGTTGACGACCAGCACGGGGCTGTCGGCGGTCTTGGACAGCGCAGTCACCAACCTGCCGTGGGTGTTGACTCCGCCCGTCAGGAACGCCCCGCCGTGCAGGTAGAGAACCACGCTGCGGTTACCGTCCGCCGGGAGCACACCCGCGGCGCGCACCAGCTGCGCGGTGCAGTGCGGCAGCGAGATGGTGGCCCGCACGGTGCCGGGGGCGGGTTTCAGGATCCTGGCGGCGAAGTCCAGCAAGCCCCACGGCCATGGCAGTTTCGGGGCGTAGCTGCCTACGGTCAGGAACGGTTTGATGGTCGCCATCGCACCCAGCACCATCAGACGACCTGCGATGCTCGGGCCGTCCTCGATGACCTCGACCGGCGCGCCGTCACTGACCGGGAAGCGGCGACCTTTATGCGATCTACCAGGCCTGACGCCAAGATGCGAAGAGCTGGGAACCTTGCTCGGTGCCGTCATCGCCACCACTTCCTACGCCGTTGTAGAACCGGGATAAGTCAAGTTACTCAGACAACCTCGTAACTTAGCTTGACATGTGTAACCACTATCACAATCGGTTAAACGCTATTGATACCGGAGTTGATACCGCACTGTGATCGCTGATTCCGCATCGCCACGCCAGCGAACCCCGAATTCCGCTCTAGACTTGGCGGCGTGGGCAACCGTGCACCGCGTCGGTCGGCCATCGCATTGGTGGCCGCAGCCACGCTCGCGTCGACAGGCTCCGCCTATGTCGGGGCCCGAAACCTGCTGACCGGGCAGGCCGAGCAGGCCCGCCGTGTCATCCCCAAGTCCTGGGACATCCCGCCCCGGGCCGACGGCGTCTATTCGCCGGGCAGCGGACCGGTCGAGCGCTGGTATCGCGGCGTGCCGTTCGACCTGCATCTGATGATCTTCGGCGACTCCACCGCCACCGGGTACGGCTGCACGAGCGGCGACGAGGTGCCGGGCGTGCTGCTGGCCAGGGGCCTGGCCGAGCAATCGGGCAAGCGAATCCGGCTCAGCACCAAGGCGATCGTCGGCGCGACGTCGAAAGGTCTCTCCGGTCAGATCGACGCGATGTTCGTCGCGGGTCCCCCACCCGACGCTGCGGTCATCATGATCGGCGCCAACGACATCACCGCGCCCAACGGCGTCGGCCCCTCAGCGCGCCGTCTGGGCCGTGCGGTGGGGCGACTGCGGGCCAGCGGCGCGGTCGTCGCCGTCGGCACCTGCCCGGACTTCGGCGTGATCACAGCGATCCCGCAGCCGCTGCGATGGGTGGCACGCGGCCGCGGCCTCCGACTGGCGCGCGCGCAGGCGGCGGCGGTGCGATCGGCCGGTGGCGTCCCGGTCCCCTTCTCCGACCTGTTGGCACCGCACTTCTACAAGACCCCGGAGCTGCTGTTCTCGCAGGACATGTTCCATCCCTCGGCCGCGGGCTACGAGCTGGCGGCCATGCAGCTCCTCCCCGCGCTCTGTGATGCGCTGGGAGAGTTCGTATCCGGCGCGACGCGCGACGAGGCCCTCGAGGCGAGGTGGGCCGACGGCGGGTCGCTGCTCTCGCGGGTGAGCGCTCTGAGCAGGCTGTGGCGGCGCTCGACGGGGGTCCCCGCACCGATCGTGGTGCCCGCGGGCTAGGTTCTTTCTAGTTTCCCGATCCCAAGGAGCCCGTCATGCCCGAGGCCGTCATCGTCGCCACCGCCCGCTCACCGATCGGCCGAGCCAACAAGGGTTCGCTGGTCACGATACGTCCCGACGATCTGGCCGCGCAGATGGTCAAGGCCGTCCTCGACAAGGTGCCCTCGCTGGACCCGCGGGAGATCGACGACCTGATGATGGGCTGCGGCCAGCCCGCCGGCGAGGCCGGGTCCAACATCGGCCGTGCGGTGGCCGTCGAGCTCGGCTACGACTTCCTGCCCGGCACGACCGTCAACCGGTACTGCTCGTCGTCGCTGCAGACCACGCGGATGGCGTTCCACGCGATCAAGGCGGGCGAGGGCGACGCGTTCATCTCCGCGGGCGTGGAGACGGTGTCCCGATTCGGCAAGGGCACCGCCGACGGGGCGCCCGACTCCAAGAACCCGCTGTTCGCCGACGCCCAGGCCCGCACGGAGCAGGCAGCCGCCGGCGCGACCGAATGGCACGATCCGCGCGAAGACGGTGCGCTGCCCGACGTGTACATCGCGATGGGGCAGACCGCCGAGAACGTCGCGGCGTTCACCGGCATCAGCCGCGAAGACCAGGACCACTGGGGGGTGCGGTCGCAGAACCGCGCCGAGGAGGCCATCAAGAGCGGCTTCTTCGCACGCGAGATCGTGCCCGTGACGCTTCCCGACGGCAGCGTGGTGTCCACCGACGACGGCCCGCGGGCCGGGACCACCTACGAGAAGATCAGCCAGCTCAAGCCGGTGTTCCGCCCGAACGGCACGATCACCGCGGGCAATGCGTGTCCGCTGAACGACGGCGCCGCCGCCGTGGTGATCATGAGCGACACCAAGGCCAAGGAGTTGGGGCTGACACCGCTGGCGCGCATCGTGTCCACAGGTGTCTCGGGTCTGTCGCCGGAGATCATGGGGCTGGGCCCGATCGAGGCCGTGAAGAAGGCGTTGGCCAACGCGAAGATGTCGATCGGTGACATCGATCTCTACGAGATCAACGAGGCGTTCGCGGTGCAGGTTCTCGGCTCGGCACGCGAGCTGGGCATGGACGAGGACAAGCTCAACGTGGCCGGCGGTGCGATCGCCCTCGGCCACCCGTTCGGCATGACGGGCGCGCGCATCACGGCCACGCTGCTGAACAACCTGCAGACCCACGACAAGACGTTCGGTATCGAGACGATGTGTGTGGGCGGCGGCCAGGGCATGGCGATGGTCGTGGAGCGCCTCTCCTAGATTCTCCGTTCAGTCTGCAATGGCGGCGCACAAGTACGAGAAGCGACCGCCGCCAGCGCACCGTCGATACGGCATCAGGCACGAAGAAGGGGCGCCCACACTGTGGACGCCCCTGCCTTCGTGTCTAGCGCTAGTCGCTGTTGAAGTAGCTCAGCAGGCGCAGGATCTCGATGTACAGCCAGACCAGGGTCACGGTCAGGCCGAGGGCAATGCCCCATGCCGCCTTGGCCGGCGCGCCGGCGCGGATCAGCTGGTCGGCCGAGTCGAAGTCGATCAGGAACATGAAGGCCGCCAGCCCGATGCAGACGAGGGAGAAGATGATCGCCAGCGGACCACCGCTGCGCAGCCCGAAGCCCTCACCGCCGCCGACTCCGAACATCGCGAGCACGAAGTTGAGCAGGGCGATGGCGAGCACACCGAACAGTGCGGCGACGAGCATCCGGGTGAACTTCGGCGTGACCCTGATCGCGCCGGTCTTGTACACGACGAGCATGCCGAAGAAGACGCCGATGGTGCCGAAGAGCGCCTGCGCGATCATCCCCGGGCCACCGGTGGACACCAGGTTGGCGAACAAGAACGAGGCGGCACCGACGAAGAGACCTTCGAGCGCTGCGTAGCTCAGCACGATCGCCGGGTTGTCCTGCTTGCGACCGAACGTCGCGACCAGGATCAGCGCGAGTCCGCCGAGTCCGCCGACGAGCACGAACGGCATCATCAAGCCGATGTTCGACGACACCAGGAAGTACGACACGATGCCGACCAACGTCACGACGCCCAGCGTCATGGAGGTTTTGGTGACGACATCGTCGATGGTCAGCGGCCGAGTGTCGACCGCTCGCTGATCCTGGTACGGCTGCGCCGCGTAGGGATCGGCGTGTACCGCTGCCGCCGCGCCACCGGCGGCTCCGGTACCGAATTGCGCATATCCGCCCTGCCCCTTGGGCAAGCTTCGAAATACCGGGTTGCTGCTTTCGCGCACCGTCGGTTCCTTCCTGTGCTGGTGTCGACCTATGACGAACACACCTTCAACGCGTGAGATTGCGAGCCAGTTCCCTCACCCGCCGACGGCCAGTTCCCAGGCCCTTCACAGGAAACCTTACCCGGGCCTGCTCACCCCTGGGCGACGAACTAGATTGCATTCCGTGGACGAAAACAAGGATGTCCTAGTTTCTGTGGGCGGGCCCGCCGAGGCGCGCGTCGGCCTGCTCACCCTCAACCGGCCCAAGGCGATCAATTCGCTGACGCACCCGATGGTCGGCACGATCTCGGCGGCGCTGACCGAGTGGGAGAAGGACGACGCGATCGGCGCCGTCGTCGTCTCCGGCGCCGGCGACCGCGGACTGTGCGCGGGCGGCGACGTCGTCGCGATCTACCACGACGCGCGGGTCGGCGGGGCCGCGACGCGGCAGTTCTGGCACGACGAGTACCTGCTCAACGCCTACATCGGGCGCTACCCCAAGCCCTATGTGGCGCTGATGAACGGCATCACGATGGGCGGCGGCGTCGGTATCAGCGCGCACGGCAGTGTCCGCGTGGTCACCGAGACGACGAAGATCGGGATGCCCGAGGTCGGCATCGGGTTCATCCCCGACGTCGGCGGCACCTTCATCCTGTCGCGCACCCCCGGCCTGCTCGGCCTGCACGCCGCGCTGACGGGTGCGCCGTTCACCGGCGCGGACGCCATCGCGATGGGTTTCGCCGACCACTTCGTGCCCCACGACCGACTCGGCGCGTTCACCGAGACGATCCTGGCCGACGGCGTGGACAAGGCCGTCGCCGCGCACGCCGAGGAGCCACCGCCGAGTCCCCTTCTCGCCCAGCGGGAGTGGATCGACCACTGCTATGCGGGCGACACCGTCGCCGACATCGTCGCCGCGCTGCGCGGCCACGATGACGGCACAGCCGCCGGGCGCATGGGCAGCACAGCCGCCGCCGACCTTATCGCGTCCCGCTCCCCCATCTCGGTGTCGGTGACGCTGGAGGCGGTGCGCCGGGCCGCGAACCTCACCACCCTGGAAGACGTGCTGCGCCAGGAATTCCGGACATCCTGCGGCGCGCTGCGCTCGCATGATCTCGTTGAAGGCATCCGCGCGCAGCTCATCGACAAGGACCGCAACCCGAAGTGGTCGCCGGCAACGCTGGAAGCGGTCACCAAGGACGACATCGACGCGTACTTCGCTCCCGCCGACCCCGATCTCTCCTTCGACCACTGATTCCATCAGGAGTAGCCATGACCGCAGACGATTACGAGACCATCCTGGTCACCCGCGAAGGCCGGGTCGCCACGATCACGCTGAACCGGCCGAAGGCCCTCAACGCGCTCAACAGCCAGGTGATGAACGAAGTCACCACCGCCGCAGCCGAACTCGACGCCGACCCCGGGGTGGGCGCGATCATCCTCACCGGTAGCGAGAAGGCGTTCGCGGCCGGTGCGGACATCAAGGAGATGGCGAACCTGTCGTTCGCCGACGTCTTCGCCGCCGACTTCTTCGCCGCGTGGGGCAAGTTCGCGGCCACGCGCACACCGACGATCGCGGCGGTCGCGGGCTACGCGTTGGGCGGCGGCTGCGAGCTGGCGATGATGTGCGACATCCTGATCGCCGCGGACACCGCGAAGTTCGGCCAGCCCGAGATCAAACTGGGCGTGCTGCCGGGCATGGGAGGGTCGCAGCGCCTCACCCGCGCCATCGGCAAGGCCAAGGCGATGGACCTGATCCTGACAGGCCGCAACATGGGCGCCGAGGAGGCCGAACGCGCCGGGCTGGTCTCCCGTGTGGTGCCGGCCGACGCGCTGCTCGACGAGGCCAGAGCCGTCGCGGAGACGATCGCGGGCATGTCGCTGTCGGCGTCGCGGATGGCCAAGGAGGCGGTCAACCGCGCGTTCGAATCCACCCTGGCCGAGGGCCTGCTCTACGAGCGGCGACTGTTCCACTCGGCATTCGCCACCGACGATCAGACCGAGGGGATGAACGCCTTCGCCGAGAAGCGGGCCGCGAACTTCACGCACCGCTAAAGTTCGTTCGTGACCGATACCGGCGAGCGCGCTGTAGCGACCGAGGACACGGAACCCCGTGAGGAGGCGCCGGCGTCCACCCCGCCGAAGGGCGCCTGGTGGATTCGGCATTACACGTTCACCGGGACCGCCGTCGGTCTGGTGTTCCTGTTCTTCTCGTTGACGCCGTCGCTGCTGCCTCGGGGGCCGCTGTTCCAGGGGCTCGTCAGCGGCGGTGCGGGCGCGATCGGTTACGGCATCGGCGTTTTCGCCGTGTGGCTGGTGCGCTACATGCGCTCGAAGGACTCCAGTCCGCCTGCGCCGCGCTGGGCGTGGCTCGGTCTCGTCGTCGTCGGCGCCATCGGGCTGATCCTGATGATCATCTGGTTCCATCGCTGGCAGGACGACGTCCGCGACCTGATGGGGGTGCCGAGGCTGGGGTTCTGGGACCATCCGCTGGCCGCAGTGCTGTCCCTGATCACGCTGTTCGTGCTCGTCGAGATCGGCCAGCTGGTGGGTAAGGTGACACGCTTCCTGAAGCGGCAGTTGAGTCGGTTTGCCCCACCCAGGGTTTCGGCTGTCGTGACGGTCGCGCTGCTGGTCGCGCTGACGGTCGCACTTCTCAACGGCGTGGTGGTCCGGTTCGCCATGAGCACCATCAACAAGACCTTCGCCGCGGTCAACGACGAAAACGACCCCGACTTCGCCGGACCGGACACGCCGCTGCGTTCGGGCGGCCCCGAATCGCTGGTCAGCTGGGAATCGTTGGGCCACCAGGGTCGCGTCTTCATCGCGGGCGGTCCGACTGTCGAACAGCTCACCGAGTTCAACGGCGAGCCCGCGATCGAGCCGATCCGCGCCTACGCCGGCCTGCATTCGGCGGACGGCATCAAGGAGACGGCCCGGCTGGCCGCGCTGGAACTGCAGCGCACCGGCGGGCTGGACCGGTCCGTGGTGGCGGTGGCGACGACGACGGGCACCGGCTGGATCAACGCGGCCGAGGCCTCGGCATTGGAGTACATGTACAACGGCGACACCGCGATCGTCAGCATGCAGTACTCGTTCCTGCCCAGTTGGCTGTCGTTCTTGGTCGACAAGGAGAACGCCCGTCAGGCGGGCCAGGCATTGTTCGAGGCGGTCGACGAGCTGATCCGCGAGATGCCCGAGGCACAGCGGCCCACGCTGGTGGTGTTCGGCGAGAGCCTCGGTTCGTTCGGCGGTGAGGCGCCGTTCTTGGCGCTGAACAACCTGATCGCGCGCACCGACGGCGCCCTGTTCAGCGGGCCCACGTTCAACAACACGATCTGGGCCGACCTGACCCACAACCGCGATCCCGGGTCGCCGGAGTGGCTGCCGATCTACGACGACGGCGAGAACGTCCGGTTCGTCGCCGAACCCCGCGACCTCCAGCGACCCGACGCCCCGTGGGGCCAGCCGCGGGTGGTGTATCTGCAGCACGCCTCGGACCCGATCGCGTGGTGGAACACCGATCTGCTGTTCGCCCGGCCGGACTGGCTGCACGAGCCCCGCGGGTACGACGTGTCGCCGGACATGGAGTGGATTCCGGTCGTGACCTTCCTGCAGGTGTCCGCCGACATGGCGGTGGCCGTCGATGTCCCCGACGGCCACGGCCACGTCTACGTCCGCAACGTCGCCGACGCGTGGGCGGCGATTTTGTCACCGCCCGGCTGGTCGCAGGAGAAGACCGAGCGGTTGCGCCCACTGCTGCGCAGCGACGAGAGCTCTTAGACCAGAACCTTTTTGAGAGCGTGGTAGCCTCCGATCACGTCGGTGGCGCGCCCGGTCAACTCGGTTCGGTTGCGGCGCAGGGTGTTACGTTCGGTGACGTCGTAGTAGGACATCGCGGTCAGCGGTGGCGAGTAGGCGCGCACACTCAAACGGACGAAGGATTCTTGGGCAGGCGGTCAGGCCTGACAACACTCCACGAACCGGGCCGCCGAGCGTCACAGTGGGGTCACGAAGACGCAAGGGCTTTGACGACGACAACCGTCGCCTCCTAACGTCGGCTTACCGACAGGGAACAGCGGCCTCGCGCCGCGCTTGGCGTGGGCGTGCATTTCGGCCGTCGAGTGCGGTACCTGATCGCGGTTTCTCGATCCGTCACACCGAGAAGATCCGCCACAGCGAGAAGAGGTCGTAAATGAGAAGTCCCGCCATCCGAACGTCGACCAAGCGACGCCGGGCCCTGCTCGCGTGCGGTCTGGGCGCGGTGCTGGTCGCGGTCGGCGCCTGCTCGACCACCGATCCAGGCTCCGGAAGCCCAACAGGCGATGGCGGCACGCTCGAGCGCATCAAGGCGGACAAGAAGATCAACGTCGGCTTCGCCAACGAACGGCCCTACGCGTACCGGGAGAACGGCCAATTGGTCGGCGAGGATCCCGCGATCCACGGCTACATCTTCGACCAGATCGGCGGTGTCACCCTGGAGCCGCACCTGTTCGAGTTCGGCTCGCTCATCCAGGCGCTCAACTCCAAGCGAGTCGACGTGGTGACCGCCGGTATGTTCATCACCCCGGAGCGCTGCGAGCAGGCGGCCTTCAGTAACCCGGTGTATGTGGCCACGACCTCGCTGCTGGTGCGGCGTGGCAACCCCAAGGGCCTCACCGACTACGCCTCGGTCGCCAACGGCGATGCGCGGCTCGCCGTTATGAACGGCGCCGTGGAGGTCGATCAGGCGAAGGGTTCCGGTGTTCCCGACGACCGACTGCAGATCGTCGCTGACCAACAGGCGGGCCTGGATGCGGTCAGGTCCGGGCGCGCCGACGCGTTCGCGCTGACCAGCATCTCGTTGCGGGCGCTGGCGGCCAGCGACGATTCCATCGAGGTGAGCGAGGCCTTCGTACCCGTCGTCGACGGTGAGGAGCAGCTCGGCGCCGGTGCGGCGGTCTTCCGCCGAAGCGACACCGAGCTGCGGGAGGCGTTCAACGAGAAGCTCGCCGAACTGGTCCAGAGCCCCAAGTGGCTCGAACTCGTCGAGCCCTACGGCTTCACCGAGGCCGAGCGTCCCGACCCGGAGTTGACAGCCGAGCAGCTCTGCCAGGGCTGAGCCTGGTGTTCGCCGAACTCGCCGACGCCGCACCGCTGTTCCTGCACGGCGCGGGGGTGACCGTGCTGTACACCGTGCTGGGCGCCCTGGCGGCGCTGGTCGTGTCGTTCGTGTTCGGCTTGATGGCGTTGTCGCGCTGGATGCTCGTGCGCGGGGTCTCCCGCACCATCGTGGAGTTCTTCCGCGGCACCTCGCTGGTGATCCAGTTGCTGTGGATCTTCTTCGTGCTGCCGCAACTGGGCCTGCGCTTCGAGCCGATGGCGGCGGCCACCATCGCGTTCGGTCTCAACTTCGGCGCGTACGGCTCCGAGGTCGTCCGCGGCGCGATCGCGTCGGTGCCCAAGACCCAGTGGGAAGCCAGCGTCGCGCTCAGCCTCGGCCGGTTCCGACGGATGCGCCGGGTCATCATGCCGCAAGCCCTCCCGGAGATGATCCCCCCGTTCGGCAACCTGTGGATCCAGATCCTCAAGAGTTCGTCGCTGCTGTACCTGATCGGGATCACCGAACTCACCTTCGAGGTGAAGCAGCTGCAGTTCGACGTGGGCAGCATGGCCGCGTTCAGCATCGCGCTGGTCGTGTACTTCCTGTTGGCGCAGGTCCTCGTCGCCATGATCCGCTGGGTCGAGGCCCGCGCCGCCGCGCGGGTGGGCCGCGGCCCGAAGGCCGTCGTCATCGAGCAGCCGCAGGCGGTGACACCGGCATGACCAGCGATCGCAGCCTGTGGGACTGGGAGTACGCGCGCGAAGTGCTTCCAGGACTGGTCGCGGCGTTCTTCAAGTTCACCCTGGGAATCACCGCGGCGGCGTCGGCGGTGGCGATCGTGCTGGGCCTGGTGCTGGTGCTGGGCCGACGCGCGAACACCCGCTGGATCTCGTGGCCGGTCTACGCGGTGGTGGAGTTCGTGCGCAGCACCCCGATCCCGATCCAGTTGTTCTTCGTCTACTTCGGACTCCCGGCGCTCGGTGTCCGGCCCAGCGCGTTGGTCACCGGCGTCGCAGTGCTCGGGGTGCATTACGCCTGTTACATGTCGGAGGTCTATCGCGCGGGCATCGACGCGATCCCCGTGGGCCAGTGGGAAGCGTGCACAGCGCTGTCGCTGCCCCCGCACCGGACGTGGCGTGCGGTGATCCTGCCGCAGGTGGCCCGGCGGATCCTGCCGTCGACCGGTAACCAGATCATCGCGCTGTTCAAGGAGACCCCGTTCCTGATCGTCATCGGCGTCACGGAGATGGTCACGGTGGCCAATCAGTTCGGCGGCCAGAACTACCGCTACATCGAGCCGATCACCATCGCAGGCCTGATCTTCCTGGCAGCGAGCTACCCCACGTCGGTCCTGATGAGAAGACTGGAGATCCGCCTTGTCCGATGATGGTTCGGCGACCCCGATGGTCCGCTTCGAGGACGTGGTCAAGCGCTTCGGCGACAAGACCGTGCTCGACGGGATGAACTTCACCGTCGCCCCCGGCGAAAGAGTCACGCTCATCGGGCCGTCCGGCTCAGGCAAGACGACGATCCTGCGCCTGCTGATGACGCTGGAGCGGGTCACCGACGGCGTCATCTGGGTCGACGGCGAACCGTTGACCCACGAGCGTCGCGGCGCTCGTCTCGTGCCGGCCTCGGAGCGGCATCTACGGCGGGTCCGTCGCCGCATCGGAATGGTGTTTCAGCAGTTCAATCTGTTCCCGAACATGACGGTGATCGAGAACCTGATGGAGGCGCCGATGTCGGTGCTGGGCCTGCCCAAGGATCAGGCACGCACCCGCGGCACCGAACTGCTGGACAAGGTCGGCCTGGCCGACTTCGTCGACGCGCACCCCACGACCCTGTCCGGCGGGCAGCAGCAACGCGTGGCGATCGCGCGGGCGTTGGCGATGGAACCCGACATCCTGCTGCTCGACGAGGTCACCTCCGCACTCGACCCCGAGCTGGTCGTCGACGTGCTGGCCGTCCTGCGCGACATCGCCGACACCACCGACATCACCATGCTGATCGTGACGCACGAGATGCACTTCGCGCGCGACGTCTCCGATCGGATTCTGATGTTCGACAACGGGGTGATCATCGAGGACGGCCCCCCGGCGAAGATCTTCAACGAGCCCGAACACGAGCGCACGCGCACTTTCCTGAAAGCGGTTCTGGAGGACCGGTGACGTGATCCCGGCCGGGGATGGGCACATCGAGGGCCGTTGCATAGATTGTCGGCATGCCTAGGTACGTCATGGGTGTCGCCGGCCTCGTCGTCGCGGCTTCGGTGGTTCTGTCCGGATGCTCGTCGAGCACCGAACCGGAACCCACGTCGGCACCCACCGCTTCGCCCACGTCATCAGCGACCCCCACCCCGGTGGCACCCGGGGAGGTCGGGGTGTCCCCCGGCGGGGTGACCACCGCGGTCGGGGCTCCCGCGGAGTCCACCGAGGACGACTACTTCCAGGCGTGCCTGGCCGCGAGGACCTGGATGGACCAACAGGGCGGCGACCCCAAGACGCAGATCGAGCCGTACCTGAAGTCGGTTCAGACCGCCGAATCCGTCGGTCCCGGAACGTTCGACGAACGGTGGTCGGACCTGTCGCCAGGCCGGCAGTCCGCGGTCATCGTCGCGGTCGAGGCGGCCGCCGACGCACTCTGCGGTTAGCTGCTGCCGACCGGTGCAGTCTCTGATTCGAGGCCGCTCTTCAAATCGGACAGCTTCGACGGCCAGCCGCCCGAGACGAGTTGACGCACAATGCTTCCCGGCGGGAACCCGGTCTGGATGACGGTCAGCTTGACGCGGCCGTCGTCGACGGGCTCGATATCGAACGTCACCTTCGACCTGGGCTCGGCGGCGGCCTGCTCGATGACCTCGGGTGACAGGCCGACGGCCGTCAACTCGGACGTGAACGTGTGGAAGGTGAACGCCAACCGCCGGTACGGATCGGACTCCAGGATCACCTGCTCGGGGCCGGTGATGTTCAGATCACCGTCGCGCCAGTCGAACGTCGACCCGACGTTCCAGTCGGAAACCAGGCCGTGGCCCATGTAGCGCGCCGAGAACACCGGGTCGGTGACCACCTGCCAGAGCCGCTGCGGCGTGGTCCGGATATAGGTGGTGTAGACGAAGTCGGTGCTGTCGGCGGCGTCGTTGTGTCCCATGGATTCTCGCTCCAATACTGTCTTGAGGTCGGCGAGCGTCTGTGCCCGCACTCGGTCGTAGTGGGTGATCCAGCGGTCGGCGATGGCGTTGATCGGCTCGGCGTTGAGGTAGTGCAGCTTCTCCCTGCCGCGCCACACGATGCTGACGAGGTTGGCGTCCTCGAGCACCTTGAGGTGCTTGCTCACCGATTGCCGGGCCATGTCGAGCCCGGCGCACAGTTCCCTCAAGCTCTGCCCGTTGCGGGCGTTCAAGCTGTCGAGAAGGCGTCGCCGGCTCGGGTCGGCGAGCGCCTTGAACACCTCGTCCATGTCTCCAGTTCTCCCACATATGCAGCCTGGCGGCTGCATGTTCGAGAATAGGCAGCCATATGGCTGCATGTCAACATGTCGGCTCCGCGAGGGCGCAGAATGAGATCCATGCGGGTTGCACTGGCGCTGGGCAGCGGCGGGGCCCGTGGCTACGCGCATATCGGCGTGATCAACGAGCTGCACGAGCGGGGTCACGAGATCGTCGGCATCGCCGGCTCCTCGATGGGGGCGTTGGTGGGCGGGCTGGAAGCGGCCGGAAAACTCGACGAATATGCTTTGTGGGCAAGCTCTTTGACACAGCGCGCGGTGCTGCGACTCCTCGATCCGTCGATCACCTCGGCGGGTGTGCTGCGCGCGGAGCGCATCCTCGAGGCGGTCCGCGACATCCTGGGTGAGGTCACCATCGAGGAACTGCCGGTGCCGTTCACGTCGGTGGCCACCGACCTGATCACCGGGAAGTCGGTCTGGATGCAGCGCGGTCCGGTGGACGACGCGATCCGGGCATCCATCGCCATCCCCGGTGTCATCACGCCCCATGTGCTGGACGGCCGGCTACTCGCCGACGGCGGCATCCTCGACCCGATCCCGATGGCGCCCATCGCCGCGGTCAACGCGGACGCGACGATCGCGGTCAGCCTGTCCGGGGATGACCCCGACGCCCACCACGACGAGCGGGAATCCCGGCGCACCGCGGAATGGCTCAACCGCATGTGGCGCAGCACGTCGTCGCTGCTGGACACCAAGGCCGCGCGATCCCTGCTGGACACGCCCACGGGTCGCACCGTGCTGGATCGCTTCATCGCGTCCGAGGACGAGGAGACCGGCGAGGAACCGAGCCTGCCCGTCGTGCCCAAGCTGGGTGGGTTCGAGGTCCTCAACCGCACGATCGACATCGCCCAGGCCGCGCTGGCCCGTCACACGCTGGCGGCCTATCCCCCCGATCTGCTGATCGAGGTCCCGCGCACGGTGTGCCGCAGCCTGGACTTCCACCGCGCCAACGAGGTCATCGACATCGGACAGGCACTCGCGGACGCGGCGCTCGACGCCCTCGACGCCCTCGAGGAGAGGTCCTCAGAGCCCTAGGAACCGGGCCACCCGAGACGCCTCCCGGCGTCCCTGGGCGCGGCCCGCCTCCGCCGACGGCGCGCGGCAGGCCGGGTCCAAGGGGTTGGGCCCGTAGGCGGCGATCGACTCGGGATCGGCGAACACCGCGAGGCTCGCTCCGGGAAATGCGCCGATCTCCTCGGCCGCGGCCGTCCCCCACGGCGACGGCGAGTCCTGCCCGGACGGCACCAGGGCGACCGCGACGCCGCAGTCCTGCACCGCCGAGATGTTGACCGTGCTGCCCACCCCGCCATCCATGAAGCGACGATCACCGATGGTGACCGGCGGCCACGCCCCGGGCACCGCGCAGCTCGCGGCCACCGCGTCGACCAGTTCGACGCCGGACTCGTTGTCGAACACGACGAGTTCGCCTGTGGCGATGTCGATTCCGGTGATACGCAGGGTCCGCTGCGGCCAGTCGTGGGACGGCAGACGTCGTGCGATCACCTCGCGGCGCACCGATTCGGCGACGGCGTCGGGCCGCCTGGAGGCGTCCAGGGCCACCGCACCGATCTTCTGCAGCTTCTGTTCCTTCGTCGCGCCCGGGGTGAGCATCGCGCTCAGGAACAGCTCGGTGATGGCGTCGATCGTGACGCCCGGATGTATCTCGTGCGCTCCACCCGTCTCCGACACCTGCCGGGCGAACAACTCGTCGAGCGACACCCCGCTGCCGAGCTGAGCGGCCACCGTCGACCCCGCGGAGGTGCCGAGCAACACGTCGGCGCCCAGCAGCGCCTGAGCCGCCTCGGGAACCTCGTCGGAGATCCCCAGCAGGACACCGGTTTCCCACGCGATTCCGGCCAGTCCCCCACCGGCCAGGACCAGCGCTCGATCCTCCGCCATCAGCGCAGCAGCTCGGCGGACAGCTGCTCGAGGGCCTGGCGCGCGAAGCCGCGCCACAGCCTCGCGAACGCAGGCATCGCCAGAGCGGCGGCCGCGGACTTCGGGTGGACGACCCACCGCCAGGTCACCTCGGTGCCCGTGCCGACGGGTGCGAACCGCCATTCGCCGTCGATGTGGTCCACCAACGGCGCCAGCGGGCCGGTGACACCCGACAGCGTGTAGCCGAGAACGTTCGGGGCGTCGACGAGGGTCAGCTCCTCACGCATGCTGCCGCCGCCGACCTGGACCACGGTTCGGGTCTGCCCGGCTGTCCCCCATTCCCCGTCCTGGTCGCGGACGTCCTTCACCGGGGAGATCGGTCCGTACCACCGGCTGAACAGTGTGGGCAGCGGCATCGGCAGCGTGCGCCGGAAGGCGGTGTCGACGTCGACGGGGATCGCGCGCGACTGCTCCATCAGATGGGGTCCTGGCATGAAGGCGATGTTAGTCAGCGAAAGCGCGGGGCAGCCTTTCCGCTGATCAGCGGCAGGTCGAGGTAGGTGGCGATGCCTGCCGGGGCCGCGCACACCGCGGGCACCGAGTTCACGCAGTGCGCGGCGGTGCCGACGACACCGTACTCGGGGCCCTCACCGCCGACGTCGGACTGAAAACCCTTGACCGACACCGTGAAGTCCGGGTTGCCGCACACCTGCATCTCGTAACGCTGCCCCTCCGGGCCGAACGACCATGGGGGGTCGAGGTTCTCCTCGCCCATCAACCAGTTCACCGTCACCCGCACCACGACCTCGCCGTCGGCGAGCGCCTCCCAGTGAAACTTGCGGCCGGCGACCTGCCCGGGTTCGATCGGGCCCAGCGGCGAGTCGATCGTCGCCGTGGCGACGGCGATCTCCTGCGACGCCCGCACCTTCGGGTCGGCCGCAAACCCCAACTGGTCCACGCACATTCGGACGGCCTGGATGAAACCCGCGTCGAGCATCTTCTGCATCGGCCCCGTCAGCGCCTTGTCCGGTGTCTCGCCGAACCCCATGACGTGGCGCAGCACATCGGGTGCCTCGTAGGTGCGCAGATCGGAGTACTCCTCGGCGCGAACGAACGTCACCCCCGTCGACATCGCCGACAGCATCAGCGGGAACTTCTCGCTGATGCCTCCGGGAGCGATGCCGGTTCCGTGCAATGTCGCGTTGCCCTCGAGCGCGGCCTGCCGCAGCGGAGCACCGCTTCGCTCACTGGGATACAGCCAGCCCACCGGCGTGACGACGTTCTTGCCCGACCTCAGCAGGGACGCGACTTCGTCGGGGTTGGCCATCAGCGGGGTGTAGATGACGGCGTCGGCGTCCAGCGCCAGGATCTCCTCGACGCTGTTGGTCGCGACCACGCCGAGTGGGTCGGTGCCGGCGATCTCGCCGACGTCGCGGCCGGCTTTGGCCTGCGAGTGCACCCAGCACCCGACCAGTTCCAGGTCGGGATGCTCCAGCACACCCCTGATGGCAGCGACGCCGACTCCGCCGGTCGCCCACTGCACCACGCGCAGTGCCATGTCGTCTCCTCCCGGGAGGGAAACTAGAACACGTTCTAAACAGATCTACACCACCTCGCTGCCGGGGTGGGCGCAAAACCGTCAACCCGGTTGACCCTGTGTGAGCGGACACCTGGGAATAGGGTGTGGTCACCAGCGAAAACTCATCCGAGGAGCGCCGATGACCGCCCCGCCGCCACCACCGCCAGGCTCTCCGTACCCGCCACCGCCGCCCGGTTGGGGCCCGCCGCCCGGTTGGGGCCCGCCGCCCGGTGCACCCCCATCGGGCTGGGGCCCGCCACCGGGCCCGCCCGGCGGCGGCGCGAAGCCCCCGTGGGCCCTGATCATCGCGGCGGCCGCGGTGTTCGTCGTCGTGCTTGGCGGGCTGAGCATCTGGTGGGTGGTCAAGCCCGACGAATCGACGTCCGGACCGGTGGCCACCCGCACCAGCACTCCGTCGGCCGAGACCACCGCGTCGCGTGAGCCCACCCGCCGCACCAGGACCACGACCGCGCCGCCGCCGCCGCAGACCGAGTCCTACGACGACCAGCTGATGGCGCAGTTGTCCGGGGGGCACGACAGCTCCAACTGCGAGCCGATCAGCCCGCCGGCGACTACTGCGCTGGCGACGGTGGACTGCGGACCGGCGAGCACCCCCGGCGGTCCACAGAGCACCCGGTATTCGCTGTTCGATGACCAGGCGGCCCTCGATGCCGGTTTCGACGAAGCGGTCGGGGTGAACTCCGAGCTGCTGCAGTGCCCCGGCAGCGGCGTCGAATCGCCGACGACGTGGCACTACACCGAGACGCCCGATCAGGTTGCCGGCCAGATCGCCTGCGGCACCTACAACGACGGCCCCGACGTGGTGTGGACGAAGAACGAGGGCCTGCTTCTGGCTGACGCCCAGGGGCCCGACCTCGAGGAGCTGCACAACTGGTGGCTGCAGTACGGCTAGCGGCGTTAGGTTGATGGTGACCGCAATGCAGCGAAGGGATCAGACCATGGGCCGTGTTTTTGTCGTTGGCGTCGGCATGACGAAGTTCGAGAAGCCGGGCCGACGTGAGGGCTGGGACTACCCCCAGATGGCCAACGAGTCGGGCACCAAGGCATTGCAGGACGCCGGCATCGACTACACCGAGATCGAGCAGGGCTATGTCGGCTACTGCACGGGCGACTCCACGTCGGGTCAGCGGGCTCTCTACGAGCTCGGCATGACCGGCATCCCGATCGTCAACGTCAACAACAACTGTTCCACCGGGTCGACCGCGCTGTATCTGGCCGCGCAGTCCATCCGCGGCGGGCTGGCCGATTGCGTGCTCGCGCTGGGCTTCGAGAAGATGCAGCCGGGCTCGCTGGGCAGTGGCGCCCAGGACCGGGAGTCTCCGCTCGGCCGGCACATCAAGGCGCTCGCCGAGATCGACGAGTTCACGTTTCCCGTCGCGCCGTGGATGTTCGGCGCGGCCGGCCGCGAGCACATGAAGAAATACGGCACCACCGCCGAACACTTCGCCAAGATCGGCTACAAGAACCACAAGCACTCGGTGAACAACCCGTACGCGCAGTTCCAGGACGAGTACACCCTCGACGACATCCTGGCCGCCAAGATGATCTCCGACCCGCTGACCAAGCTGCAGTGCTCCCCGACCTCCGACGGATCGGCGGCTGTCGTGCTGGCCAGCGAGGACTACGTCGCCCGGCACGACCTGGCGGGGCAGGCCGTGGAGATCGTCGGGCAGGCCATGACCACCGACTTCGCGTCGACCTTCGACGGCAGCGCCGCCAACATCATCGGCCATGACATGAATGTTCAAGCCGCCCAACAGGTTTACCAGCAGTCCGGGCTGGGTCCCGAGGACTTCCAGGTGATCGAGCTGCACGACTGCTTCTCGGCCAACGAGCTGATGCTCTACGAGGCCCTCGGCCTGTGCGGGCCGGGTGAGGCGCCCAAGCTGATCGACGCCGACGACACCACCTACGGCGGACGGTGGGTCGTCAACCCGTCCGGCGGCCTGATCTCCAAGGGCCATCCGCTCGGCGCGACCGGCCTGGCGCAGTGCAGCGAGCTGACCTGGCAGCTGCGCGGCACCGCCGACAAGCGGCAGGTCGACAACGTCACCGCGGCGCTGCAGCACAACATCGGGTTGGGCGGGGCCGCCGTGGTCACCGCCTACCAGCGCGCCGACCGCTGAACCTTTTGCCGCCGCGAAACGTGTCTCTGTCTGCAAGCGATGTAAGCAGTAGGTCGGGGTCGACGGAGGCTCGACGATGCGCAAGGCATGGATATCGGCCGTGACGGCACTAGGCGTGGTGGCCGGCCCCGCAGGGGTCGCGACGGCTCAACCGCAGAACCCGTGGGTCGTCATCGAGCAGTTCGAGCTGGCGGGCTATCAGGTCAACATCGATCGGATCGGCAGCGCACCCATCGGTGAGTGCGTCGTCACCGGCGTCCGCAATCCCCAGCAGGTCACCCGACCGGTGGTCGTCGACGATGACGGCTTCGGCCACGGCCACCGGCGCTTCCGCGACCGGGACGTGATCGACGTCGTCGTGCACCAGTCGATCTCGGTGTCGCTGGACTGCACCGGCTGACACCCCGGCCGGTGCGCCGAAAGTACGGTTTATGACGGGATCCGGCCCTGGACTCGTCACAATCCGTACGCTCGGCGGGCGCGGCAAAGGCCTCGGCGGGCCGCGAAAAAGGCCTCGGCGGGCGCGCGAAAAGGCCCGGCCGGGAAGGGATCCGGCCGGGCCTTCTCTGTACGCGCCCTACACCGCCGCAGGGGTTTTCTCCTGCGTCGGTTCGTCGGCGCGCGAGCCGTGATCGTCGTCCACCATGGTGAGTTCGTCGAACGGATCCCGGCCCGCCAGAACGTTGTCGACCTTGTCCTTGTCGATGGTCTTGGTCCACGACCCGACCAGCAGGGTGGCCACGGCGTTGCCGGAGAAGTTGGTCAGCGCCCGCGCCTCGGACATGAACCGGTCGATCCCGACGATCAGGCCGACGCCGTCGAGCAGGTCGGGCCGGTGGGCCTGCAGCCCGCCCGCCAGGGTCGCCAGTCCGGCGCCGGTCACTCCCGCCGCACCCTTGGAGGCGACGATCATGAACACCAGCAGGCCGATCTGCTCACCGAGTGACAGCGGGTCACCCAGGGCTCCGGCGATGAACAGCGACGCCATCGTCAGGTAGATCGCGGTGCCGTCCAGGTTGAACGAGTATCCGGTCGGGACAACGACTCCCACGGTCGAGCGGTCGACGCCGAGGTGCTCCATCTTGGCGATCAGGCGGGGCAGCGCGGACTCCGACGACGACGTCGAGACGATGAGCAGGTACTCGCGGGCCAGGTACCGCACCAACTTGAAGATCGACACACCCGACACCACGCGCAGCAGGGAGCCGAGCACACCGAACACGAAGATCGTGCAGGTCAGGTAGAACCCGAGCATCAGCGCCATCAGTTGTCCGACAGCGGCCCACCCGGTCTGGCCGACCACGTTGGCGATCGCGCCGAACGCTCCGATGGGCGCCAGCCACAGGATCATGATCAGTACCTTGAACACCAGCTTCTGCAGGTGCTCGATCCCGCGGAGGATCGGCTCGCCCGCCGAGCCGAGACCCTGCAGTGCGAAGCCGACCAGCAGGGCCACGAACAGCGCCTGCAGGACGCTGCCTTCGGTCAGCGAGGAGAACAACGACGTCGGGATGATCCCCTGGATGAAGTCCAGCAGGCCGCCGGATTCGTGGGCCTTCTCGGCGAGTTCGGCGCCCTTGCCCGCCTGGCTCTCCGAGAGGTTGAGGCCGGTGCCGGGGTGGAGCAGGTTTCCGACGACCAGTCCGATCGCCAGCGCGAAGGTGGACATCGCCAGGAAATAGACGAACGCCAGCCCGCCGACCTTGCCGACCGTCGCCGCCTTGCGGACCGACCCGATGCCCAGCACGATCGTGCAGAAGATCACCGGGGCGATCATCATCTTGATCAGGTCGACGAACATGGTGCCGAGGACACCCACGCTCTTGCCGACCTCGGGGGCGAGGATGCCGACGCCGACTCCGGCGATCACCGCGATGATCACCGCGATGTAGAGCCAGTGGGTGCGGTCGCGCCGCTTGGGCGCCTCGGGCGCCGGCGGCTTGTCCATCGTGGTCGTCATGGCTTCTTCCTTTCACTCCACCTGGGACTCGGTGGAAAAGCGGTCTGAAAGGATGGTCGGCGAGGACGTGAGCCAGGTCACGTTTTAGTTCATTACGTTCACCGGAAAGGCGCTCGGCACGATGCGACGCACGCGACCCCTGCTGCGCCACAGGGCGTGGCCGCGGTCGCTGGCCGGACAGGCCATCGCGCTGCAGATCCTGGTGATCGCGCTGATCGTGGCGGCCGGGAGCGCGCTGGCGATCCTGGACGCGCGCCGCGACGGCGATGCGGCCGCCGAGCAGCAGGTCCTCGGAATCGCCACCGCACTGGCCGATTCACCGTCGACGGCGGCGGCGATCGAGGAAGGCAGGGCCACCGAGATCCTGCAACCGGTGACCGAGGCGGTGCGCACGCACACCGACATCGCGTTCATCACGATCATGGCGCCGGACCGGACCCGGTTCACCCACACCGACCCGTCCCAGATCGGCGGCGATTACCTCGGCACCATCGAGCCTGCGCTTCGCGGCGAGACGTTCACCGAGGTGTACACCGGCACGCTGGGTCCGTCGATCCGCGCTGTGGCGCCGGTGCGCGGTTCCTCCGGTGACATCGTCGGGCTGGTGTCCGCAGGCATCCTGCAGCGGAGCCTGGCAGACCGCTGGCGCGCGCAGTGGCCCATCATCGCGGTGGTGAGCCTTGGCGCGCTTGCGGTTTCGTTCGCCGGGGTGTGGGCGATCCGGCGCAGGCTGCTGCGGCAGACCCGTGGGCTGCGGCCCGACGAACTGCGGGTGATGTACGAGCACCACGACGCGATCCTGCATTCGGTGTCCGAGGGGCTGATCGTGCTCGACCGGGATGGGGTGGCCCTGGTCAACGACGAGGCCCGCCGGCTGCTGGCGCTGCCTCCCGGCGACGTCGACCGTTCGGATCTGCCGGAGTTCCTGCGCACCCACAACCCCGGCGCCCGCGACGAAGTCCACGTCACCGACGACCGGGTGCTCGTGGTCAACCGCTCCTCCGTCCACGACCCGAGCGGGCAGGACGGCGACGGTTCCGAGGTCGTCACCATCCGCGACCGCACCGAATTACAGGGCGCGCTGGGCGAACTCAATTCACTCAAGGTGCTCACCGATTCGCTGCGATCACAGGCTCACGAGGCCGCCAACAAGCTGCACACCGTCGTCACCATGGTCGAGATGGGCCGTGCCGCCGACGCCGTCAGCTTCGCCACCGCCGACCTGGAACTGTCCCAGCGCCTGGTCGACCGACTGTCCGCCGCCGTGGGTGAACCCGCGCTGGTGGCCCTGCTTCTGGGCAAGACGGCTCAGGCCGACGAGCGGGGCATCGAACTGACCGTCACCGAGGACACCTACCTGCCCGCCGACACCGACCTGCTGACCGGCCAGGAGATGGTGACGGTGCTCGGCAACCTGATCGACAACGCGATGGACGCGTGCGACCGCGCGGATCCGTGGGTGGAGGTCACTGTCGGCCAGGGTGACGACGGGCTGCTGATCCGGGTGGCCGACAGCGGAGAAGGCATGGACGCCAACACTTTCGAGAAGGCCATGCGCCGGGGATACTCGACGAAATCCGACTCCGACGCCGACCAGCACGGGCTCGGTCTGGCGTTGGTGGCCCAGGTCGTCAAGCGTCATCACGGGGTGCTGACCGCGGACGTGACGTACGGCTCGGTCGTGACGGTGAGGGTGCCCGCCCCGTGATCACGGTGTTGATCGTCGAGGACGAACCGCTGATCGCCGAGGCGCATCAGTCCTATCTCGGCCGTATACCGGGCTTTTCGGTGGCTGCGGTCGCCCATACCGCGCGGGAGGCGATGCGCGCCGCGTCCGAGGCCGCGGCTTCGGACTTCCCGATCGACCTCGTGCTGCTCGACATCGGGCTGCCCGACGCCAGTGGCATCGCGCTCGCCTCGGCGCTGTCCGGGTTACGCCCGGCGCCGGACATCATCACGATCACCTCGGAGCGCGACCTCGAGATGGTGCGCGCCGCTGTGGGACACGGTGCGCTGGCGTATCTGCTCAAGCCTTTCACGTTCGCCGCTTTCCGGGACCGGCTCGAGCGTTACCAGCGCTATCGTGAGGCGTTGCCCGCGGGAATCGACGCGGCCAGCCAGGCCGAGGTGGACCGCGCGCTGTCCGAGCTCCGCGTCGGGTCGGACCGCGCGGCGGCGCCGAAGGGCGCGGCTGCCGGCACCAACGACGACATCGCCCGCGCCGTCAGGGATTCCGACGACGGCATGACGGCAGACGAAGTGGCCAAACAGATCGGGGTGTCACGCGTGACCGCATGGCGCTACCTCGAGCGACTGGCCGACGAGGGCACCGTCGGCCGCAATGCCGCCTACGGTAAGGCGGGCCGACCGAAGACCCGATACCAGTGGCGCTGAGCGACTTCCGCCCTCAGCTACACCGCGGCGGGCTGCAGGGACCGCGGCATGCCCACGGCGATCGGGTCGGTCGCGAGGAACTGCGAGTACAGCATCTCCATCGTCGACTCGACCGCGAACACGTTGACGGCGCCGGAATAGTCGGCGACGTAGAGCTGCGAGCCGTCGACGCCGGATGCCACACAGGAGGGGCGCGCGTCGACCGACAACGAATCGAGCACCTCGAGGCTCAGCGTGCACAGCACCGCGACACGGTCGTAGTCGACGACGTACGCACGGCCCTGATCCGGACTCATCACCAACTGCGTGGGAGCGCCACCGAGTTCGACGGTGTCGGTCACCTTGCCGGTCGACAGGTCGACCACGTGCACCGCACCGCCGACCGCACGGTCGGAGGTCAGCACGTAGACCGCGCCGCCGGCACAGGCGATGTCGCGGATCGGTGAGCCGACCCCGATCACACGTTGCACCCTTGACGTCTCCGCGTCCACGACGACCAGTCGGCTGCCCACGGCATCGGTCACCGCGGCATACAGGCGCTTCCCGTCGGAATCCACCCGAAGCGCGTCGATGCAGGCGGCAGGTCCGTGGCCGATGTCGATGGTGCCGACACGCTCGGCGACGACGTCGATGACGGTGATGTCGACGCGGTCGTCGGCGGTCCGCCCGGCGTAGATCCGCTTGCCGTCGGGGCCCGCGGTCAGCGCGGTGACGCCGAAGGCCACCGGGAAGGTCGCGACGACCGTCCTGGTGTCGAGGTCGATCACCGACACGTCGTCGTGGCTGGCGGAGGCGGTGGCCACGTAGGCACGGTCCTCGGTGACGACGACGGCGTTCGGCTCACCGGCGAGGTGCACGACGTCTGCGTGCGCCAGGCCCGCCGGGTCGAGGATCGACACGCTGTCGGCTCCGAAGTTGGTCACGACCACGCCGGCCTCGCCGACGGCGATGTCGCCGATCGGGCCGTGGCCGACCGCGGTGCGGCGTTCGAGAACGACGGCGCCCTGCCCAGTGTCCACAAGCGCCTCGTGCGCCCCATGCGAGCCAGAATCGCCATCGCGAATCAAATGCCCCATCGGCACCAAAATGTTTGCCATCTGTCGTGGTACCTCCGCCGACCTGAACTGCGCCGGTCCTAGATTCCTGTCGTTACCGCCCGTCCGGGCGCGACCTGAGTCGAGTGTAGCCAGCGAGATTCACGGTCAATCGCGACGAAATCGGCTCACTTCACCGCAGCGTCAACGCCTCTCAGGAGGTACTTAAGAAACTCTTGGTTATTAATTTGTTATATTTCGCCAGCAATTCGTGAACAACTTGTGAACAGCAGTGTCACCTTCCTGGCAACCGAATCCGCGCGGTGTGACCAAAAAGGCCAGATAACAGTTTCTTAGCTTTGGCGAAGAAAGTGAGTGCTAAATCACAGCGGGACGCGACCGCGAATTCGCGCATAACCAAAGGCACTGCGGAAGTGCGGGCAATGGCCCGCGCCCTCGCCGGATCCTGTTGGGGCGGATAGTTCGCTGAGTGGACTGACCGCCGCCAGTAATCAGGCGGGATTCAGGCCGGTTCGGCGCTGCGGAGGGGTACGACCCCCGCCAGCGGGATGAGCCTTTCGGGATCGCACAGCCTCAACACGCGCGAGACCGCCGGGCTCGCGACGACACACCACGGCACGTCCTCCCGCAGCAGATGGGCGCTGATCGCGTACAGCGCGGAGACGCCGTCGAAGGCCAGGAACGGCACTTCGGAGAGGTCAAGAACGAGCCCGGACCGTGAACCCGACGCCTCGCGGACGCTATGGGCGAATTCCTTGGCGTTGGCGGCGTCGACCTCACCGCACACCGACACCACGATCTCGGTGCCACGGGTGCGACAGGAGATCGCCAACGACGTCGACGCGATCGAGAACTGTCGGCTGTCAGCCGACCTGCTGCGGATGGCCCTCACCGCCGGGCCGCTACTGCTCGGCCTTCTGCCGTTCCTCGGATGCCTTGGCGGCTGCGCGTGCGGCCTCGGCTTCGGCCTCCTTCTCTGCGGCCTCCCGTTCTGCGTCGGCCTTGTCCTGCTGGGCCTCGCCCTCGCGTTGCAGGTCATCCCGTCCGGTGACCACGCCGATGACCTCTTTGGCCTTGCCCTTGGCGCCTTCGACGACACCCTTGACGGCTTCTTCGGGACCTGAGTTGTTGTCACCCACGAGGAATGCGACCCTTCCAGAGTTCTTGCCCGGGACCGGCAGCGGTCGAGTCCGGGGAGCGGCGAGACCGCTCAGCGAAGCGTCTGTTCCCGCCGCGGACAAGGTTCAAACACCGAAGTCCGGGTGACGTACCGCCGCCCGGCTCAGTGGGTGAAGTTCGTCAGCGCGACATCCAAGGTGGAGAACAGTTCGATGAAGTCGGCGATTCCGGTGATCTTCAGCGGGCGACTGGTCGCCGGACCGTCGGCGACCACGGCGAATCTCGTCTCGGGCCCAAATTGATTGCGCATGGCCATCAGGACCTGCATGCCTGCCGAACCGAGAAAATCAACCTGAGTCATATCGAGGATCAGGCCGGCGGGCTTACGTCGCAGCGCTGCGGTCATGACGTCCTGAAGCTGCGGTGCGGTCAGCATGTCGACAGCACCGACAGCGGTGACGACGGTGGCGCCGTCAACCTGGGCTTCGGTGAATTGCTGCACGTCCTGGGGCCTCATCTCATGGTGGCGACCGTCGGGGCGGTCGCGAATCATCTCGCGAGGCTGCAGTCTGAACCAGGCACGTTGTCGATTGCGGACAGTGCGTACAGGTTATCGGAGTTCCGACCCGGCATGCGAGCTCATCGTACGATCTCAAGTGCCATCCGGATCGTCGGAGCCGGAGATTGCCGTCGAAGCGAGGCACCAGTGAGCCCGACGTTAGTCGCACCGGAGGTCGACACCCACTTCCCCGGCGGCCTCTGACCTCCGCCGCAGTTCTCCATGGAATCTCCATGGAAGCTCCAAGCGTTGCAGTGTTGTGGCTCGCGACCATGGTGTCAGTCAAATTTTCACCGCGGTCACGGCAGTGACCCAGCAATGTAGGGAGATCCACCATGAAGAAGTTCATCGCAGCCGGCATCCTGCCCCTCGGCGCCCTGTTGGCCTTCGCCGCTCCGGCGCAGGCCGCCCCGGAGCAGGGCGGAGGGGCCTCGACGACCATCAGCCAGCTCCGGGCGCAGGGATTCGACGTCCGGGTCAGCCGCATCGGCAGCGCTCCGCTGGCCGAATGCTCGATTCTCGGGGTGCGCAACCACCCGGTCGCCAAGCAGCCCTTCCCCATCAACGACGACGACATCAACGTCTTCACCCGCACCCCCACGCCGAAGGTGACCGTCTCGCTCGACTGCTCACGCTGACCGTGGGTGTGCGGCTCAGTCGGCCGCGCCCCGTTAGGTTGGGTAGCCGTGCCCGACGCCCGGCCATCGATGCCATCCTCCTCATTCCCGAGGGGGATGGCATTGCTTGTTGCCGGGGCCTTTTTCATGGAGATCCTCGACGCCACCATCATCGCCCCCGCCATCCCGGCGATCGCCGCCTCGTTCGGCGTCGCCGCCGTCGACGTCAACGTGGCCATCTCGGCGTACCTGGTGACCGTCGCGGTGCTGATTCCGGCCAGTGGTTGGATTGCCGGCAGGTTCGGCATCCGGCCGGTGTTCCTCGCCGCGATCGCGGTGTTCACCGTCGCCTCGGTCGGGTGCGCGGTGAGCGCGTCACTGCCGATGCTCGTCGTGATGCGGGTGGCGCAGGGCGTCGGCGGCGCGATGATGGTGCCCGTCGGCAGGCTCGCGGTGCTGCGCTCCAGCACCAAGGCCGACCTGGTCCGGGCCATCGCCATGCTGACGTGGCCCGCGCTCGCCGCGCCGGTGGTGGCCCCGGTGCTGGGCGGCGCCATCGCCACCCTGGGATCGTGGCGGTGGATCTTCTTCGTCAACATCCCGATCGGCATCGTGGGGTTTCTGCTCGCGCTCAAGCTGATTCGGGGTGGACCCGCACCGTCGGTGAAGCCCTTCGACTGGCGCGGGCTACTGCTGTTGGGTGCCGGGATCACCGCAGCGCTCGTCGGCCTCGAACACATCCGGGTCAGCGGAACCGACTGGAGCGTCGTGGCGGCCGGGGCCCTGGTGGCGGTCGGCTGTCTGACCGCCGCGGTGTGGCATCTGCGCCGGACGACCTCGCCGCTGGTCGAGTTGACGGTGCTGAGGGTGCGCACACTGCGCATCACCGTCTCGGGTGGGTCGTTGTACCGGCTGGTCATCACCGCGGTGCCGTTCCTGCTCCCGCTGCTGTTCCAGCTCGAGTTCGGCTGGTCTGCCTTCACCGCGGGGTTGATGGTGGCCGCGCTGTTCATCGGCAACCTGACGATCAAACCGATCACCACACCGCTCATGCGGCGCTTCGGCATCAAGCGCGTGCTGCTGGTCAACGCCGTGCTGTCGGTGGGGTGGTTCGGTCTGTTGGCGGTCCTGCACCCGGGCATGCCCACGGCCGTCATCGTCGCCGTGCTCTACGTCAGCGGCGCGCTGCGCTCGATCGGGTTCACGGCGTACAACAGCCTGGCCTTCGCCGACGTCGATGGCGAGGACCTCACCCACGCGAACACGCTCAACGCCGCCGTGCAGGAGCTGGCCGCGGGCCTGGGCATCGCCATCGCCGCCCTGCTGGTGACGGTGCTCGCGTCCTACACATGGGCGTTCGTCGCGCTCGGCGTCCTGCTGGCGGTGACGATCGTGGAAACGCTGCGACTCCCGGGAGACGCCGGTGCGCACGTCAGCGGTGCCCGCTGAGCCGAAACTCCTTGTCAATCAAGGGTTATCGGCCGTTCATCCACAACGGACGGACATCGCGTCCAGCCGCTGCCCGCGGGCAACGGCGACGGCTGGGGATTCTGGTTCCTGGGGCAGTGGATCCGGTTGTAAGCCGCTGACATCCGCCGCGGCTGTGCGCCCCTCGGTGCGCCACGACGCATTGAGTTCGCAACAGCCGTGCGGCATGTCTTGCGCGCGCCTCCCGCAGAAGTCTCGACCCTGACTTTAGCCTTGGTGGCCGTGACCACAATGCTCGAGTCGTCGCTGGCGGAACTCGACTTCGAACCCGACATCCTGTGCGCCTGTCACAAACTCTGCAATCCCCTCGCCCATCCGGCGCAATGGTGGGTCACGCTGTCCTGCGGATGCCCGTACCCGATGTGCCAGCGAGCGCTGCGCATCGCGAATGTGCGGCTGAAGGTCCGGCCATTGACGTGCCGGCACTGTGAGACGGACCAGATCGCGATCCGCTGCGTGGTCCGCATCTGACGAGGGGCAGCCGCGCGCGGTCCATGCCGCGGTCCGTCTCGAGGAAGTCCAGCGCATTGGGTTTCGCCGGACCCCGATTCGGAGAACCAACCGGTGCCCGCACGTCGAATGAATTGGAGGCTCACCCGTGGAACAGCACAACATTCCCGCGCCCACGCCCGAGGACGCCACGAAAGCCACCGAGGAACAGCGCGAACTGCAGCAGAAGCTGGAGCACCAGGACGACGACCCGGACGCACCTGCCCGCACGCAATCGCGGCATCAGATTCCGGATGAGTCTTAGCGCGGCGCCGGCTCTGCTGCAGCCTCGCCGGCGATTACCTTTTTCAAATGAGGCCGCACATCAAATGATTTGCTTACCCCGCAATTAGTTTTCGAATTTTCGCCATTGCTGAACGGGGTCGATTCCTGGCAGCTCACAGAAAATCGGCCGTTCCAGCTCAGGGGTCGCGGAAGAGGCCCCCCTCACAGGGACAATCGATCTCACCGACGTGAATCACATTGGTGTGATTTGCGCCTTTTCTCCGGAGCTGCGACTATTTGCCGCTGAGGTTTCGGGGATATAACAACGAGGATTCGAGGCACGGCGTAACGTAATGCCGTCATCACCGAACAAGGAGGGTCCGTATGCGGGGGAAGATCATCCTGTCAGCGGCCGTTGCCGCTGCCGGCCTCGCTGCCGTGACAGCCGCACCGGCCTTCGCCGACGAGACCGACGACATCTTCATCGCAGCGCTCGAGGGCGAGGGCGTCCCGTTCTCGACTGCCGACGACGCCATCGCGCTCGCCGAGGCGGTGTGCGAGTACGTGGCGGCGGGCCAACCTCCAGAACAGGTGGCGGTGGAGATCAGCGGCCCCGCCAACTGGTCCGTCGAACAGAGCGGATTCTTCGTCGGCGCGGCCACCCAGTCGTACTGCCCGGCCTGACCACTGTCCGACCACGGATTCACAGCCCGCAGATGATGACGATCGGCATCTGCGGGTTGTGCCGTGTCCGACCGCGGTACGGCGACCGGGTTGCGGAGCGAGGAGTCTGACGTGAGCGCCACCTCCGAACCGCCGGCAGCCGATTATCCGCAGACCGCCGCGATCCGCGGGCGCGTCGAACCCGTGCCGCGGCGCGTGCGCGGCTTCCTGGGCGACGAGCTGGTATTCGACACGACGGCGGCGCGGTACGTGTGGGAAGTGCCGTACTACCCGCAGTACTACATCCCCCTGTCCGACGTCCGAGCCGGTCTCCTGCGGGACGAGGACCATCCCCAGCGGGTGCAGTTCGGCCCGTCGCGGATGTTCTCCCTGACCGGCAAATCCCAGACGCACGCGTCGGCAGCGCGGGTGTTCGACGACGGCGGCGGCGACCTCGCCGGACTGGTGCGATTCGAATGGGGTCCGCTGACCTGGTACGAGGAGGACGAGCCGATCTACGGCCACCCCCGCAACCCCTACGCGCGGGTCGACGCCCTTCGCTCGCATCGCCATATCACCGTCGAACTCGGCGGCGTGACACTGGCCGACACCGCATGTCCGGTGTTGCTCTTCGAAACAGGTTTGCCGACAAGGTATTACATCGACCGCACCGACGTCGCGTTCGATCATCTCGAGCCTTCGAGCACCCAGACCCTGTGCCCGTACAAGGGTGTGACGTCGGGATACTGGTCGGCTCACGTCGGAGACGTCGTACAGGCCGACATCGCGTGGACCTACCACACCCCGCTGCCGGCAGTCGCCGCGATCGCCAACATGATCGCCTTCTACAACGAGAAACTCGACATCACCGTCGACGGGGTGCGACTCGACCGACCGCACACGCACTTCAGCTGAAAACGCCTACTCGCGATCGGTGATATCGGCGTATTCCGGATGCTTGTCGATGAACTCGGCCACCATCCAGCACGTCGGCACGATCCGCAGCCCAGCGGCACGGGTGACGCGCAATGCCTCGGCGACCAGAATCGTTGCCAACCCCCGGCCTTGGTACTGCGGTACCACCTCGGTGTGCGGGAAGACGCGCCGGCCGTCGCGGTCGTAGAAGTCGGCGAGCCCGACCGTGCGACCCTCGACCTCGATGGTGAACCGATCCGGCTCTTCGGTGACGGCGGTGGCTGCGCCGGTCCGGTCGGGGGGTGTCTGGGAACTCATGGAACTCCTCGGTCGGGGATCGTCGTCGGTGCCCGCGTGGACGAGAGGGCAGCACTACCGAGTACCCAGCGGCTGCGTCGGACACTCGATCGTAACGAGTGACCGTCAGGTCACCCAGGTTCACCGAAGGCGGCACAACCGACGCACGGCGGCGAGCCCTTCGGGCGTGCCGGGCCAGTGCTTCTTCACCGCCTCAGGGCCGGCGCGCCGTGTCACCGAACGCAGGACAAGCGCGACGATGATGGCGTCGTCGGCGTAGCCCAGCACGGGGATGAAATCGGGGACCAGGTCGATCGGTAACGCCAAGTACGCCAACAACAATGCGAGACGAACCCGGACGCCGCGCGGCATCGCCGGGTCGGCGGCCAGTCGCTTCAACAGCCTCAGCATGTCGGGAAGCAACCGCAGCGCTTCCCGGACACCGACCTCGTCGGGCTTGCCGATCCACAACGCGGCCACGAGCCCGGCCCAGATCAGAGCCGCCCCGGCCACCACGCCGAGGACGATCAGCCAAACGTCCGACCACACCCGTCCATCCTCTCCCCCGCTGAGCCGTCACACGTCGACTACACCGAACAGGACTGGACCGTCGAAAGGTACTCGGGCGGTGGGATGATCAGCCACGCTCCACCCGGGGTGCTGACGGAGTTCGGCCCTGCGCTGCGGGAACCGTGCGGCCGCGTCCACTGGGCGGGCACGGAGACCTCAGACGTCAACATGGGGTTCGTCGACGGCGCGATCCGTTCCGGCGAGCGGGCAGCGCGCGAGGTGATGGCCGCCGCTTGAGCAGCACAGCTGCGATCAGCGGGGCATTTCGGGCGACATTCGTTCCCGCAGAGATTCGTAGATGGGTGGCGACCGGGTGAGTTCGGCGGCCAGCACCGCCGCGGCGGTGGCGGCCAGCATCGGGATGGCGACCGCCGTCGTGGCCGTCATCTCGATGACGATCACGATGCCCGTCACCGGCGCCCGAACGGTCGCCCCGAAGAACGCCGCCATGCCGACCAGCGCCATCGGGATGGCCAGGGTGGCCGCATTGCCGGGCCACACCATGTCGAACACTCCGACGAACAGCAGCCCCCACAGAGCACCGACCGCGAGCAGCGGCGCGAACAGCCCACCCGGCACAGCGGCCGAGTACGACAGCGGCCCGGCGATCAAGCGCACCAACAGGTATCCGACGACGACCGGTAGCACGATGGCGTGCCCGCTCAGGATCATCTGCGTCAGCGTGTCTCCGCCGCCCACCGCGAGCGGGTAGACGAACATCGCCAGCCCGATGACGGCGCCGATCACGGCCGCCTTGGCGACCTTCGGGATTCGCCGCAGCCCACCGACGTGGTCGAGGAACCACAACACCAGCCGGTTGTACACCGCGCCAAGACATCCGGTGAGCAGGCCGAAGACCACGAACAGCGGCAGCCACGCCAGCGCAGGCGCCGCCATCGCCTCGACGAAGAAGTCGGGCTCGTTGCCCAGGACGAACCGCATGCAGCCGACAGCGGCGGCGGCCGCGAACAATGTGGCCAGCACCGTCTGCAACCGGAAGGACTTCGTCACCTCTTCGAGCGCGAACAGCGTGCCCCCGATGGGGGCGTTGAAGGCGACCGCGAGGCCGGCGCCGCCCACGGCGGTCTGCATCATCCTGATGTCGGGATCCGGGAGCCTGGCCCGCCGTGCCGCCTCGGCGCCGAGCGCCGCCCCCATGTGCACCGTGGGGCCTTCGCGGCCCAGCACCAGTCCGGACCCGATCGCGAGCACACCGCCGATGAACTTGGCCGGGAGCAGGACAAGCAGCGGCGGTCGGGCGTCACCGCGGAAGACCGCCTCCACGTGCTGAATTCCGCTACCGGCAGCCAGCGGCACCCACCGCACGATCAACGCCGCCAGCGTCGCGCCCGCCGCCGCGGCGGCCATCGGCACCAACCAGCCCGGCCCGGGCAGACCGTGCGCCCAGTCGACGAGGTCGATGCGCAACCGGTCCGCCGTCTGCAGACACCAGCGGAAGGCGCCCCCGATGAAACCGATCGCCACGCCCGCCACGACGGCCGTCAGGCAGATGGCGACCGAACCGCGGACGGGCTCGCTTGGTTGATCGCGTTCGCCGGACAAGAAGCCACCCCCTCATCAGCTCGGTCATCCGGGCGGCGCTGCATTCCGGCGCCCTTCCGCCAGGGGCCAACCGTAGTGGGTGCCGTTGCCGGGTGCAGTGGCTTCGCCGACGCTCGCCGACCGCGGAACATCGGCCACCGGCCGTCTCCTAGGCTCCACGCGATGGCACCGGACGGCGAGCGACAGGACAGATGGTCGCGGCTGACGGAGCCCGCGGTGGCGGTCCGCACGGAGCTGTATCGGCGCCGCGCCGCGGTGTTCGCCCGCCTCCCCGGCCCGGCGCAACAGGCCTGCCGGCTGATCGAGCGCACCGGCCGCGCGACCTTCGCAGCCCGGGTTCCCGGGCTGGCTGCAGAGGCTGCGCTGTTCACGTTGATCTCGTTGCCTGCGCTTCTGCTGGCTGTCATCGGGTCGCTGGGCTTCGTCGCGGCTGCCCTGGGGCCGGAGGGGACGGGGCAACTACGCGAATTGGTTCTCGGTGTACCGCAGTCGTTTTTCTCCGATCCCACCTATGCCTCCTACGAGCGGATCGTGGACACCGTGCTCGCTGAGACACGCGGCGGAGTGGTCTCCATCGGCATCGGGCTCAGCATCTGGACCGGGTCGAGGGCAGTGAACCGCTACCTGGAGACGATCACGATCGCCTACGGCGTCGAGCCGCGATCGTCTTGGCGGCGACGCCTGTTGGCGCTGGGGCTGACGGTCGGGGCACTGCTGGGTGCCGTGGCGGTGCTGCCGCCGATGATCTTCGGGCCCCGCCTTGTGGAATGGCTGGCTCCTGACGCCGTCGCGGACACGACGCTGCGGATTCTGGACCTGATGTTCTGGCCCGGTGTGGTCCTTCTCGTGCTCGTCGGCCTGGCCACTCTCTATCACGTCGGGGTCCCCTGGCAGACCCCTTGGCGCCGTGACCTGCCGGGAGCGCTACTGGCGATGGTGTTGTGGCTGTTGGCGTCGGCCGGTTTAAGCCTGGATTCACCGATGAGGTAGGGATGGGAGGCGGGTTGTAACAGCGAAATGCCCTGTCGTGGTGAAAGAATGAGATTTCTCGAGGATCACA
>NZ_JACKSH010000124.1 GCF_025821625.1 Mycolicibacterium pyrenivorans
GCGCGCGGAACAACAACTCCTCCGTCGACACCGGGGTCTGCGGAGCCGATTCGAAAAATGCTTCAGGGAAACGGAACAACCCCGCCAGCAGCTCGACATCGGCGTCATCGAGTCGGATGATCTAAATGCTTCAGGGAAACGGAACAACCCCGCCAGCAGCTCGACATCGGCGTCATCGAGTCGGATGATCTGCGTTTTTTCGATCTGGGACTGCCGGGCAGGGGACACCAAAAACCTCAATCATCGTGCGCTCAATTCAACGTCACCGGGTTGGGATACCGGCAAGCCCCGGACACCAAAAACCTCAATCATCGTGCGCTCAATTCAACGTCACCGGGTTGGGATACCGGCAAGCACCCAACACTGTGCCTGATAGCTACGACAACT
>NZ_JACKSH010000125.1 GCF_025821625.1 Mycolicibacterium pyrenivorans
GACGCGGGCCTTTAATGCACGGAAGTGCCTGTCCTAGTTGAGAACATTGACTTGCTGAGGGTCAATTTTCGTCAAACAGGAAGGCACTCCGTAGGTGAACCNTAGCGCGGTGTGTTCGGTGGTGCTGGATTCGGGTCGCGAGTCGCTGGTTTCTTCGGCCGGCGGGCTGTTGTTGGCCCGGACTCTGCGCTGCTCGGGACTGGATAAGGCCTTGTCAGCAGCGTTGGCGTCGTGGCGAGCGCCGCGTGCCGTCCATGACCCGGCCAAGATCCTTACCGATATAGCGATCGCGGTGGCCCTCGGTGGTGACTGCGCCGCCGACCTCGCCGTGGTGCGGGCCCAGCCCGAACTGTTCGGGCCGGTGGCCTCCGATGCCACCGTGTCCCGGTTGATCAGCACCCTGGCCGAGGACATCGATGCCGCCCTCGTGGCGATCCGGACCGCACGGGCCCACGCCCGGTCACAGGTGTGGGCTCGCCGACGGCCCGTCGGCGGGGTGGGCAACCAGGTCATCGTTGATCTGGATGCCACCCTGGTGACCGCGCACAGCGACAAACAGGGTGCGACACCAACCTTCAAGTACGGGTATGGGTTTCACCCGATGCTGGCGTTCGTCGATCACGGCGTCGAAGGATCCGGTGAAGCAGTGGCGGGCCAGCTGCGGCCCGGCGCAGCGGGGTCCAACAGCGCCGCCGATCACATCAGCGTCCTGGATGCGGCCTTGGCGCAATTGCCTGAACATGAGCGTGCCCACGTCGTGGTGCGCACCGACACCGGCGGTGGGGTCAAAGACTTCCTGCACCACATCACCGACCTGAACCTGCAGTACAGCGTCGGGTTCTACGGCATGCCCCCGATCGTCGAGGCACTCTCCAGGGTGCCGCGGCAGGCCTGGCGGGCTGCACTCGACGGTGACGGAGCACCGCGCGAGGGTGCTCAGGTCGCTGAGCTGACCCGGTATCTGCCCGCGACGTTGCGGGGCTGGCCCGCGGGGATGCGGGTCATCGCCCGCCGTGAACGCCCCCATCCCGGCGCCCAGCTGCGCCTCACCGACGACAACGGCTGGCGGATCACCTGCTTTGCCACCAACACCCGCGNGGGTCATCGCCCGCCGTGAACGCCCCCATCCCGGCGCCCAGCTGCGCCTCACCGACGACAACGGCTGGCGGATCACCTGCTTTGCCACCAACACCCGCGGGTGGTCAATCCCGGATCTCGAAGTCCGCCACCGCCAACGCGCCCGCGCTGAGGACCGTATCCGCAACCTCAAAGACACCGGCCTGACCAACCTGCCCTTCTACGGCTTCGACCAGAATCAGATCTGGCTCGAGATCACCCTGCTCGCTGCTGACCTGCTGGTCTGGACCCAGGTCCTGGCATTCCATGGGCAGCCGGCCCGGCGCTGGGAACCCAAACGGCTACGCCTGCGCCTGCTGGCCGTAGCCGGACGCATCATCACCACAGGGCGACGCTGCCACCTGCGCCTACCCCGCGGCTGGCCCTGGAGCAACCTCATCGAAACCGGCTGCACCGCACTGCAACCCAGCTGACCAATCACCACCGATCCCGACAACCAAGGACCAGGAGCACCGGCGACACGCAACGCCGGAAACCCACGCCGCCCACACCCACAATCACTCACCGACACCCGACCCGAAGATCAACTACCAACCAGACGAAAGATCGAGGCTAGGGGCATAAGTCACTGATCCCGGGAACTGCGTCTCGAACGCGCGGCGCCGGGCAACAGGACCACTCCACGATGTTCGAAAGTCCCTCTGCAGGAAGGGCGCCGAGGCGCACCATGACGTCCTACAACGTCTAAACCGCGCCCCTTAGACTCTGGTGCCCCCATGGTCGAACGTGCCGGCTTCAGGCAACCACGGACTGCGGACCGCCGGATCCGGCGGTCAACGACGCGTACCTGACCTCTCAGGACCTCTCATGTCGGGTGCAGCTAGACCTTCTTCGTCTCGCCGTAGTAGGCCAGGATCGCGTCGGACTCGTCGGTCGAGCGGGTCAGCAGCGCGAACGACCGGATGAACGACTCACCGACACAGCCGTCGATCTTGATCCGGAAGCCGTCGACCATGACCCACGGCTCGGCACCGGTGAATTCTTTCTCGGCGACCGCAACGGTGTTGATCAGTCCCGGCTTGAGGCCGATGATGATGCCGCCACCGAGATTGCCCGCAACCCCGGGGAGGATGCCCTCCGGGAACGGCGAGATGACGTCGGTTCCGAGAATGCCGATGGACGGGGTGATCCCCGCCGTTCCGGTCAGGGACACGCCGTTGGAGGTGCTCATGTCGATGCCGCAACCGATCTGGTATCCCACCTCGAGCACACCGTGCGGCGGTTCGTCCTCGGCGGGTCCCGTCATCGAAGCGGTGTAGGTTCCCCCGACCTCGTACTCGCGCGTCGACAGCGCCGTCGTCAACGGCGGGATGGCCAGTTGGGTTTCCTCCCTGGCCCCTACGGTCAGCGTCCAGCCGTCCGGGCTGGTCGTCGTCGCCGGCGGCGGCGACACCACCGCGCCCGGCTCAGCGACGGCCTCGGCCGGTGGCGGACCCGCTTCTCCGAGGGGCGCCTGCACGCCTACCGGCCTCGCTTCGGGGTCGGCCGACGCCGCAGGTGTGACGAGCGCTCCGGCGAGCAGCCAGCAGACCGACAGCACCAGGGGACGAACCAGCACGGCACCCCTCCGTTTCTCGCGTTATCAAAGCGTGACGTGAAGGGAAACTTAGAGCGTCTAGATAGTCAGCCGACGTGCGGTCTGCAGACAGCGCAGCGCGATGGGAGAGAGTCCGCGCACTGCCCGGCGGTCAGCGAACGCCCGGACCCGCCTGTCCCAGCAACGGGTTGACCCCGCCGCCCTGCGGGTTGTGCTCGCGCTGGTGCTGCTGGATGGCGTTGAGCAACGGGTTGTCCTTCATCAGCTGGCGGCGGTCTTCGTCGGAGAGTTCGTAAAACGTCCACATCCCCCATGCCGCCGGACGGACGTAGAGGGTGACCTTCTGCCGCTTCCGCGCGCCCTGCGGCAGCATCGCCGGAATCGGAACCACCCGGTCCAACGTCACCGCGCTGACGAGTTCCTGGGCGAGCCCGTCGATGTCGGTCGAGTCCTGAAGCTCGTAGACCGACGACTGGTGACTGGGCTGCGCCGGACCTTGCAGGGCGAGAAACCACGCCATGGCGCGTCTCCTTTGCTCGTCGTGGACAGCGCCAGCGTAGAGGACTGAGCACCGGGGTCGCCCGCGGCCTCCCGCCCGGGACCGGCCACAGGGGTTCGCGGCAAGCGCTCGACTGCGGCGGATCGCCGATCGTGAAAACTCTGCCCAAATCGCACACCATTCGCTCGTCGATGTGCTAGGCATCACATTCAGGGGGTTTCCATGGCTCGCTTCACCGAGGCCCGGGTAGTAACGGCTACCGGCGGTATTCGTCCATGCATGGGCTGTGCGCTGGGCAAAGAGCGGCATCGGTGCTATGGTCGGCGTTAGCTGGTACGCACGAAGTCCGCACGTTGCGGGCCCGGTCGGCACGAATCGAGGAATTAGCTGATGTCAAGCCTGGGCGATCCGGTGTCATCCGGTGCCATCGGCGAGGACTCGGTTCGAGGCGCACCTGCGCAACTGCCCCTCGCGGTGCACTCCTGCAACCGCCTCGGCCGCGTGGCCAATCCGCCCGGATTCTCGTTCGCCGAGTGGTTCCGGTCCGGCCGCAGACGCTGAGGCGTCGCTCAGGGCCGGCGCAGCCAGCGCACCGTGATCACGAGGACGAGCACACCCACCCCGGCCAGCGAGATGGCCACCGGGGGTTTCTTGACGAACCGGATCACACCCGCCTTGAGGTCTTCGGCCACCCTGCTGGGGTTCGCCCGAGCCGCGAGAGAGTCGACCGTCAACGCCAACTGATCACGCGCCTGGTCGATCTCCTGCTTGATGGTGTCGGGATCCCGGTCCGCCACATCTGCCTCCGCTGCCTCAACGCCCAGTCCACTACCCTGCCTTGCCGAACTACCCTAGATCAGCCGGCGCGCACCGCAGCGCCCGGTCTACAGATCGATCAGAGGAACACCGCCGATGCCGCAGAACCCCCGCCTCGAAGTGGGCGACAAAGCGCCCGCGTTCAGCCTGCCCGACGCCGACGGCAACACCGTCAAACTCTCGGACTTCAAAGGCCGCAAGGTCATCGTGTACTTCTACCCGGCGGCGTCCACGCCGGGCTGCACGAAGGAGGCCTGCGACTTCCGCGACAACCTCGGCGAGTTGGGCGAGGCGGGTCTCGACGTGGTGGGCATCTCCCCCGACAAGCCGGAGAAGCTCGCCAAGTTCCGCGACGCGGAGAAGCTCACCTTCCCGCTGCTGTCGGACCCCGACCGCAAGGTCCTGCAGGCCTGGGGCGCCTACGGCGAGAAGACCATGTACGGCAAGACGGTGCAGGGCGTCATCCGCTCGACCTTCGTGGTCGACGAGTCGGGCAAGATCGCGCTGGCGCAGTACAACATTCGCGCCACCGGCCACGTCGCGAAGCTACGACGCGACCTGTCCGTCTGAGCTAACCGAGGCGTCCGACGAGGAACCATTCCGCGGCCGGTCCGCGCGCGTCACAGAGCGAAAAGCTGGTTGACTCTGGGAACCGTTGCCTCCCAGCCTAACTCGTGATCCAGACGTCTGCGCAGCGTGTCCGCCGCCTGCGGTTCGCCGTGAACGACGAACACCCGCCGCGGAGGCTTCGCGAACCCGCCGGCCCATCGGATGAGTTCGTCGGCATCTGCATGCGCGGACAGCATCTGCAGGTTTGCCACCTGCGCATTGATCGGGACCCACTCGCCGTGGATCTTGACGTACCGTTCGCCGGCGGCGATGGATCGGCCGCGTGTCCCGGGCACCTGATAGCCGGTGACCATGATCGTGTTGCGTGGATCCGGAGCAAACGTCTTGAGGTGGTGCAGGATCCGGCCGCCGGTGGCCATGCCACTGGCGGAGATCACCACCTTGGGGTCGCGGTTGGCCGAGATCCTCTTGGACTCCTCGGCCTCCCGCGTGTAGATGGCCATCGCGCACATGCCCTGGTAAACCTCCGGCGGCAGGCGGTGGTCACGAGGGTAGGCGCCCAGCAGGTCGCTGGCGTTGATCGCCATCGGGCTGTCCAGGTAGATCGGGACGTCCGGCAGCTTCCCGCCGGAGCGCAACTGCCACAGGTAGTAGAGCAGCGTCTGCGCCCGACCCACCGCGAACGCCGGTATCAGCAAGGTGCCACCGCGTTCCACCGTCTCGTTGACGACCTTGGCGATAACGTCGGCCGGGTCGGCACGCTCATGCGTACGGTCACCGTAGGTCGACTCCATTAACAGGTAGTCCGCGGCCGGCACCGGCTCCGGGTCAAGCATCACCGGATCGTCGTAGCGGCCCAGGTCGCCGGTGAAGACGATACGGCGGCCCTGCCACGTCAGGTCGACTGTCGCCGCCCCGAGGATGTGTCCTGCGCGGCGGAACATCCCCACCGCATCTCCCGGCAGGCTGAACTCACGGCCGAACGGATGGGTGACGAACAACTCGAGAGCGCGACCGGCGTCGTCGCTGTCGTACAGCGGTAGTGCGGGGTGATGTTTGGTGGCGCGGTGCCTGTTGAGGAAGTCCGCGTCGCGCTCCTGGATAGCGGCACTGTCCCGCAGGATGATGTCGGCGACGGCGGCGGTCGCCTTGGTGGACACGATCGGCCCACGGAATCCGTCGCGCACCAACCGGGGCAGGTAGCCGGTGTGATCGAGGTGGGCGTGAGTCACGACGACTGCGTCGATACTGGACGGGTCGACCGCAAGCGGTGCCCAGTTGAGCTCCCGCAGGTTCTTCACACCCTGGAAGAGCCCGCAGTCCACCAGTATTCGCTTGCCGTCGCTCTCCAGGAGATGTTTGGAGCCGGTCACCGTGCTGGCGGCTCCCAGGGGGCGGAAAGTGAGTTCGGTTTGCCGCGCTGGGCTGTCACCGGCCGCCATGCCACCGAGTCTTCCAAAGTCGACGACGACGGGAGACAACTTGCCCGAACGCGGTCGGTCGAGGCCCGGCGCCGCGTCCCTGCCGCGGCGACACACGACAACTCCTGGTCGCGCATCAGGCCCATCGCACTTCTCCGACCCGTTTAGCGAAACCCGCGACGGTTTGAGGAAAACCACATAAGCTGCCCATGCAAGGGAAGCCTTGCATGGGCCTGGTTGAGCGGAGACACGAATGGCCGACAGGGCGGCGGACTGCCGCGCCGGTGGTGATTTCAGCGACGGCGCACCGTCGCCCACCCCGAACGCGGAGCATGGGGTATGACCGGAACCCGAATAGTGGTGATAGGCAGCGGGTTCGGGGGCGCGATTCCCGCTGCCCGACTAGCCGAAGCCGGCTTCGAGGTCATACTTCTGGAGCGCGGGCCGTGGCGCGACAGCGTTCCCGTGCGATCCATAGGGATCAGAAGTCGGGCACCGCTGCCGACGGGTCGCCATCTGGTCGGCGGCTTTCTACGCTCGATTCGCACACCCCGGGGTCGAGTCACCCTGAACAAGCGGGGGTTCCTCGAGGTCTACCTCAGCAAAGGCCTCAAGATCCTCAGCGCCTCCAACGTCGGCGGCGGCAGCCATGCGTACCTCGGCCTACACATGCGTCCGCCCGAACCCGGATACTGGGACGCCGCGGGGCTGAGCGATACCGGGATGGAGCGCCATTACGAGACGCTCATGGAACGAATGGGGACAACCGTCCCGGGGCCCGCACACCGCCGTAACTCAATCGGAAAGCTGGTTGAGCGTTCGTCGGTACTGTCGACCGACGATGTCGCGGCCGCGCTGCCGATGGGTCTGCGCCTCCCGGACGAGCCGGATTCGCCGCAGTTGATCAGCAACGACGGCCTGAGCCGGATGGAAGCTGCCCCGGGCCGGGACGGCACCTTCGGATCGCCGGGCGGAGGCAAGACCACGCTGGACGCCGCCTACCTCTACGCCGCCATGCGCGACCACGGCCTTCAGGTGCACGATCTCACCGAAGCGGTCCTCGTCCGACCGGCGGGTCCCGCGGCGGCTGGGCGGTGGCGGGTGACCGCGCGGAATCTGCGGTCCGGACGCGTTCGAGACCACTTCGCCGATCACGTTTTCGTGGCCGCCGGCACCGTCGGCACGTTGGACCTCCTATTGCGCAGTAGGCAAGCCCAGCACGGCCTGACCGGAATGCCTCGTCTTGGCGAGAAGTTCTTCGCCAACGGCGATTTGGCCTTCACCTGCCGCCTTCCCGATCGCCGGATGACCCGCCCGTCGATCGCCGTGGACGGCGCCGTGCGGTGCGTCGACGGTATTCGCCCACTCGGCGAACGGGCATGGCCGCTGCTGATCGTGAGCACACTGCCGACGGGCGATCTGCCCCTACCGAAATTTCTGAAGCGACGATTACGTCGCGACGTCATCATCGCCGGCATGGGGAAGGACCGCGGCGGTCGCGTGCGTCTGGTAGGCAACAGGCTCGTGGTCGAGTACGAGCCCGACACCAATCCGATCTACCGCGATGTCGCCGAGGCCGTCGCCATCGTCGCCGCCGAACTCGGCACCACCGTGTCCAAACCGGGAACGCCCACGACAGCCCACCCGATGGGCGGTGCCTGCCTGGCCGACAGCCCCGATCGCGGCGTCGTCAACCTTGGGGGCGAGGTTTTCGGCCACCCGGGGCTGTACGTCACCGACGCCGCCGCACTCCCCCAACCCGTGGGCGGCCCGCCGTCGCTGACGATCGGGGCTTGGGCAGAACATGTCGCCGAGCGGTTCATCGAGAAAAATGCACCGGCAGACCGGCGAGGAGTTCCGGTCGGCAAGAAGTCGATTCCCACACAAACGGCGATGGACGGCTGGTGGGGACGTCATGTGGTCACCCGGGTGGTCCGCGATGGCTGCCGTCGGCCCGCTCTCATGTCGGCCCGCGACGAGCTGCTTGCCCATGCCCACGGCGCCGTGTTCGAGCTCGGCTGCGGCGACGGCATCAACATCCCGCTGCTCGACGAGCCGCGGATCACCAGCTATACGGCGATTGATCCATCTGACGAGCTGCTGCTGCGGGCCCGCGACGTCGCTGCCGGGCATCGAATCCCCGCCGACATCCGCTGGGGCGTCGGCGAGGACGTGCCCTTCCCTGACGCGAGTTTCGACACCGTGATCACCAGCTACGCGCTGTGCTCCGTTCGAAGCCCCCACGAGGTTCTGCGCGAGATGCGCAGGATCCTGCGCCCCGACGGGGTGGTGCTGTACCTCGAACACGGACTCGCGCCCGATCGGGCGGTACGACGGTGGCAGCGCCGAGTCGACCCGATCTCCACGAGACTCTTGGGCAACTGCCACATGTCTCGCTCGATTTCGGACAGCTTCGGGCACGCCGGCTTCACCGTCGAGCGCTTGGGCGCGGCCTATGCCGATGGCCTGCCGCGTTTCGCCGGATGGCTGGAGTGGGGCGTAGCCCGCCCGGCGCCGAAGGTCGAACCGGAAGAGCGGGAAGGCACGGGTCAGCCGCAACTCCGTGACCTCGGCTTGCGGGCGGAACCGTGAGTGGCAGGATCAGTACCCGCGAACGCATCCTCGACGCCGCACTGGACCTGTTCAGCGACGTTGGCTTCGGCGGTACATCGATCAGCGAAGTCGAACGCCGCGTCGGACTGGCGGCGGGGACCGGCAGCTTTTACCGGCACTTCCGCTCCAAAGAGGAGCTCTTCCGGGCCGCGGTCGAATGTGAGGTGGCTCGTTGCATGGCCGCCGTCGCCGCCGACCGTGATCAATCGTCGGCTCCCGACGCACACGAGGTTCGGGAGGTGGTACTTCAGCGGATGCTTCGGGCAATTCAGCGGTTCGACCGGCTCTTCCGCCTCATCCTCAGTGAGGGCGACCGCATCCCCGAACTCCGCGACGTGATCGGCACCGCCCTTGCCGGCCTCGGGGAGTCGCTGACGTGGAAGGAGCATCCCACCGAAGTGTTGCTCCTGTCGGCGCTCGGCGGCTACCACTTCTTCGGGCTCGTGCAAGCCCAACCCTTCCAGGGGGCGAGTGAGGAGGAATTCATCTCAGCCCTGGCGGCCTTCGCCCGAGAATGGGATCCGCCGGCGGCATGACACCCATACCGGTACCGCGGGGACGCCAGCACTGACGTGGCCAACCGCACTATGGCCCGCCAGCTGCCCCGAGCGGCTTCATCTGCCTTGTGCCGCCGCCGGATTTAGGGACCAATGCCTCCTGACACTCCTGCGCTTTCTGACTAACGTCGGGACTGCACCGGACATCCGCGCCCACGTGCCTGTTTCAGGTATGTCGTCCGCTAGGAGTGGTACCAGAATGTCGACGCAAAGAACCGCTCGGAATCGTGGTCGGCGTGGACGGGTCGTCGCCGATCAGCGGTCACAAAGCAGCCCTGGACACCCAGGCCAGGGAGGCGTCGGTCCGGGCGACGTTGAGGTCGCTCGGTTCCACTCTGGTGCGCCACACGGTCAGATTCCGGTGATCATCGCCGGAAATTCTTAAGAGGGCCAACACGGGTTACGTCGAGAGGAAGGGCGACAGATGAGTTGCTGGTGCGGCCACGGGCCGTGGCATTACTACCAGGGGTATCCCTATCCGCCACCGGCGGGTTATGCGCCGCCACCGGCGGGTTATGCGCCGCCACCGGCGGGTTATGCGCCGCCACCGGCAGAGCATTACCCGCCGGCCGGTCCGGTGCGGCGGCGCCGGCGGCGCAGGGCCGACGCCCAGGAACTGGCCGACTATCTGGAGGATCTCGAGGCAGAGATCACCCGTATCCGAGGGGAACTCGACGAGCTTCGCCGGTCGGAAACGGCCGACGAGTGACTCGGCGCGGCAGTTGCCTCAACCGTTGACAGACCGCGATGGGGCGTCACGGGGCACCTTCGCCGAGTTCACGCCCGCGGCAGCGCACGATTACGACGCCTGGTTCGACCGGCCCTGGGGTGCTCATGCGTGGGCAGTGGAACTGGCAGCGGTCGACGACGCCCTGCCCGATCGTCCAGACCAGACCGTCGTGGAGGTGGGATGCGGCACCGGTCGCCTCATCGCACATCTGACCAAGCGGGCGGCAACTGTCGTGGGCGTGGACTCGTCACCGGCGATGCTCGCTGTGGCCACCGGCCGCGCGCCCGGCCGACTGGTCTGTGCCGACGGGCGACGGCTGCCGTTCCCGGACGGTGTCGCCGACGTCGCGATCACCATCGCAACGCTCGAATTCGCCGACGCCGCGGCGGTTCTCGAAGAGATGGCCCGCATCACCCGCCCCGGTGGCCGCATCATCGCCCTTACCCTGAATCCGGTCAGCCCGTGGGGGCTCCTTGATCGACCCACCCGTCGTGCCCCGTTCTCGACGGCCGCGTTCCTGACGCGCTCCGAGCTGAGACGCCTCGGCAGCCGCCACGGCCGGGCACGCCTGGCGGGCCGGCTGTTCACCTCAGCGCAGCCAGGGTTGCGCCGCCTCGAGCCGATCGCAACAGTCGTCGGAGCTGGGGTCCCGTGGTTCGGCGCCGTCCAGGTCCTCGTCGTGGACAGACCGATACGGCGTTGCGGCCGCGACCTTGTGCGTTTCAGCCGGCCGGGCAACACAGCAGTAGGTTGAGCCCTCTTCGTTTCGTTGGACGGTCGCACGATGGACGACCACGGGACCCGGCCCCGCTGTCCGAGGAGAAGACGCCGATGAGACCGACTCTGAGATGGCTGTTGAGCGCTATGTTGACGAGCATCGCCATGATGGCGGCGGCTCCGGTGTCCAGCGCCCGACCCGACGTCCGCGACGGTGTCTTCATTCACATCACCCGGGGACCGGAGGACCCGCACCGGGTGCTGATGACTTTGAACATGGCGACCATGATGTCTGAGGACCACGATGTGGCCGTCTACTTCGACATCAACGGTGTCAATGCCGTTCTCGCCGACGCCGCGGATCTCACGTAGGCCCAATTCCCGTCATCGAAGACGCAAGTTGCGACGCTCCTTGGCAGAGGGTCCCGTTGATGGCGTGCCCAGGCTGCTTCGCCGCTGCCGGAAAGAGCGCGGCCGATCTAGCGTCGGGGATCCAGGTGGCCGACACGCAGAAGTTCTTCTCGTTCACAAACGGCCGAATTCTCACGCTGGACTATTGATCGAGGCAGTACACATTCGCGCCACCGGCCACGTCGCCAAGCTGCGACGCGACCTGTCGGTCTGAGCTAACCGAGGCGTCCGAGACGCTCCAACAGCAGGGCCTCGGCGGTCGCCGCACGTTCCAGCACACCGAGGTGTAGGCTCTCGTTGATGCTGTGCGCCTGCGTGTCCGGGTCCTCGACACCGGTTACGAGGATCTCGGCCTCGGGGAACGCCGCCGCGAACGCCGCGATGAACGGGATCGATCCCCCGACGCCTGTGTCGACCGCATCGTGGCCCCAGGCCTCGCGGAACGCGTGCCGCGCCGCGTCGTAGACGGGGCCGCCGGCATCGATCGCATACGGCTCACCGATGTCGCCGGGGGTGACGGTCACCTGCGCGCCCCACGGCGCGTGCTGCTCGAGATGGCGGGTCAGCGCGGCGAGGTGCTCGGCAGCGCCGCCGCCGGGGGCCACCCGCATGCTCACCTTGGCACGCGCCCGCGGGATCAGCGTGTTCGACGCCTGCGCGATCGGAGTCGTGTCGATGCCGATGACGGTGATCGCAGGCTTGGCCCAGAGTCGTTGCGCCACTGAGCCGGAACCGATCTCGCGGACCCCTTCGAGCAGGCCGGTGTCGGCGCGGACCCGCTCGGGGGTGTACTCGACGTTCGCGGCGGTCGCTTCGTGCAGGCCGGCGACCGCGACGTTGCCGTCGTCGTCGTGCAGGCTGGCCAGCAGTCGGACCAGGACCGTGAGCGCGTCGGGCACCACCCCGCCCCACATCCCCGAGTGCAGGCCGTGGTCGATCGTCGCGACCTCGACGACGCAGTCGGCGAGTCCACGCAGCGAGACGGTCAGCGACGGGATGTCGGTGCTCCAGTTGTCGGAGTCCGCGATGACGATGACGTCGGCGGCCAGCAGGTCGCGGTGCGCCGAGAGCAATCGCGCCAGCGACGGCGAACCCGACTCCTCCTCCCCTTCGACGAACACCGTCACACCGACCGGCGGGTCACCACCGTGAGCCCGGAAGGCGGCCAGATGCGTTGCGATGCCCGCCTTGTCGTCCGCGGTGCCGCGTCCGTACAGCCGCCCGTCACGCTCGGTGGGCTCGAACGGCGGCGAATGCCACTGCGAGCGATCCCCTTCCGGCTGCACGTCGTGGTGCGCGTACAGCAGCACCGTGGGCGCCCCCGCAGGTGCGGGGTGTCGGGCGATGACGGCGGGCGCACCGCCCTCGGCCACGATCCGCACATCCCCGAATCCCGCCTGAGACAACAGTTTCGACACTGCGTCGGCGCTGCGCTCGACCTCCGGGCGGCGAGCGGGGTCCGCCCACACGGACTCGATGCGCACCAGATCCTCGAGGTCGGCGCGCACCGACGGCAACACGTCGCGGACCCGGGCGATCAGATCACTCATGGCGCCAAGGCTAGTCGGAGGGGGCGTCACGCTCTTCGAGTACCGCGACCGCGGCCGCGGTGTCGGCCTCGTGGGTCAGCGACAGGTGGATCGTCACCTCTTTGAGGTGCTCGGCGATGGCGCCGGAGAGGCGCACCCGCGGCCTGCCCCACATGTCGGTGATCACCTCGATGTCACGGTGGATGCCCTCGGGCAGCACCGGACGCTTGGCGAAGCGGGACCCGGACCAGGCCTTGATCACCGCCTCCTTGGCCGCCCACCGCGCCGCCAGGTGGCGCGCCGCCGACGAACTCTTGTCGGCGGCGTCGCGCCGCTCACCCGGGGTGAACGTCTCGGCGAACACCGTGCCGGGACGGTCCACCTGTTCGGCGAAGTCGGGGATGGATACGAGATCGATGCCTATCCCGACGATGCCCACGCGCAGCACGCTATCTCACTGGTCACCGCTGGTACGCGCCGTCCTCGCCGAGTCGCGACGCCGCGTCGAGCAGCATGGCCGCCTCCTGCGCCTTCTCCGGATGCTCGTGGTCGAAGCGCCGGTCGGCCGGTCGCTCGTACATCGGCCGCCCGCCGGCGATCGCCGACACCAGCCTGCGCTGCCCGGCCAGCGTGCGCTCCTGAGCCCGAGCGGTGTACTCGGCGCGCTGCTCGGGATCCAGTGCGGCCAGGAACGCCTGCGGGTGCACCAGGGCGATCATTCCCGACACGTGGCCGAACCCCAGACTGGTCACCAGACCGGCCTTCAGCGGGTACTTCTCCCCGAGTCGCAGCGTCTCACGCGGCCACACGAAGTGCGCCGAGGTCGCCAGTTCCTCGTCGACACAGTCCAGGCTGCGGTTCGGCGGGATGACACCGTCACGCAGGATCTGGCACAGACCCATCGTCTGGAAGACCGCCGCGCCGCCCTTGGCGTGCCCGGTGAGGCTCTTCTGGCTGACGATGAACAGCGGCGCACCCTCGGAACGACCCAGCGAGTCCGCGAGCCGCTCGTGCAGCTCCTGCTCGTTGGGATCGTTGGCCAGTGTCGAGGTGTCGTGCTTGGAGATGACGGCGATGTCGTCGGCTCCGACTCCCAACCTGTTCAACGATTTGGCCAGCACCGACTCCCTGCCGCCGCGACCCGCGCCGAGAGCGCCGAGCCCCGGAGCGGGGATCGAGGTGTGCACGCCGTCGCCGTAGGACTGCGCGTAGGCGACGACGGCCAGCACCGGCAGGCCCATCCTGACGGCCAGGTCGCCGCGGGCCAGCAGAATCGTGCCGCCGCCCTGCGCCTCGACGAAGCCCAGCCTGCGCCGGTCGTTGGCGCGGGAGAACCGCGAATCGCTGATGCCCTTCGCCCGCATCACCTCGGTGTCGGCGGTGGCGGCCATGTCACCGAAGCCGATGACGGCTTCCAATGTCAGGTCGTCATATCCGCCGGTGACGACGACTTCGGCCTTGCCCAACCGGATCTTGTCGACGCCCTCCTCGAGCGAGACGGCCGCGGTCGCACATGCCCCGACCGGGTGGATCATCGATCCGTAACTACCCACGTAGCTCTGGATCACGTGGGCGGCAACGACGTTCGGCAGCGTCTCCTGCAGGATGTCGTTCGGCTTGTTCGCGTCCAGCAGATTGCCGTGGAACATGGTCTGCATCGAGGTCAGCCCGCCCATGCCGGTGCCCTGGGTGCTGGCGACCAGGCTGGGGTGCACCCAGCGCATCAGCTCCGTCGGGGAGAACCCGGCGGACAGGAACGCGTCGACCGTCGCGACGAGGTTCCACAACGCCACCCGGTCGATCGAATTCGCCATGTCCGGCGTGATGCCCCAGACCTGCGGGTCGAACCCGGTCGGGATCTGCGCGCCGACCGTGCGGGACAGCTTCGACTTGCGCGGCACCCGGATCTCGGTACCGGCCTTGCGGGTGACCGCCCAGTCGGCGCTGTCGGGCACCGGGCTGATGACGGTGTGCTCCGGGTCGAATTCGACGAACGCACGCGCGTCGGCCTCGGACGACACCACGAAGGAGAAGTCCTTGTCCAGAAACACGGACACCAGCAACGGCGCCGAGTGATCCGGATCGATGGCCGCGTCACCGACGAACTCGCGGATGCCCACCCGCTCGACGACCACATCGTGGTAGCGCTCGACGATCTCGGATTCGTCGACCAGCTCGCCGGACTCGGTGTCGTACCAACCTGGTTGAGGATCGTCCTCCCACTTGATCAGACCTGTGGTCCACGCAAGCTCGAGAACACCGGCTGCCGACAGTTCGTTGTCGACCTCCATCTCGAAGCGGGTACGCGAGGACCCGAACGGTCCGAGTTCGGCACCGCCGACGATGACCACCAGATCGGCAGGGTCGACGTCGAGGTCCTCCCACGGCGGCGGGGGCGCCGGGGTGGCCGGACGCGGCGGGGACGGCAGGGCCGCGATCATGTGACCGGGAACCTCGTCGTCGGTGGCCTCCTCGGCCGGGCTCGCCACCGCTTCTTCGCGGGCCTTGGCGGCCAGCGCCGACAGATCCAGGTCGACCTCCGCCAGACCTCCGGTCAGGTCGGCCTGCACGGGCTCCCGCGCGGCCGCGACCCTGGTCTCGACGTCGCACAGGGCCAGCAACATGCTCGCCATCTGCTCGGTCGAGTAGGTGGTCACGCCGGCTTCCTCGACCCCGTCGACGATGACGTCGTTGTGGCCCATCAGGCCGGTGCCGCGCGTCCAGCCGATCAGAGCGTGGGCCAGGCTGACGCGCTGCGCCCACGACGACTCGGCCTTCCAGCGCGAGACGACCGCGTCCAGCGCGGACTTCGACTCGCCGTAGGCGCCGTCACCGCCGAACATGCCCCGGTTCGGCGAACCGGGCAGCACCACGTGCAGCCGCGCCGCGATGTCGCGATCGGCGCCGATGTGAGACAGGCCCGCTATCAGCCGCTGCACGGCCCACAGCAGAACCTTCATCTCCATCTCGGAGCGCGACCCGGCGTCGGACAGATCGCCTGCCACCCGAGGTGCCGCGAACGGGAACAGCAGTGTCGGTGTGAGCGCGTCCTTGATGTGGATCGATTTCGGTCCGAGGCTCTCGGTCTGCTCGCCGCCGACCCACTCCGCCAATGCGTCGATGTCGTTGTAGGAGGCCATGTTCGCGGGCACCACCCACAACTGAGCGCCATAGCGGGCGTTGTCGCGGTACAGGCTGCGGTAGAACCCGAGCCTGCTGTCGTCGAGCTTGGACGTCGTCGCGATGACGGTGGCGCCGCCGTCGAGCAGCTGAGCCACCACCGATGCCGCGATCGAACCCTTCGAAGCACCCGTCACGACGGCGACTTCGTCGGTGTAGCGGCCCTTGCCCGGGTTCTCCGCGCCTGCTGCGGCACGGGCGTAGAGCGAGGCGTGGATGTTCAGGCCCGCGGCCAGCGCCTTGCCCTGCCAGTAGGTGGCCTGGGTGCCCACGACGTGTCCGGCACCCTCGAACCGCTCCGACAGGCGAACCCAGTCGGCCTCGAGGTCGTCCTCGTCCATCAGCCAGATCTTGGCCAGATCCTCACGGGCACTGGCCCACCGGTCGTCGAACAACACCGCCTTGCGGCTGTCGAACGCCGGCGCCACCAGACGTGGCCAGTCCGAACCGAGTTCGGCGGTGACCAGATCGATGAGCTCCGCGTCGGCGGCCGGCTCGGGGGTGACAACGGGACGGCCGTGGCCGAGCTGATCGAGTATCGCGCGGGCCGCCGAGGCCAGCACCCCGTCAGGCCCGGTCACCTTCTCGGCGAACTCGCCGAGGGCGGCCGAATCGACGACGCCGCCACCGCCACCGGCAGCGGACGGCAGCGACACCGGCACACCGCGGCGGGCGCCCACGGCGGCCACCGCGGCGTCGATGGCCTTGTCGACACTGGCGGCGTCCCCCAACGCGCCGTCGTGCAGACCGCCGAGGGCACCGCCGCGCACGCTGGTTCCCTCGCGGGTTCCCAGCGCCACCTCCACGGTGACGTGCTTGGCCCAACCCTCACCGAGCTCCCAGGTCTTCTTGACCCGCTCGGCGATGTAGGCGGGCCGCTTGCCCGACGGCCCGAGGACCGTGCGCAGCTGGTCGTTGATCGCGTCGGAGAGCACCGGACCGAATGGCTTGTAGGTCCGGGCCAGCTTCGTCACCTGGGTCTTCAAGCCGGCGAGGTCGGCCTCGGCGGCACCGTCGATGGCGCCGAGGTTCAGCTCCGAGCCGAGGTCTACCAGCATCTGGTTGCGCCGCGAGGACGCACCGTCGGTGATCGACTCGATGGAGTCCAGCGCCTCGATCTGGTCGATGCGGATCTTGGCCGACAGCGCGATGAGCGCCATGGTGGCGTCCGACGCGTCGAATCCGAGGTCGTCGGGGCGCGGAGCGCCGCTGGGCGCGACATTGGACCCCGGAGCGCCGCTGGGCGCGACATTGGACCCCGGAGCGCCGCCGGGGCGCGGAGCGCCGCCGGGCGCGACATTGGACCCCGGAGCGCCGGCCGGGGCGGCCTGCGCCTGCGCAGTCTCGGCCGCCGGCGCCGGGTCCGCTGCGGACTCCTCGAATTCCGGCTCCGGATCGGTGTCGGTGGCGAACAGCACCGCGGCGTCGCGCTCGGCGTTGAGCACCTCGGTGGTGTTGTGCGAGTACTCCGGCAGCTTGAGCGTGTTGGTGGCCAGGCCCGCGACGGTCGGCGCGGACTTCACGCCGATCTCGACGAACCGCTCGACCCCGAGACCGCCTGCGGCCTCCTCGATGAAGAGCAGATCCTGGGTCTCGATCCAGCGCACCGGGCTGGCGAACTGCCAGGCCAGCAGCTCGATGACGATCTTGCGGCACAGCTCGCGCGGCCGCTCGTTCCGCCAGGTGTCGTAGTCGGCGAGGATCTCGTCGAGCGGCTCGGCGGGCACCAGGTCCCGGATCTCCTCGATGAAGTCGCGGTCCAGGGTGAACGGCCGCGGCACCAGGTTCGGGATGTAGCGGCCGACGAGCAGCGCCGGATCGGCGTCGCGCGGCATGACCCGCTCAAGGGCGCGCCGGAAGTCGGCGACGCCGACCCGCAGCACCGAGGAGTGGAACGGCACATCGATGCCCGGCACCAGGATGAACGACCGCTTGCCGCCGCTGATCTCGCGGCGGCGCTCGACCTCTTCCTCCAGCTCCTCGAGACCGCGGACCGTGCCGGCGATCGCGTACTGCGAGCCGCGCAGGTTGTAGTTCACGATTTGCAGGAATTCGCCTGTGCGCTCGGAGATCTCGTCGATGAAGGCGGGCACGTCGTCATCGTCGAGGTCGATCTGCGACGGGCGGATGGCCGCGAGCCGGTAGTTGGAGCGGCCCTGGGCGTCGCGGGGCACGATGTCGTGCATCTTCGACCCGCGGTGGAACACCACCTCCAGCAGGGCCTCGAGCTCGTAGACACCGCTGACGCATGCCAGCGCGGTGTACTCGCCGACCGAGTGGCCGCACGCCATCGCGTCCTCGACGAACGCGCCCTGCTCACGCATCTCGGCGACCTGGGCTGCGGCCACCGTGGCCATCGCGACCTGGGTGAACTGCGTCAGGTAGAGCACGCCCTCGGGGTGGTGGTAGTGCACGCCGGAGGCGATCAGGCTGGTCGGGTTGTCGCGCACCACGTGCAGCACCGAGAAGCCCAGCGTCTCGCGGGTGAACTTGTCCGCCGAGTCCCAGACCTTGCGCGCTGCCTTGGACCGGGCCCGCACGTCCATGCCCATGCCCTTGGACTGGATGCCCTGGCCGGGGAACGCGTAGACGGTCTTGGGGGCAGCCAGCTGGGCCGTCGCCGCCATCACCAGTTCGTTGTTGACCTTCGCGGTGACCTCGATGATCTCGGCGCCGCGGTCGATGCCGACGCGGTCGACCCGGAACTCGATCTCGTCGCCGGGCAGCACCATCCCCAGGAAGCGGGACGTCCAGCCGACCAGGCGGGCCGGCGGGGTCGCGCGGCCGTCGGTGGCGGTGACGGCGTGCTGAGCCGCCGCCGAGAGCCACATGCCGTGCACGATCGGTGTTTTCAGACCGGCGAGCAGCGCGGCCGCCCGATCGGTGTGGATCGGGTTGTGGTCACCGGAGACCACCGCGAACGCACTCATGTCGACCGGTGCCGTGACGACGACGTCGCGGCGCCTGCGTCGCGGAGTGTCGGTGGCGTTGTCGGTGATGGCACCGCCGGCCCGCGGCGGATCGGTCAGCTCGACCGCACCGGTCCGGCCGCGGATCGCGAAGCGCTCCTCCAGCGTGGCCAGCACCGCGTCACCGCCGGTCTCCCTGATGGTGACGGTGACCGGGACGACGCGTCCGACCTCGGTGTCAGTGGCCGCCGAAGTGGTTGCGGTGACGGTCAATTCGGACTTGGCCGTCGGCATCGCCTGCATCAGGTGAGCCGCGTGGTCGAGGTGCACCAGGCTCAGCAGCCCCTCCACGACGGGGAAGCCGTCGTCGGTGAGCGCCGACCCGATCGCCGAGAACACGGCAGGCCAGCACAGCCCGACGAGGGCATCCGGCACCAGGGTGAGGCCGGGCGCCAGCGGCGCACCGAACGTCGCGGTGACACCGGTGTGGTCGGCGACCTTCTCCGGATCCCATTCGACAGTGACCGTCGCGGTACCCTGATCGCTCCTCCCGTCCGCGGTGCCCTGATCGCTCCTCCCGTCCGCGGTATCGTCGTTCACCGGCGGAAGCGCTTCGGGCCCTTCGACACCGGCGGCGATCGCCAGCACCGCGCGCATCGCCTTGGACGCATCCTCGACGGTGACGATCGGCATGCCGCCGTCGACCGTGCAGGACGGCAGGGTGAAGTGGATGTCGATCCAGATGTCGGACAGCGGCACGCTCAGCGTGACGGAATCCCCCGCCAGCTCCAGCCGGGCACCCGTGGACGGATGTGTGGCGCTGGGCTTTCCCGGCACGTCGTTGACCTGCCACTCGCCCGGCTCACCGATGCGGTGCACGGGATTGATCGCGGTGCGTCCCGCCCAGAGCACGTCGGGCGAATCGAGGACGACGGCCAGTGGTCCGGTGACGTCGGCGCGCGCCTGACGGCGGGAGACCACGGCGACGGGCTCGGCTCCCGAGCCCACCACGCGGTCGATGATCTCCTGCTCGAACCGGTCCAGCAGCTCGCCGACCGGCTCGTCCACCCGGGTGATGCCCGCGACGGCTTGGGTTCCGGGGATGATGCACACCTGGTCGGCGGAGTAGCGGGCGTCGTGTGCCTGCCACAGCGAGTCGCTGCGCCACCAGCGCCGGACGTCCTTGTCGATGACCGGGACGAAGTTGACCGGCTTGCCCGGCTTCTTGCACAGCGTCACGAAGAACGGCACGTCAGCCGGATGCAGCCTGACCGTCTCCGCGTCGGGGTAACGAGCCAGCAGTTCGGCAATCGCCTGGGCCGGATTGTCAAGCAGCGCTTGACCTTCCGGGCTGTCGTCAAAGAGCGACTCGATCGGCCCGAAGTCCTTCTCGTGCAACCGCGACTCGGCGCGCTTGAGCATCTCCTCGAAGCGTTCCCTCCAGGTGTCGGCCAGCCAGATGCTGCCCGGCGCCGCGGTGTCGGCGGTGCTGTCGCCGTCTCCGATCGCCAGCTCGATGTAGCGCTGCAGCCACTGCAGGTAGGTCATGTCGCCGACGTCGCCGAAGTACGGCTTGGCGGTGTCGGCCATCGCGGCGATGATCTCGGCGCGGCGCTCGGCGACGGCGTCGGCGTCACCGGCGACCTCGTCGAGAAGGCGGCCGCAGCGTGACGCGGTGTTGTCGATCTCGTGGATGTCGGCGCCGAGCTGGCTGCGACCGCTGGCCATGCCGTTGATGGCCCGGCCCGCCCCGACCCAGGTGTCGGTGCCGGTGGTCTCGACGAGCATCTGCTTGACCGCAGGCGACGTCGTCGCCTCCTTGGTGGCCATCGCGGCGGTGCCGACGAGGATGCCGTCGACCGGCATCGACGGGAATCCGTACTGCTTGGCCCAGTCACCGGACAGGTATTCGGCCGCGCGTTCGGGAGTGCCGATGCCGCCGCCGACGCAGATCGTGACGTTGGTGTACTTGCGCAGCTCCCCGTAGGTGGCCAGGAGCAGGTCGTCGAGGTCCTCCCAGGAGTGGTGTCCGCCGGCACGGCCACCCTCGATGTGGACGATGACGTCCCTGTTGGGGACCTCCGTCGCGATCTTGATGACGGACTTGATCTGGTCGACGGTGCCGGGCTTGAAAACCACGTTGCTGATGCCGACGGAGTTGAGCTCCTCGATCAGGTCGACGGCCTCTTCGAGGTCGGGGATGCCCGCGGTGACGACCACCCCGTCGATCGGCGCACCGGACTGGCGGGCCTTCTGCACCAGCCGCTTGCCGCCCACCTGCAGCTTCCACAGGTACGGATCGAGGAACAGGGAGTTGAACTGCACGGCGCGGCCCGGCTCCAAGAGCTCCGTCAACTCTTTGATGCGCGCATCGAAGATCTCTTCGGTGACCTGACCGCCACCGGCGAGCTCGGCCCAGTGACCGGCGTTGGCTGCGGCGGCGACGATCTTGGCGTCGACCGTCGTCGGCGTCATGCCCGCGAGCAGGATCGGGGACCGGCCGGTGAGGCGGGTGAACTTGGTCGAGACCTTGACCGACCCGTCGGGCAGCGTGATCGGCTTGGGAGCGTAGCTCGACCAGGCCGGGGCGACCGCCGGGGCGGCACCGACGGTGAACAGGCTGCGCTGCCCGGCGCGGGTGGCGGCGGGCACGATGCCGATGCCGAGTCCGCGGATCACCGGCGCGGTCAGGCGCGTCACGGTGTCGCTGGGACCCAGGTCGATGATCCACTTGGCGCCCGCGGCGGCGAGGCCCTCGACCTCGGCGACCCAGTCCACGGGCCTGACGAAGATGATCTCGGTGAGCTCGCGCGTCAGATCGTGGTCGAGACCGGTACGCGCGGCCCACTCGTTGACGAGGTCGACACCACCGGACAGCCGCGGCGTGTGGAACCCGACCTCGACGTTGAGCTGGCTGAACACCGGGCGGAAGATCGCCCCGCCGCGCGTCTTGTTCTTGCGCTCGGCTTCTTCCTTCTCGGTGATCTTGGTGCAGTAGAGCTCGAATCGGGCGAGCTGCTCGGGGGTGCCGGTGATGACCACCGAACGCCTGCCGTTGCGAATGGACAGGGCGGGCGGCAGCACGGTGCGCACGTCCTGAGCGAACTCGTCGAGGAGCTCGGCCACGCGCGCGGGGTCGACGTTGGTCACCGACACCATCGGCGACTTGTCGCCGCGGCCGACCATGCCGCACCGGCGGGAGACCAGCGATCCTGCCGCGCCGATCAACTGACCGATGGCGAGCAGCTCGACGTCGCGGGTGCCGTGCGCCTTGAGCGATTCGACGGCGGTGACGCCCTGCGAGTGCCCGGCGATGGCGACCGGCGGGTGACCGGTGAGATCGAGACCCTGGCGCCTGAGCGCGCGCATGGCCGCCATCTGGGTGAGCAGGATTCCCGGTCCGGAGATCGCGGCGGTGGTGAGGTCCTTCGCGGCGGGCAACGGCTCGTCTGCCGCCAGCGCGCGGATCCACGTCATCGGTTCGAAGCCGATCGGGCGCACCACGACCAGCTCGCGCGCCAGCGGCTCCAGCAGCAACTCGGCCTCAGCGACCAGCTGACTGATCTCGGACTCGATACCGGCCGAGTTGACCAGCTCCTCGAGGTTCTCCAGCCAGGAGCCACCCTGGCCGCCGAAGGCCACGGCGTAGGGCTCGCAGGAATGGAGTCGATCGACGAGTGCGTGCGTCCCTGTCAGCGGTTCGTAGGCCCGGCCCGTGTCGGAGCCGTTGTCTGCAGAGGTGGTGGCACGCTGCTGGTCGTTGATCGTCACGTCTTGTTGTCTCCCTCAGTTTCGCGGTTCCGCGCGTATCGCTCGTCGTGGGCTGTCGTGGGCGCCGGCCTGCACCGGGTGCGGCCGTTGCGATTCGGCGTCGAATCCGGCTGGTCTCGGTCGCGACCCAGGTGCCGTCAGGAATCTCGCGGACTCCGACGCATCCCAGCGGGTCGCGGTGGACACTCCAGCCGTACTAAGAGTGTCATAAGAGACTGTACGATTTTCGCGCTCCGAATGGTTACTGGCGAGTTCTACGCATGGGTAACAGACTTTGCATAACGCGCCGTTCGCAAGCGCTCAAACCCATCCGGGACAAACGTCCTGCATGCAGGTGGTTACGGTCGAGTAGGATAGAAGTGCAGATCAAGGCAGTATTGTTACACAATCGTTATCTGAAAATTTGCGTTCGCAACTCGCCGGTCTCCGCGGTCCGGATGGTGGACACCGTACCCGCAACTGTCTTGTCACGTGTTTTCGCGATGTGTCCTAGTTTGCTGCAAAAACTTACTGGTCAGTAAGTCCTAGTCCCACTGGCCGAACTGCGGCTTCAGAATGTGGTTGATGTCGACGCCTATCCCGGCCACTTTGCGCTTGTCGATCTCCACCTGATGGAGATGGGCAGCGGGGTGCGCGACGCGTCCCGGCGAGCCCCAGTTGTGCTGCCAGTAATACGACCCGAGGCCATCCTGAAGTGCCCACTCGATGGTCTTGGAGTTCGCGTACACGCCGACCCGCTGCCGCCCGAGGACCCGCTCCCAGCCGCGCAGATACGGCGCTACCTGGCGCTTGTACTGCTCGAACGTCGGGTCGTCGTCGATGGAGGTGTAGATGGGCGCGCCGACGGGGCCACCCGCGGCGGTGTGCAATTGCCAGCCGCGCTGCGCGTGCTGGATTCCTGCGGGCTCGCCGGCCAACCAGTCAGCGGTGTCCTGCTTGCCGTACTGATAGCAGGAGACGATCTTGCACCCACCCTGGTAGAGATCGCGCGCCTCGGCCAGCTGGATCGGCTTGCCCAGCATCCATGCGCCGCCGGGGCGCCGGTCCGAAACGTACCGGATGGCCCCGATCGCGCCCGCGGCGCGGAGGTCGACGGCGTTGATCACGCCGGCGGCGTAGTCGAGCAGGATTCCCAGTGGTGCGGCGGTCGCCGTGGGCCTGCCGACTGCCGACGACAACGCGCCCATGCCGAAGACCGCGGGCGTGGCTGCGGCGGCATATTTGAGCACATCGCGCCGGGACATCGACACGAGCCACAGGGTACGACAGCTACATCACTTTTAACGCCAACGCCACTGGTCACATCTGTATCAAAAATTCCCCCAGCACGGGTCTCACGGGTCCTCGTGCGGCTCCCATTCGCCGCTCAGCAGGATCCCGGCGGTGTACTCGGATGCCGAGGCCACCATGAAACGACGGGTGGCCTGATCGAAGCGGGCAGCCATCGCCTTCTCCCCGAGCACCCGGTAGTCCTGGACGACCTGGCGGAGCTCGTCCATCTCCTCGGGCTTGGGGAGGTAGTTGGTGCCCACCCGCGCCCGGTACAACTCGGTCAGGCTCGTCACGAACGCCTTCGCCAGGTCGTCGAGCGAGGCGTCGGCGGCCTCGACGAACCTCAGCAGTGCCCGCACGTACAGCAGGCGATCCGGTGACCGGGTGAGGATGTCGCCGGCGGTTCCGTCGACCATCACCACCTTCCCCCCGACGATCTCGGCCATCCCGTACGAGACGAGCTTGCGGGCCTCCTCGGAGTCGGCGGTCAGGGTGAGCGGCTCCCCGTCGCTCTCCGAGTCGGTGCGCGGTCCCAGCACAGCCCGCTGCAGTCCCAGGATGTCGGCCAGGTCCGTCCCCTGGCGCATGCTCGTGAAGAAGTCCGCGATGTGTGTCGAGGTGAAGCCTCGACGCAGCAGCTCACTGATGGTGTTGAGCTGCGACAGGTGGTAGTCGTCGTACAGCGCGGACCGGCCGACCCTTCGCGGCGGGTCGAGCAGGCCTCGCTCCCGGTAGGCCCGGATGTTGCGGGCACTGACTTTGGACACCCGCGCCAGGTCCTGCAGCCGGTACTCAGCCACGGCGACGCGCTCCCCCATCCCTCGGGAGGGGGACCGGTGCGCGTGCGCGAGAGCACATGCACCCACTGTAATCCCGCAGGCAACCGCGTGAGCGAAGCAAAGGTCCCCAACCCATGAAGCCGATAGTAGGTGCATTCGTGCGTCACCATCTGCACGAATACTGCGGCACCGATGACCTACCCGACGGGGCAGTGCAGTCTCAGCCAACTTCGGCCGGATCTCGCGACATCTTCGCCGGCCCGCGCCGGTTGGCGTCGGCACCCGGCTGTGCGGGAGTATGGATTGCCGGCCCTGAAACTGCAGGACATTAAGACAAAGTGGGAGAGGTACCGCGTGCGTCCGTGGATCGTCTGGGCGACCGGGCTTCTCGCCTACATCGTGGCAGTTCTGGACCGGACCACGTTGGGCGTCTCGGGCCTCGCCGCCGCGGACCGTTTCAGCGCGGGCCCGACCCTGCTGTCGACGTTCGTCGTGCTCCAGGTCGTGGTGTACGCAAGCGCCCAGGTGCCCGCCGGGCTGCTGCTCGACCGGTTCGGGTCCAAGGCGCTGATCGTGGCGGGAGCCGGACTGATGGCCTCGGGTCAGCTCGTGCTGGCACTCACCGAATCCCTGCCTGCGGCCATCGGCGCACGCGCCGTCGTCGGCCTCGGGGACGCCGTGACGTTCATCTCGGTGCTGCGACTCGTTCCCCACTGGTTCGCCCCGCACCGGGTTCCCCTGGTGACGCAGCTGACGGGGATCTGCGGACAGCTGGGCCAGGTGCTGTCGGCGGTGCCGTTCCTCGCCGTGCTCTCCGCCTCCGGGTGGTCGATCGCCTACGCATCGGTGTCGGCGCTGGGGGTGGTGGCGATCCTGCTGACGCTGCTCGTCGTCAAGAACACCCCGAACGGCGGCGTGGTCGCGGTCGAGACGATGTCGGTGCGGGAGACACTGACCAGTGTCAAAACGGTCTGGCTACGCCCAGGAACGCGGCTGGGTTTCTTCACCCACATGGGCACCCAGTTCTCGGTGACCGTGTTCGCGCTGATGTGGGGTGTGCCCTACTGACGGTGGCCCAGGGCGTGTCGTCGGCAGTGGCCGGAACACTGCTCACCGTGTCGGTGGTCGCCGCGATCTCCGCGGGGGTGTTGATCGGCATCGTCACGGGGCGCCACCCCCATCGACGCTCCCGCCTGGTTCTGGCCATCATCGCGAGCAACGCGCTGGTGTGGACGGTGGTGCTGGCGCTGCCCGGCAGGGCGCCGCTGTGGCTGCTCGTGATCCTCGTCGTGGTGATCTCGGTCGGCGGCCCGGGGTCGATGGTCGGCTTCGACTTCGCGCGGACCTTCAACCCCAGCGCCACGCTGGGCACCGCGCAGGGCATGGTCAACATGGGCGGGTTCATCGCATCACTGCTGCTCATGCAGGCGATGGGGATGATCCTGGAAGCCGCCGGAGGGATCACGTTCGAGTCCTTCCGGTTGGCGTGGACGCTTCAGTACGCCGTCTGGACGTTGGCCGTCATCGGCATCCTGATCACCCGGCGCAAGGCCCGCACACTGCTGAAACTGGAGAACGACCGAATACTGCTCGAGGGCGCGGGACCGCTCGAACGCTAAGCCTCACTTCCGGTTCTCGCCACCGCCCGCGCCGCATGGCGGTGACCCCGCAGTTCGTAACCCACCACCGACACCACGGGAGCCAGCGTCACGACCAGCAGACAGGTGGCCATCGAGATGCCGTTGGCGGCCAGCAGCACGGCCAGACCGAGCACCGCGGCGACACCGGCGAGCAGCAGTACGTGCAACACGGGGGAGTTGTGCGTCATGACCGCGTAGAGCGCGTAGACCATCACGATGTACACGCCGACCGGAATGACGACGGAGAGCACCGTGGCGACCGACCCCAACTCGGTGTGGTGCTCGATGTAGTACGCCGCCGCGTGCAGTCCGGCGCCCGTGGCCACGATCGAGGCGTACACCAGGATGTGCAGATACCCGAACCAGAACGATCGCTCGCGGCGGGCGTGCAGGATGTCGGCTTGCGGGAGAACGAAATACGTCCACCACATGCCGAAGGTGAGGCCCGTGCCCGCGACGCCGACGAACACGGCCTCGACGGACCATCCCTGCTCCCCCACCACCGCCGACAGCGAGGCGACGGTGCCGACCACACCCTCACCGAGGGCGATGATCGTGAACAGCCCGTATCGCTCCACGATGTGATGGGCATGCCACGGGGTGCCGCCCTGCCGGGTCTCCGCGATCAACGGCCCCAACATCTCGACGAGCACCAGTGTGAGCACGATCGCCGCGGTGACGAGAACCGATGTGTGGACGAATATCGCCGCGACCCAGCCGATTTGGGCGACGGTGATCCACAGCGCGTAGGTCAGGCAGGCCCTGCGCCGCGGCGGGTCCTGCCTCGCGGCGCGCAACCACTGAGCGACCATCGCGGTCCGCATCACCACATACCCCGCGACGACAACCCTGTTGTCGACGTGGCCGCCGTGTTCGATCGATGAGTACAGCTGCGGAAGCCCGAGCGCCAGCACGATCACGCCGACCATCTGCAGCATGGTCGTCAGGCGGTAGATCCAGTCGTCGGTGTCGTAGGCCGAGGCGAACCAGCTGAAGTTGATCCACGCCCAGCAGACGGCGAACATCGCGAAGGCGAACGCCGCCAAGCCGGCGGCCACGTGAGCGCCGGCGAGCGCATGCGCGACCTGTGAGGCCGAGATGCCGAACGCCACGACGAACGTCAGATCGAACAGCAGTTCCAGTGGCGTCGCCGCCCGATTCGACTCATGCGGATCCCGTCCGGCCATCCGCCGGAACCGGTGTGCCTGGCTGACAGGCCCTTGCGCTCCTTCGGTCACCGACCGTCCCCTTTCATGCCGGTCGTCGACGCTACCGCTGACACCCGCCGCGATACTGTTCGTCCATGGGCATGGCGGTCGGTGTGGTGTTGGCCGCCGGTCTGGGCACCCGGGTGGGCGCCGACGGGAACAAGGCCTACCTGCCGCTGTCCGGACGCAGCATGCTGATCTGGTCGCTGCAGACGCTCTCGCAGCACCCGGATGTCGCACGCACCGTTCTGGTGTTCCGCCGCGGCGAGTTCGCGCTTGCCCGCGACAGCGTGCAGCGTGAACTTCCAGCCGCACAGGTGGAAATGGTCGAGGGCGGTGCGACCAGACACGCCTCTGAGGCCAACGTGCTGGGGTATCTGGCCACCGACATCGAATCCGGGGCAGTCGACGTGGTCGCCATCCATGACGCGGCCCGCCCGCTCGCGGGACCCGAGATGTTCGGCAGCGCGATCGCGATCGCACGCGAGTGCGGCGGTGCGTTGCCCGCCCTTCCCATCGCGGGCGTTGCCCGGGTCGGTGCGACGGGCCTGGAATCCCTTGCCGATCAGGGGCCACTGGTCAGAGTGCAGACACCGCAGGCGTTCCGCGCCCGTGAGTTGTTGCAGGCCTACCGCAGCGCCGACCGCGACGGGTTCGAGGGCACCGACACATCGTCGTGCATCGAGCGGTACGCCGCTGTGCAGGTGCGTACCTTCCCCGGAGATGCCGCCAACCTCAAGGTCACCTACGGGCGGGATGTCGCTGTCGCGCAACGTCTTCTCAATCAGCGATCAGGTCCTGCCGCCCCTCGATGATGGCGGCCAGATAGTCGGTGTCGCGCGGCAACTCGACGCTCAACGCAGCGTCGTCCCCGTCGATCACGGTCACCTCTGTTCCCGTCGACAGCGCCGCCTCGAGTTCGTCGAACGGCGCCGAATCGCTCTGTGCCACCAGCAACGCCAAGGCGTCGGCGGTGAAGCCGCGGGGATACTGCACGGTGCGGAGCTGCGAGCGGTCCAGAGTCGCCGTCACCACCCCTTCCGCGGAGACCGACTTGACGCTGTCGGTGACGGGGCGGGCTGGCATGACCGCGACCGCACCGTCGCGCAACGTCGCCACAATTCGGTCGAGAACATCGGCCCCGACCAGCGGCCATTCGATGTCGTGCAGCACGACGTGCGGGCGGCCTGCGAGCTCTCGCAACCCCGCCGCGACGCACTGGGCCCGCTCTCCGGGCGACTCGGCGACCGCGATCCGCACGGCGGAGAACTCCTGGCCCGCGAGGGCTCGGCGCACGGGCTCGCGTAGCTGTTCGGCCACCGCGACCACGACGTCGGCGGTCTCCGTGAGGCTGCGGACGACCCTTTCCAGCGGTGACAGGCCGGCCACGGCGGCGAGCACCGCCGCAGGGCGCTCGGCGAACCGGGCGGGCACCGGAACGATCGCCGCCACACTCACGGCGCTGAGGTTATACCGCTACACCGGATCGAACGACTCGATGAGCCAGGCGCCGTCGACCTTCGTCAGACCCACCTTGACGCTGCTCGCCGCGAACGCCCCGTCGGGATTCTCCTTGCTCGTGGTCGTCTGGTTGATGAACACCAGCACCTCGGCGGAATCGGGCTCGATGTCCGACACCGCGGCCCGGACGACCGACGCCGTGGTCTTGACGGATTTCTCCTTGGCCGCCGGCGTGACGATCTGCTCGGTGAATTGCGTGTAATACGAGAGGAAATCACCGGTCAACCGCGCCTTGGCGGCTGTGAAGTCCTGGTCGAGAGACTCGGGCGAATAAGACAGCAGGGCGATGGTCCCGCTGGTGGCGGCGTCGAGCGCGACCTTCGACGCAGCGGCATCGGTCTGCTGGTCGGGCCGGTACTGACTGACGTAGAGCCAGCCCGCCAGTCCCGCGGACGCGAGCAGTGCGGCAGCCAGCGCGACCGCGCCCACGAGCGCGCGGCCGCCGCGCCGCGAGCGGCGGGTGCCGGCGGACTCGATGTCGGTCGAGGTCTCGGGCTCCACACCGGTCGGCTGCGCAGCGTCCGGCTCTTCGCCGACGGTGTCGTCGGCCCCGTCGGCGGCCGTCACCTCGTCGGGTTCGGTGTTCTTGCCATCAGCGCTCACGGGACGAACTCCACTTTCGACATCTTGATCTGGTCGCCCTCCCGCTGAAGGTCCACGCTGAGCCGCCACGTACGTGGTTCCTGATTGGCCCCTGCGGAGTTGGTGACTCGAGAGGATGCGGCGACCAGCACGACGGCCTTGTCGTCCGACATCGATTCGACGGCCACGGAGTTGACCGTGACCTCGGTGATGACCTTGGACTCCTGAGCCACCTGGACGAAGTCGGTCGCCTGCTGCTCGAAGTCGGTCTTGAACTGCCCGGTCGCGTTGTCGATGATGCGCTGGACGCCCTCTTCTGCCTTGTTGAAGTCCAGGGACATCAAGGTCACGACACTCTGCCGACCCGCGGCGGTGTACTCGGCGTTCTGCTGCTGCAGTTTCTGCGCCTCACGGTGGGTCCAGGCCATGTATCCACTCACGGCCAGAAGCGCCACCGTGCACAGGACCGCCACCGCGGCGGCGAGCGCCTTCCAGCCCGGCCGGGGAAGCCTGCGCCAACGAGACCTGGCGGGTTCGGTCCCACCTTCATCGTCGGCGGTCGTGTCCTCGTCGGCCTCGTCGATCCCCGCGTCGTCCAGTTCGACCAGTTCTGGGGCTTCGGCCGGCGGCTCGGCGACGGCCGCTTCGCCGTCGGTGGCTTCCGGTTCGACCTCGACGTTCGGTTTGTCGGACACCTGCTTCTCGGAGACGGCGGCGTCTTCGGCTTCTCGACGAAGTCGCAGCGCGCGCGCTCGTGCGCGAGCCGCAGCAGCCATCGCCTCGGCCTCGGCGGCCTCCGCTTCGGCCTCCTCGGCGAGCGCGCGGGCCTGCTGCGGATCCGCCGCATGCTCGGCGCCCTGCGGCGGTTGCTCGACGCGGTCGGCGTCGATCACCGAGTCACGGCGCCTGAAAGACGGCACACCGACCTCCTTGCATTGTCACGCGCCAGTGCGCATGTGCGCATGTGCGTTACTGAGAATGGCATTCTTCTTTTTTGAGTATTGACGCGACGATACCCGTCGCCGCGCAGCCCGAGCAAAGGGCGCTGCGGAAATGCTATTTACACGCTGTGGGATTGCTCAGCGGTGATTGTGTTGCAGCTTGTCCTTCATCACCTTGCCGGTGGCGTTCAACGGCAACTCGTCGAGGAACTCTACATACCGCGGCACCTTGAAACCGGCCATTCGGTCGCGACTCCATGCGATCAGTTCCTCGGCGGTCAGCGAGCCGTCCAATCCGTGCCCCGGGGTCTCGGCGACGACGAACGCCTTGCCGACCTGGCCCAGCCGTTCGTCGGCCACCCCGATGACCGCGGCCTGCGCCACCTGCGGGTGCTCTAGGAGGAAGCCTTCGATCTCGGCGGGATAGGCGTTGAACCCCCCGACGATGAACATGTCCTTCTTGCGGCCGACGATCCGCAGCCTGCCTGCCGAATCGAGCGTGCCCAGATCACCGGTGTGCAACCAGCCGTCGGGGTCGATCGCCTCGGCGGTCGCGGCGGGGTCGTCCAGATAGCCCTGCATCACGGTGTAGCCACGCACCAGCACCTCGCCGTCCTCGGCGATGCGCATCTCCACGCCGTCACAGGCCACGCCGGCAGTGGTGGCGATGTCGGTGAACGAGTCCCCCGGCCGCGACAAGGTCACCGTGCCCGCCTCGGTGAGCCCGTAGCCCGTGGCCAGCGTCTGGAACGGAAGCTCCTCGTGTACTCGCCGCACGAGCTCGACCGGGATGTCGGCCGCGCCCGTGACACCGGCACGGAGCGTGGCAAGCTTCGCCTTGTCGTCCACACCCAGCAGGGAGTGATACAGCGTCGGCGGCCCGGGCAGCATCGTGACTCGTTCTGCCGCAATGAGTTCCACGACGCGATCGACGTCGAACACAGGCACCGGCAGCATCGTCGCGCCCCGGATGAACGACGCGATCAGGCCCGCTTTGTATCCGAACGTGTGGAAGAACGGGTTGACCATCAGATAGCGGTCACCCTGACGAAGGTCCGCCAGGTCGCACCACTCTTCGTACAGGCGAAGGTTCTGACGATGGTTCATCATCACGCCCTTGGGCCGACCGGTGGTGCCTGAGGTGAAGATGATGTCGGAGATGTCGCCGCCGTCGACCGGTCGAATGAACGGCCCGCCGCCGGCCAGGAAATCGGACTTCACGTCGATCACCGGGACCCCTTCGGGGGCGGTGTATTCGACCCCGAGGAAGCCCTGCTGCACCAACACCGCCTTGGCCCCGCTGCGGCTGATGATGTCGGCCGCCTCGTCGGTCTTGAACCGGGTGTTGACGGGCACCAGCACACCGCCTGCGGTGATCAAGCCGAACGCGGCGATGATCCACTCGGCGCTGTTGGGCGCCCAGAGTGCGGCGCGCTCCCCCTTCGCGATGCCGAGGTCAGCGAATGCCCCTGCGGCGCAGTGAATTCGCTCGACCAACTCACTGAAGGACAGGCGCAGCGGGCCGTCGACGACCGCTTCCGCGTCGCCGAACCGGTCCGCCGCGCTCGACACCATCTCCGGGATGGTGTCCCAGCGGGCCTGGTACGTCACGTAGTGACGAGGCGACCCAGGTTGCCGCCCATGATCTTCGCCTGATCCTCCACCGAGAGGTGTTCGAGCGCAGTCACGTAGTGGGTCGGCTCGGCCAGACCCTCAGGATGCGGCCAGTCGGACCCGTACAGCACCTGGTCCACACCGATCAGGTTGATCAGGTCGTCGATGCCCTCCTCGTAGAAGGGGCTGACGTAGATGCGGTTCTTGATCTCCTCGATCGGGTTGCCGAGGAACGCCTCGGGCGCCTTCTTGTAGACCTCGGCCATCGAGTCCAGCAGCGGGAACATCCACTTCGACCCGGCCTCGACGATGCCGACCTTCAGCTTCGGGAAGCGGAACAGTGCGCCGTGGATGACCCAGGAGGCCACCGCGTCCTGAATCGGGCGCCACTCGTTGAGGATCGACATCGCGTTGGTCTGGAACGGCAGCATCTCCTGGGCGGCGCCGTCCCACTCGGAGGTGTAGCGGGAGTAGCCGCTGTCGCTGGAGTGCATCCCGACGAATACGTCGTGGTGCACGACGCGCTCCCAGAACGGGTCGAACTCGGGCAGCGCGAACGACCGCGGGCCGCGGAAGCCGGGCACCGGAGCCGGGCGGATCAGGATCGCGCGGGCGCCGCGCTTGACCGCCCATTCCAGCTCCTCGATCGCCTTCTCCACGATCGGCAGCGTGATGACCGGGGTGGTGAAGATGCGGTTCTGGTAGTTGAAGCCCCACACCTCGTCGAGCCACTGGTTCAGCGCGTGGATGATGACGTGGATGGCGACGGGGTCGTCGGACAGCCGCTCCTCGATCAGGCTGGCCAGCGTCGGGAACATCAAGCTCCGTTCGATGCCCAGCTCATCCATCACCTTGATGCGCGGCTCGGGCTCGAAGAACGCCGGGATGGCCTTCATCGGCTCGCCGAACAGTTCGCGCTTGCTCTTGCCGTCGGGGTTGCCGTACTTGAAGTACTCCTCCCACGCGCCCGGCTTCGCGACCACCGAGAAGGTGGGGTTGGGGATGTAGTTGCTGATCTGCCCTTCAGCGCGATCTTGGTGCGTCCGTTGACCTCGACGTACTGCACGACGTCTTTGTACTCCTTGGGGAGGTACTTGGTCATCGCCTCTGGCGGCTCGTACAGGTGGTTGTCCGCATCGAACAGCGGGAACGGGATGTCCACCCGGTGCGACAGTTGTCCCATGAAAGACTCTTTTTCCTATCGGGAGAATCGTATTCTCATTATCAGCGGGCCGCAACGACCGGGTCGCTACTCGGCGATCGCCTGGCGGACGTGTTCGCGCACCCGGTACTTCTGGACCTTGCCGCTCGCCGTCCTCGGAAAGTCCTGCCCGTCGGGGACCTGATGCAGCTGTTCCGGCCACTTCTGGGCCGCCACCCCGGACTCCCGGAAATGCGCGCGGACGTCGTCCAGCGACGGCATCGGATGGCCGTCACGGACGCGCAGCACCGCGGCGGTGCGCTCCCCCAGCCGGGCGTCCGGCGCGGCGACGACGACCGCCTCGGCGACCGCGGGCATGGCGAGCAGCACCTCCTCGACCTCGATCGCGCTGATGTTCTCGCCGCCGCGGATGATGACGTCGGCCTTGCGGTCGGTGATGGTCAGGTAACCGTCCTCGTCGACTACGCCGATGTCGCCGGTGCGGTACCAGCCCTCATCGTCGAAGGAGGCGGCGGTGAGTTCGTCGTCGGTGTAACCCAGGCACAGGTCGGGTCCGCGGCTGAAGATCTCGCCGTCGGGCCCGAGCCGAACCTCGACCCCCGGACGCGGGTCGCCGTCGGTGAACAGCCGCTTCTCTTCGGGTGCGCTCGGGCGGGATCCCGTGATCGACGGGTGCTCGGTGCTGCCGTAGGAGCGGAATACGAACATCCCCAGGTCGGTCAGCCGCCGGGTCACCGCCGCGGGAACCGTGGACCCGCCGAGGCCGACGGTCGTGAAGCGGCGGACGTGCTCGGGCCGGCAGTCGGGATGGTCCAGCAGGCTGGTGACGAAGTACGGCGGCCCACCGCCGACGGACACACCCTCGCGTTCCATGAGCTGCAGTACCTTGCCGGGATCCCAGACGTCGCACAGGTCGATGGGGGCGCCTTCGAGGACCGGTATCAGGAACGCCCCGAGCATGCCGATGAAGTGCCCGACCGGGGTCGCGGTCAGCTGACGACCCCGGTCGGGCGGGTAGTTCTCGAGCAGCTGGCGCGTCTCGAAGCTCAGCGTCTGGTGGCTGTGGATCACGCCCTTGGGATCCCGGGTGGTGCCCGAGGTGAACGCGATCAGCGCAGGCCCGGCGGGATCGGCGGCGACCGTCCCCTCGAGAGGCTCGTCGGCCAGCAGATCGTCGAACGACGGGGTGCCGACCAGGCCCACGATGGGCACGTCGGCGACGAGGTCGGGCTGGAAACGCATCCGTCCGAACTCGTCGGCGGTGATGAAGACTCGTGGCCGCGCGGTCGCCACGATGTGGGCGAGTTCCTTGCGGCCGTAGAAGTGCACGATGGGCACGATCACCGCGCCGAGGAAGGCCGACGCCCAGAACGTGACGGCGGCCTCGCGCCAGTTGGGCAGCTGGAGGGCGACGACGTCGCCGGCGCCCACGCCGCGGGCCTGCAGACCGGCGGCCAGCCGGCGAGCGTCGCGCTCCACCTCACGGAAGGTCCCGGCATATGGGCGCACCGCCGAGTGGACGTAGAAGCCGCTGTCCGGGTTGTCTTTCAGTCCGGCCGCGAGGAGCTCACCGAGGGTCTCGCGGGTCCACCAGCCCTGCCGTTCATAGAGCTCGACCAGCTCAGCAGGGATCCTTCGCATCTCCGCCGCACACCTCCCGTTACGGACGCGATGCTATTCTCCGCTGACGAGAATGCCAATACCGGACAGGGAGAATGCGCGATGGTCGACCTCGAAGTCGATGACGGTCTGGCGATCATCACCATCGACCGCCCGCACGCGCGCAACGCGATCTCGCTGGAGACGATGGACCAGCTGGACAAGGCGCTCGACGGCGCCGAAGGCGCCGCGGCACTGGTCCTCACCGGTGGCGGCGACCGGGCCTTCGTCTCGGGCGGCGACCTCAAGGAGCTGGCCGCGCTGCGCACCGAGGAGCAGGCCTCCGCGATGGCCTTCCGGATGAGGTCCATCTGCGACCGCATCGCCGGTTTCCCCGCGCCCACGGTCGCCGCGCTCAACGGCCACGCCCTCGGTGGCGGCGCCGAGTTCGCGGTGGCCGCGGACATCCGGATCGCCGCCGACGACATCAAGATCGGCTTCAACCAGGTCGCGCTAGCGATCATGCCGGCCTGGGGCGGCGCCGAACGCCTCGTCGAGTTGGTCGGCTACGGCAGGGCGCTGTTGCTCGCGGGCAGCGGCCGCATCCTCACCGCGGCGGAGGCCGAGCGCATCGGGTTGATCGACCAGGTGATCCTGCGGGCCTCCTTCGCCGAGCAGTGGCGCCTCCTCGCGCGCTCCCTGGCCACCACACCCGCCGGTCAGGTCAAGCGCGTGATGCGCGGCGTGCCGACCACCGAAGCCGTGGCGGCGTTCGCCCGGCTGTGGGCGTCCGACGAGCACTGGGCCGCCGCCGACAAGGTGATGAAAAAGGCCACCTGAGGCATCCCGAGCCTTCGATTCTCTCTAGACGAGAACGTCATTTCCGATTATGGTCAACGCGTGTCGACCACGCAGCGGGCGCTCGCGCCCGAAATCTCCACATGGCCCAGTGACGATCCGCAGCTCATCGGCAGCACATGCGCGCACTGCGGCGCCACCACGTTCCCGGTACAGCAGCGCTGCCCGAAGTGCAGTCGCGGCGAGATGTCGGAAACCTTGCTTCCGCGCCGCGGAACCCTCGTCGCCTGGACCACACAGGGCTTTCCGCCGGGGCCGCCGTACAAGGGGCCTACCGGAAAGGACTTCGTGCCGTTCGGCGTCGGCCTCGTGCAACTCGGTGACGGTGACGATGCGGTCATCCGCGTCGAGGGCCGCCTCACCGAGAACGATCCCGCCAAGCTCGAATTCGGCCAGCACGTCGAGCTGACGATGATCCCGTTCGCCAAGGACGAGGACGGCACCGAGATCGTCACCTTCGCCTTCCAGCCAGTCGCCAACTAGGGGAATCACTTTCATGAGCACAGCCGCCAATGAGGTCGCGATCATCGGCGTCGGCCTGCACCCGTTCGGCCGGTTCGACAAGACCGCCATGGAGATGGGCGCCGAGGCCATCGATCTCGCGCTCGCCGACGCCGGCGTCGAATGGAAGGACATTCAGTTCGGCTTCGGCGGCAGCTACGAGGTCTCCAACCCCGACGCCGTCACCCGCCTGGTCGGCCTGACCGGCATCACGTTCACCAACGTCTTCAACGCGTGCGCCACCTCCGCGTCGGCGATCCAGCAGACGGCCGACACAATCCGGCTGGGCAAGTACGACATAGGTATCGCGATCGGGATGGACAAGCACCCGCGCGGCGCGTTCACCGACGACCCCGCCAAACTCGCCCTGCCGCAGTGGTACGCCGAGAACGGCCAGTTCGTCACCACGAAGTTCTTCGGCATGAAGGCCAACCATTACATCCACAAGCACGGCATCTCCCCCGAGACCCTGGCCCGCGTGGCGAACAAGAACTTCCGCAACGGTGCGCTGAACCCGAACGCGTTCCGGCGCAAGGAGATCCCGGTCGAGGAGATCCTCAACTCGACCGTGCTCAACTATCCGCTGACCCAGTACATGTTCTGTGCGCCCGACGAGGGCGCTGCGGCGGTGATCATGTGCCGGGGCGACCTCGCCCACAAGTTCACCGACACGCCGGTGTTCGTGCGCGCCACCGAGATTCGCACCCGCACCTACGGCGCCTACGAGGTGCATGCGACGTCCGCACCGCTCGACGAGGATCCCTCGCCGACGGTGTTCGCCGCCAAGGCCGCCTACGAGGCCGCGGGCATCGGACCCGAAGACGTCGACATCGCCCAGCTGCAGGACACCGATGCGGGCGCGGAGGTCATCCACATGGCCGAGACCGGGCTGTGCGCCGACGGCGAGCAGGAGAAACTGCTGGCCGACGGGGCGACCGAGATTCACGGCACCATGCCCGTCAACACCGACGGCGGCCTGATCGCCAACGGCGAGCCCATCGGCGCCTCGGGACTCCGCCAGGTCCACGAGTTGGTGCGGCAGTTGCGCGGCCAGGCCGGTGATCGGCAGGTGCCGGGCTCACCCCGCGTGGGGCTCGCCCAGGTGTACGGGGCTCCGGGCACAGCCTCGGCGACGATCCTGTCGCTGTAGCCCGGCGCTCTTCAGGTGTGGCGGACGTTCGGCGACCGTGAGTTGCCTACCCGGACGCCACCGCCGGGGGATGGACCGGTTTTGGGATCTACCGCGGCGGATCGTCCGGGACGAACTCGGGCAGCGGGTCACCCTCGAGGCGGCGCAGCCAGCGCTCGCAGAACTCGAACGTCTCGGCATGACCGGTGTTCATGCCGAGCGCACGCTCCATCACCATGGCCTGCGACACGCTCGTCGCGAAGACGGTCCACACCACCGGCGGCACATCGGAGGCGTCGATGCCATGCCGCCGCAGTGCGTCGGCGATGGCCTTGTTCTGCTCCTGGCGGAAACGCTCGGCGTAGAACGCGATCTCGGCCCGCAGCGCTTTCCGGTGGTTGGCCAGGCCCATGAACTCCATCGTCAACCTGGTGGCCTCGGGGGCCGTGCTGAACCGCCACAACGCCCACAACGGCTGCGGCGACTGCAGCGCGGTGCTCAGCACCGTCAGGCCCTCCTCGGCCCTGCGGTGGAACACGGCGAGAAACAGATCCTCCATGGTGCGGAAGTAGTAGTGCACCAACTGGGGTTTGAGCCCGGCCCGGTCTGCGACACGGCGCGACGTCACCGCGGCGTACCCCTCCTCGATCAGCAACTGCTCCGCGGCATCGAGAAGCACGACGCGATTCTTCGCGTCCGGCGCCCCGATCCGTCGCGGCGATGCCATGCTGACCCTCACTCCTCCACACGCGCCGTTCCCCAGGGTGACACCACCCGGACACGCCACGCGCACGCGGGCTGCGTTGCCCGTGGGCGTGTCGCCGGTGATCTTGACCCTAACTCTTGCACCATGCTAAGCAGGTGCTCAGCATTTATGAAATTCCATGAAGCACGTACTGCTTCTTCGACACCACTCCGCCAGCCCGGGAGGCCTTGGACATGAGCGACTTCGACACGATCGATTACTTCACCGATCCCTCCCTCGTGCCCGACCCGCACCCGTACTTCGACCACCTGCGCAGCAAGTGCCCGGTGGTCCGGGAGCCGAACTACGGGGTGCTGGCGGTCACCGGCTACGAGGAAGCCGCCACCGTGCTCAAGGACGCCGACACGTTCTCGTCGTGTATCGCGGTGGCCGGGCCGTTTCCGCCGCTGCCGTTCACGCCCGAGGGCGACGACATCACCGACCAGATCACCGTGCACCGGCCTCAGATGCCGATGTTCGAGCACATGGTCACGATGGATCCGCCCGACCACACCAACGCCCGCTCGCTGCTGAACCGGCTGCTGACGCCGAGCCGGCTCAAGGAGAACGAGGACTTCATGTGGCGGCTGGCCGACGAGGTGCTCGACGACATCTTCAGCAGGGAGCCCGCAGGCCGGTGCGAGTTTCTCAGCGCGTACGCAAAACCGTTCTCGCTGTTGGTGATCGCCGACATGCTCGGGGTGCCGGAGGCCGACCACGAGGAATTCCGCACCGTCCTCGGCGCGCCGCGGCCCGGCGCCAACGTCGGCTCGCTCGACCACAGCGACCTGGTGGGCGCCAACCCGCTGGAGTGGCTCGACGAGAAGTTCATCGGATACCTGGAGGACCGCCGCAAGGAGCCCCGCGACGACGTGCTCACCGCGCTGGCGACCGCGAAGTATCCGGACGGCTCGACACCGCCGGTGATCGAGGTGGTCCGCTCCGCGACCTTCCTGTTCGCCGCCGGGCAGGAGACCACCACCAAGCTGCTCACGGCGTCGCTGCGGGTGCTCGGTGATCACCCCGACGTCCAGGAGCGGCTGCGCCGCGACCGCAGCCGCATCCCGGTGTTCATCGAGGAGGCGCTGCGGATGGACGCCCCGGTCAAGAGTCAGTTCCGGCTGGCCAAGAAGAACACCAGGGTCGGCGACCTCGACGTGCCCGCGGGCACCACGATGATGGTGTGCCCGGGTGCCGTCAATCGCGATCCCAACCGATTCGAGCATCCGCACGAGTTCGATCTCGACCGCAAGAACGTCCGCGAGCACATCGCTTTCGGCCGCGGCGTGCACTCGTGCCCGGGCGGGCCGCTGGCCCGCGTCGAAGGCCGGGTGTCGATCGAGCGGATCCTCGACCGCATGTCCGACATCGCGATCGACGAGGAACTGCACGGGCCGCCGCATGCCCGCCGCTACACGTACGAGCCGACGTTCATCCTGCGTGGCCTCACCGAGCTGCACATCACGTTCACGCCGGTCTACTGAGCGTGGAACGAATCTGGCCCGGCAGACAGCCCCACGTCCTAGGATCTCAGCATGCGGATATCCAAGGCTCTTGGTGTCACTCATGGCTTGACACTCGGCTTGCTGGTATCGAGCATGATCTTCGTCAGCACACCAGCTCGCGCTCAACCTATCCTGCACCATGTGCGATACACCGTCGGTGCGAGCGAAGATATCGCCAATGCCGAGATCTACTATCGCAATGTCGATCCGCCCAACTGGGCTGAATACAGTCACGATCCCTATCTGTACAGCCCGAACGCGGAAGCGAACCTAGGGCCTAATAAGGCATGGGTATTTGAAACGATGCTCGCAGATCCCGATGCCTGGGCGATGGTGGTGGTGGGTCTGCCTGACCCCTCGGTCCCGCCCTTGTCGACACCAGGCTTCGTTTGTGAATTGCGCGTCGACGACAAGGTGGTGGCCACCGATTCAGGCAGCAAGGGAGCCTTGTGCTCAATCCGAAATTGGTAGGTGAAGCGGTTCGAGCCGGGCTGCTGTCGACCGCGGGATGACCCACCTCTTGAGTTCGTAGAAGCTCAGAGACTGCGTTCGTCGCAACTGTTGATCGGACAGACTCGATCTGAGCAAGGGGGTGGGACTTGGTGTCAGAGATCCCCGCGCTCCCAGTAGGATCGACCGTCCTTGCTCACACACGTCAGGAAGAGACCGTCGGGCGCCTGCGCTACTTCGCCACTGAGGCCCGGACAAAGGTCCCCCTGGTTTTTTACGCCGTGCATTTCGGGTGAACGGAACCACCTTGGCTCATACCGCCTCGGCGAGCCACAGAAGACGAGGCGTCCCCACGACGTAACACCAAAGACGTAATACGTGGTGTTCTCGCAGTAGGATCCCAACACAACGTTCGGTTTAATGCCGGGTGTGCAGTTGGGGTAGTGGCACTCGGCCCCAGGTGTCGGCACAGGCGGCTGAGCCGAAGCAGGGACAGAAGTCACGATTGCGCAGCCAACAGTAGAGGCGACGCAAAGAAGCACTGCGGCTGAAGATCGCACACGAATATCTTTGCATGTGCGGCAATGGGAATTCGGGTTTTCGGCCAGTCCTCCGGTTCTTCAGATTAGGCTGGGCGCATGTCCACGCGCGTCGCCGGTTGCATCGGTATGGTCATCGTCGCCTTCGTCGGAAGTTTGGGGCTAAGCCCGTCGGCGCGCGCCTCGAATTTCGGTGTCGAACTGAACGGCGTCTATCGCGTCTTCTCCGACGGCGAGTGGGCCAAGAAGAACGAGGTCTTCTTCGATCAAGCAAGCGTCATCGAAACATGGACCGTTACAACGGATTGCGTGAGCCCAATCGAGTGTAGCGGCGAAGTAAAGAGCGATTTGGGATGGACCGGAACCGCCCGGCTTGGGTATTTCTGGTACGTTGAACACACGATCCCGAAGTGGATACCGTGTTCAGACGGCACTTTCGCCGACGGGGTGCAGCAGTTCATCATCTGGGGGGTCAACCCGGATACCGGAGAACGGATGATCAAAGACTTCACTCATTTCGCGGCGCGTAACGTCACGAAAGGCCCGAGTGGAGCCTGTGGCGTCAGCAATCCGGTCGTCATCGAACTCCCGGCTCGCATAGATAAGATCTCGTAAACTCTCGGGCCTTGCCCCCATGTAGTGGACACGGGATTTGTGGTTATGCGGCTTAGCCTGGATTCACCGATGAGGTAGGGATGGGAGGCGGGTTGTAACAGCGAAATGCCCTGTCGTGGTGAAAGAATGAGATTTCTCGAGGATCACA
>NZ_JACKSH010000126.1 GCF_025821625.1 Mycolicibacterium pyrenivorans
ATTGACCCGCCAGCAGCACATTTCATCGAACAGACCGTGGCAGTGCACCTACGGCTCTCCGACGACGGCACCCGCTGGATCGTCGACGGCCCTAGCGTCGACGGCCACCCGCTCGACAGCACCTACCGCGATCTAAGCGCCACCAACTCCGAATGCGCCTGCAGCCAGCCCAAGGAATGCGCCCGGCTCCGCGACCACGCCGACAATCTGCCGCTACCCACCGGCGCCGAACTGCTCACGATGCTCGCCGCCGCCCTCGACGCACCCGCCGAGCTCATCACCGCCGAACAAGCCAGCAGCTGGGCCGGGCGCACCCTCACCGCCGACGAGCTCGACCGCCTCTCCGAAGCGATCCCGCACTCCTCGATCCCCGACGCCATCGACACCATCGCCGCCAGCTGGGACTAAAACTCAGCACCACGGGCCCGGTCACCCACCGCAGGGTGACCGGGCCCCCTTTTCCTCCGGTCCTAGCCGCCCGCAGCAGCCCTCCGGGGCGCTTGGCGAACGTCCGATATCCGTAAGCCCTCACCTATCTACCTGTCAGCAGCCGCCCAGCCTGACCGCAGGACCCCGAGCCGGCTCAACCCACACCCGCGCCGAACTGCACAGGCCGAGTGACCTTTT
>NZ_JACKSH010000127.1 GCF_025821625.1 Mycolicibacterium pyrenivorans
GCCGGCATCAAGGCGGTGCCGGGCTGCGGCCACTACTGTGCCACCAAGTTCGGCGTTGTCGGCATGATCAACGCGTTGGCTGTCGAACTCGGCGAGTTCGGGATCCGGGTGAACTCCATTCACCCGTACGGCACCGACACCCCGATGGGCAACGACGTGTCGATGTACCAGGTCCTGCAGGATCATCCGCAGTACATCCACAGCTTCTCCCCTGGCGCGTTGCCGACCGATTCGCTGATCAAGCCGGACCAGATCTCCGACATCGTGGTGTGGCTGGCCAGCGACGCATCGTCGTTGGTGACGGCTGCGCAAATCCCGGCAGACAAGGGCTATCTCAAGATTTGACCGGGTAACGTGAGTCGCCATGGCGAAGGTGACCGCCGGGGTGGCAAACAACAGTCCCGAAGCGCAGACGCGCGCCCAACAGTTCATGCGCTCGGCCCTCGACATCCTTGGCGAGACCGGCCGGACAGAGTTCACCGTCCTCCAGGTGGTGGAACGTTCGAAGACGTCGCTGCGAGCCTTCTATCAGCATTTCGCCACCAAGGACGAGCTGGTCTTGGCACTGATCAACGCGATGCTGAACGAGTTCACCACGACCTGGCAGGCCG
>NZ_JACKSH010000128.1 GCF_025821625.1 Mycolicibacterium pyrenivorans
CTCCAGATCTGGCGCCAGATCTGCTTGGGGAACGCGGTGAACGCCAGCAGATCCGGCCGCGCCGCTTCGAGGTGATCGGCGACATTGGGCAGCTTGTCGGTCAGCGCATCGATGATCCGATCATATTGAGCGGCAACCGATTCAGCGTCGGGCTGATCGAACACCGAGTGCAGCAGGGTGCGCACCCACGGCCACGACGTCTTCGGGGTGACCGACATCAGGTTGGTCGTGTAGTGGGTTCTGCAGCGCTGCCACGCCGCCCCGGGCAGGGTGGCACCGATAGTCACGAAGCCGACCTACATGAGGCCTTGGGCTTGGCCCGGCCTGATCGCGTCCACTGGTACGAGCCGTTTCTTCCGGTGATGATGCTGCTACTCGGACAGCGACTGCAGGGCATTGCCTCGGTCGTTGTCCGCGACGAAGGCGACGACGAATGGCACTGCGGTGCCGGCGACACCACCGTCACGTTGCACGCCGATGGCTATGAGCTGCTGCGCGCCATGTTCAGTCGCCGATCACGACGCCAGATCCGGGCGTGGAATTGGTCGCCGGCACCTAGCATGCAGATCGTCGACGCCTTCGGGTTCTTCGGTCCACGCGATGACGACCAGCCCATCCCGCGATTAGCACCGTAACTACGACCATTCCCCGGCGGAGGACTACGACAGTCACAATGCAGCGCTGGTTCGGTAATCAACAACTGCGAAGTGTCTCTTTGCTAAAGAACGAGGCCGATCAGATCCAGTTTCACCTCGGCGGGCCCAAGCATGAGCTACTCGCGAGTGAAGCGCTCCCACGCCGACTGCCGTGTGATGCCGAGCGCCACTGCGATCCGTGACCACGCCACCCCACGTTGCCGGAGCTCGTCCACGCGAGCTCGTAGGTCCGCCTCGACATTGGCTGTCGTAGCTGCAACGCGCGGGATTTCGTCGAGCAACTCGTCTTCCGAATAGTCCTTGCGATCACGCAGCGGAGGTGAGTCTCGATCACGCCGATCCTCAATGATTGCAGCACATTTGGCCACGCAATCGCTGCAGATGTACACGCCATGGCCGCTAATCAGCTTCTTGACCTGGCGTGACTCACGCCCACAGAACGAGCAGAACATAATCGCCGACACCGCTTTGCCCACGACTCACAACACCCCCTTCGAAGCGTCAGGGTCGCCCTGACGTCCTCAATGTCAGGGTAACCCTGACACCAGAGTGTTTCAAGCGCTCTATTCGGGTGCAGTGAGACAGCCGATCGGTGGCTAGTCTTGCGGTCCATCGTCCCAGGTGGGGCGCATCGGGAGCGTCTCGTTTCCTGTCTCGTTGCGAGTGTCTCGAAAAACTTCTAGCGGCAAACAACGAGACGGTAGGCGGCGGCCTCGGCGTCGGTGAACACCCGCAGCGCGCCGGGGCGCCCCGGATTCCGCACCAGTATCGTGAAGTCCGACACCGTCACGTGGTCGTTCGTCGGCGCGGTTTCTGGACGACGTGCTGGGCGGGGGTGTCGCCGGGTCTGCTCATCTGCCCAGTGTGGACTCAGTGCCCGACAGTGACCGGTTTCGCCGCGCGGGAGATGTGTCTATTAGTTCCGCATGTTGGCGAAGGGACGCCGCCCGTAGTAGGCGTGAAACTGTGCGATCAAGGCTGTTTCGGTGGCGGCTGCAGCGGTGTCGTCGGTGACGCGCCAGCCGACGCGCAGCTGGGCGTGGTCGCTGAGTTGCCAGATGCGCCGCCCGCCGCTGTGGCCCACGGGTTGTCCGGCGCCCGAGCGGCGGAACTCATCGAGCCGCTTGCGCAGACCACGGCGACCGGTGCGCCCGGCGTTGGCTTTCCCGATGTAGACGATGCGGGTTCCCGGCACCCACAGCGCCTGCAGCTCGTGCACCGGCACGGTCGGGTCTTTGCCTTTGAAGTGACCGGCCGGGGAGGTGTCCAGGAATGTGGGCGGGTCGTCGGTGGGTCGCACGACCACATACACACCGGGGGAGGTCGGCACGTCGGCGGTGGGCAGCGCTGCGAACGGCACCCAGCCCGTGAAGCCACGTAGGTCGATCGGCTCGGTGGTCATGGGTCCATAATGACGCGCCACCTGGCGGGGCTCTGTAGCCGCCTCGGTGGCCAGGCGCCGTCACCCAACACTTCGCCGCCAGCGCACCGTCGGGGCGCACAGGGCCTTCCTGTATGGGCGCTGTCGCGGCGCGCCCATAGGCTGGCCATTATGGCTCTGGACTTCGATACGTCGGCTCCACTGCGGTCACCGCAGAGGGTGACCGCTCTGGTGGAGGCGATTCGTCGCGCTCCTGCAGGAAGCCAGGAAACACATTGGGTGGAGTGGAAGAGCGCGCTGGATTTCGGATCCAAGGCTGATCGGTTCGCCGCGGCGCGCGCCATCATCGCTTTCGCCAATCGCGATCCGGTCAGCGCGGCCCGGGACTGCGGCGGGGAAGCCTATCTTGTGGTCGGCGTCGCGCCGGGCAAGCTCGTCGGCGTCGCCGAGGTCCTTGATGCTGCCGCGCTGCACGACAAGCTGCGTCCCTATGTGGATGGCCCGCACTGGTCGGTGGATTATGTCGAGGTCGAGGGCCGTGACGTCGCGGTGTTCACTGTCACCGCGCCGCGCCCCGGTGACCGAATCCACTCGCTGGTCACCACCTATGAGAACAACCGGTCGGGCACGGTGTTTCACCGCGGCGTGGCCAGCTCGCCCCCGGCCACGCACCGTGAGCTGATCATGCTGCAGGACAGGCTGCTCCAAGATCCGCCGCGCCCGCTCGGCGAGCAGTTCCGCGACGCGGTGGAGCAGGGCAACCCTCTGGTGGTCGACCGGCTGATGCGCGCCACGGTCCAGCAGCTGCAGGCAGCCCGTGCTGACCCGCAGCTGTTCCCGGGCACGTTCGACAGCCGTCAGCGGGTGGAGCAGCTGCGCCAGTATCTGGCGATGGCGCAGCGCTACCAGGAGCTCACCGCCCCGCTGCTGGATCAGCTCATTATTGGCTGCGCGTGGCCCAACGCCGGTCACGAGCGCATCTGGGCGGGCACGATGGCCGCGCTGGCCCAACCGGCACCGCTGAGCGACACGGTGGCAGGGCAGATGCGGGTCGGCGGCACCCAAGCCTTGATCGTGGAAGGCCGTGACGAGCGTCTTGAGGCGTTGGCGCTGCTGCCGGCCACGCTGGCGCTCTACGCGGGGTCTATCTCTGCGGTGCAGGGACGAAACTTCGGTGCCCTGCGGGCGCTGACCACCGATGCCGCGGTGCCGCGGTCGCTCACGAACCCCAATCTGCGGGTGACGGTGATCGAGAGGGCGGGCCCGTGGGAGGCGCTGTCGCGCGAGGACAGCTTGGCGTTGACGCTGCGGGCGGCCCAAGTCGCCAGCGACGACGCGGAATTGGAGCGCCTGCTGAGCGAAATCGCCGAGCGCCGGCGGCGTAAGCCGCCGTTTGTCTGCTCGTCGTACCTGTTCGAGGTGCTGCGGCCGCACTTCGCCGACCTCTACGGTCTGACGCGCTACGGCGAGCTGTTTGACGAGACCGAGATCATGTTCTCCCTCGTGGTGGCCGACCAGATGGCCCAGGACCGCGTGTTCGCAGAGCCGTGGCTGGGGCTGTTCGTCACCGACGCCAGCCGCACCGCCCGCCTGGAGGACAGTCGCTACGGCGCGGTGCTGGCTGAGGTGAACGCCGCCGGCGAGGACTGGCCCCCGCTGCAGGCCGGCATGTTCGGGGGGTCAATGCATCGCCTGGCCGCTGCCGTGCAGCGGGTCACCGCATACTCCGAACAGATGCGCCACCGCGTTTTCTGACCGGGTCAGGGCTTTGGCGCCGGCGTGGTGGTGACGGCAGCTGTTGTTGTCGGATTCTGGACGCGTCACATTATGCGGCTGTCGTTTGCGAACAGCTCGGTGACGTTGCGCTCGCGTTCTCGTCTCAAGTTGGCCCTGGCTGCGTCCAGAGATCTTCGCAGGGTTGTGATTTCGTTGTGGGCGCGGTGGAGATTGTGGGTGTGGGTGTTTACCAGGTCTCGGAGCCGGGCGTTCTCTTCGGCGAGGTGGTTTCCGTTGGGGTCGAAGAGTTGTCCGGTCAGGTCGGTGATCCGGGCTTCTCGCTGTTTAATCTCCGCGCGTAGGGATTTCGCAAGGGCTTCAGCGTCGAGCGCACGTTCTCGCCACGAAGCAGACGCCTGTTCAACTCTCTGATCGGCGCGTGTTGTCGTTGTGGTCTGGGAGGCGTCGCGAGCTGCGAGAACGGCCTCGGTCAGGTGTCGGCGGCGTTTGTCGTAGATGAATGTTTTGCCCACTCCGGCGAGTGCACAGACATCTTCGACGGTGAAAGGGACACCGGTCTTGATGAGTTTGGTGAGTGCTATGCGCGCGCGTCGTTCGCATTCGGCACTCGTGGTGGCGCGGCGTTCGATCATTTCGACGGGGCGGCGGCGTGTTTTGTTCTCCATCTGATTCTCCCTAGACTTGCGGTGGCAGGGTCGTCATGTCGCCGTCGACGGGTTGGATCAACTGGGACACCGGGAATCCGGCAGAAAACAACGGGTCGAAGTAGTCATGTACTGGTGCGCGCAGGTCGAGTTTCTCGGCTTCCTCGAGCAGGCCGAGTTCGTCGAGTGCTTCACGTAGTCCGGTGAGGACGGGTTCCCATGGATGCCAGCGGCTCAGGATGTAGTCACGCGTCTCGTCGCTGGGCGCTCGTTCGGCGAAGTGGTAGTCGCGGTCGCGTTTGCGTTCCCAATAGGCCAGGTCCGCTCCGGTGAGCACGAAATGCTCGCATGGTCCGTCAGGGCCGTCAGTGCAGTTCTTCTGCCAGGGACATTGCGTGCCGCCGACGACAGGGCCGTACCGGCATAGACCATGTTCAACCGGTACGATGGTCAAGTCGATGCGGGCGGACGCGGCGGCAGAGTCATCGGCGTTGATCTCGTTGGGGCGCAGCAGGACGGTGCCGGGTTTGTCCATGCCCGGCCCGGCAGTCCACACCTGCTGGAGGTGCCGCTTGACGGTCGTGTCGTTGTACCGTGCGTAGTGGGCCAGGGCTTCTTCAGAGAGGTGCCCGAGCACTTGGCGTACCAAAGCCGGTGGTGCGCCATTGTCCAGCAGGGACATCGCTAGGGTGGATCTGGTCTGATGCGTCGTAATCCACTTCAGGCCAAGGCTTTCAAACCACTGAGTCCACGGATTGCGGAATCCAGTTTGCGACACCTCAAAGGTAAGGTCGGGATTCGATATGGCCGCGGGAAACAGCGGCTTGTCGCGATCCCACGAGGCTTCGAGTTGGGCGCGTCCACGTCCATCAAGCGCGGCGAGTTCCTCAGAATAGCGCGCGCGAAGCTTCGCGCGGGTGAGTTGCTGGCGCCGCAATAACCGTTCATAGACAGGTCGGTAGCACGGCATACCCCAGTCCACGACGTTGACCTTGCTGATGTCTCGCCAGATATAGGGTTGGGCGCGGCCAACGAGCCCGACGCAGCCCAGCCGAAGCTTCAGTGTCTCACTGATCCGCCCACCCTGAAACGCCTGGGTCAACCAAATGTCGGCGATCCCGACATCGTTGCTGTCAAGGGCTTCAAGAGCGGCAATGCTCTCGGCGCTGATCAGCAACTGAAAGTCGTCCTGGCTCAGCGGCCGTGGCCGCGGCCGATTCACGGGCTGTGGGTATTTCGGCAGGCCAAGTATGAAGGAGTCGAAACCCGGTGGTGTTCGATGCTTTTCGTGGCTGCGTCGTAGAACCGTTCGCATGCTGACCGTGTAGGTGTGACGGGTGAGATCGGTAAGGGTGCTCGTTCCTCTGCCTTTGTGCTTCATCAGCCGAGGAATGGGGATTTGTTCCCGGTACCACAGATCCCAGGTGTCCTTAAATGCTTTGGCATCGGCCCTGCCCAGCCGAGTTGGGTCATCACCATGGTCGTTGCGGTTCTGCCACAGGATCTGCGAGAGCAATGCGATTCCGGCGATGCGGTTGCGAACCGTTCCGGCACTGGGACGTTTCCCGGCGGGCTTGAGGGCCTCGTCCCTCAGGAACTCCCACAGTGCGTCCCGCAGCCAGCCTTGCGAGACGCCGGTCAGGTCCCAGACTTTACGACGGTTCTCCCCGGTGGTTGTTCCTGTAAACGACGAACTGCCGACGAGGATCGGGTCGAACCATCCTCCAGCCTTGGCGATGCCCTCGGTAACAATGAGGCTGCGTGCTGCGGCCGGGAGGTCCAACCAGATCCGGCGTCCCGGCTTGCCGACGTGCTTCTCGGCGAGGTCGTCGATCCGGGAGTCACCTAGCGATGTCACGCCACTTGCGGCGAGGGTGTCGATGACCTTCTGCAGCGCGGCGGGGCGCCATACGGTGCGTCGAGGGCTACTTGAGTGCCGGTGAAGGGCGTAGCGGATCTCGTTCCGCAAGCCGCAGGGCAGTCCCGCCAGTGAGAGCAGCCCGCGACTGCTGGTGACGGCGCTCATCGAAAATCCCCGGCTGTGCTCGCCGAAATTCCTCACCTGTGAGCAGCGGTCAGTGTAGTTGTTGGCGGGTTCCGGTGGTGGTCCGGCGGAGGGTTTCCGCGGCGGCGTGGTGATCGCGTAGCCGGTAGGACTCGCCGTCGAGGTTGATGACGACCGAGCGGTGCAGCAGGCGGTCGAGCATGGCGGCGGCCACGGTGGTGTCGCCGAGGATCTCACCCCAGGAAACTGGAGCTGGCACATGTTCGTTGTGGCTGATTTCTCCTGCTAGCTGGGCTTTCGGCTGTTCTGCGTGTCTTAGCGATCGTCAAGGCGTGATCGCGAT
>NZ_JACKSH010000129.1 GCF_025821625.1 Mycolicibacterium pyrenivorans
CTGTCCTACGACCACAGCCTGGATTCGACGTCGACGAGCCGCACCTTCGGCAATGCCCTTGAGCCAGAGGAACTTATGCCACCCAATGACTCGTTCGCACGGCTGCTGATCCGCGGCACCCCCGGACGCATGGTCACCCTCATCGACTGGACCGAGTTCGTGAAGTACCTCGACGACCTGCGGGCAGCGCGGCTCCACAGCAGCGGCGGCCGCCAGCGATTCAGCGGCCTCAACCCGGCGGCCACGGCATGACGACCGTTGGTACCCAGATCAATTCCGCTGCGTCGCGGGAGACCTCGCTGTTGTCACCGAACGTGCCCGCATCCACGGCAACGGCTCTGGCGCGAGCACGCAGAGATCTTCAGCACGCAGTCTTGATGGGTGTCGACACCCATCGCCGCCGCCAGTACGCCCTCTCGGCTCGCGATGAGGCCGCCACGGTGCTCCTGGCCCCCGATGCCAGCTCCCGACAACTGCGCTATGCCCGGGTGTATCTCGTTGCCGCGCAGCGCTTCTTAGACGCCTGGGTCACACTGGCGATGTGCGACCGCGGCGAGGGCTACCCGGCTGCCAGCTAAAGGTGTGGCGGGTAGCCCACCACGCCGGGGGCAGCCCCATTTCCGGTGCCGGGCTTGCCGGGTGTGACTGCTGACGGCAGTCGCTGCGCTGTGCTTGGAGACCGGCCACGCAAGCCGGAAAAATAGTGCACGAGCGACCCTTTGGGGCGTTTTAGGGTCAGAGTATGGCTGATCCCAGCGACAAGTTTGATGAGGTGCGGCGGGCGTGGG
>NZ_JACKSH010000130.1 GCF_025821625.1 Mycolicibacterium pyrenivorans
CCGCAGACGGGCTATCGCCCGTCAACTACGAGATCAGGGAATCCAAGACCAAGCCGGAAGCGGCATAGGAAACCCTCCACGATTTCGGGGGAACCACATCGTGGGCACCTTGGCCACGATGTTGCGGGCGCGATGAATCCGGCAGCGTTGCCGCAGCGCAGCACCCATGGTGCGTTCGGCGGCGCCGATCAACCCGGGTGCGCCGTCGCCGATGACTAGCAGCGGACAGGCCAGCCCGCGCTCGCCGAGTCCGCGCAAAAACCCCCCCATGCGTCGCCGGACTCGCTGGAGGCGGCCTCGAGCCGGACGAACACCGGTTTTCCGTCGGTGTCGATGCCCCACGCCGCGAGCACCGGCTCGGCGGCTGCGCCCTGGTGGTACTTGAAGTGACTGCCGTCCAAAAACAAGTCGTCGAGCGCCACCTCGTCAAGCCGGCGGCGGCCGACCTCCTCGAACTGGGCGGCGATGTCCTCGCACACCCGCGACATCGTGGACTTCGACACCGCCGCGGACTCGCCGAGCGCCTCGGTCAACGCGGCCTGCACTCCCGGGTCGACAACCCGCGCACGAACCCGGCGATCACCAGCGACTCGAGCGCGTTAGTCTTCGTCACGCCGTTCCCGAACGGCTGGGAGGCGAACCGCTCGGTGGTGTCGCGCACCTTCGGCCGCTGCAGCGTCACCGGCCCGGCGGTGGTCTTCACCGTGGTCGGGCAGTATCCGTTGCGCATCCCGACGCGGCTGTCCTCACCCGACGCGGCGACCCGCTGGCAGCGATCCCGCCCCAAAAACGCGGTCACCTCAGCCTCGATCGGGGACTGCAGCAGCAACCGGGCACCGAACCGGGCAACTCCTCTATCGCACCCGCCAGATCCTCGCCGCCGGCAAACACTCCATCAATCTCGGCCTGCAACCGCTGGGCAGGCGATATCCTCTTCGACACGGACGTGGGTGCCTTTCCTCAGACTTCCCGGTCTTGGAGGGAACCTACATCCGGATCTTTTACACCGCTTGTGGGACACGACCTCACGCAGCTCGTCGGGGTACTTGCTGACTCGTGCCATAACTCAGATCCTCCCAATATCGGTCTCCGGACTCACCGGGGCGGTTCAGTCCGCGACGTACTCGATCATCCGGTCATTCAGCGTTGCCAGATCCACAAAGTGAGAAACGTGAAAATCATCTGCCGCAACGACTTCGCACCAGCGTCGGAAGAAAGATGACCGACGCCTACCATGCCGACTCGGCGCTGGAGGCCGAAGCGGCGCTGCTGGCCCTGGCCAAAGAACTCGACCGCACCCACCCAAGTGCGGCAGCGAGCCTGCGCGAGGGCCTCGACGAGACACTGACGGTACTCCGTCTCGGTGTGCCACCCGCGCTGGCGCGGATCACTACGCTCGACGAACTGCATCGAGTCGATGCTCTCGGTCTGCCGCGAACACGCCGGCAACGTCAAACGCTGGCGCGACGGCCAGATGGCGCTGCGCTGGTGCGCGGCCGGGATGGTCGAGGCCGGCAAGCAGTTCCGCCGCATCAACGGCCACCTGCACCTGCCGACACTCCGTGCTGCACTCGAAAGCCAGGTTGCCAAATCTGTCGTACCCAACGTGCACAATGACGAGGTGAGCGCAGCCTAATGCTCACCGGGCCGCCACCGAAGTTCCACGGAACTCGGGACATCCTCGTCTGATCGGCAAATTCCCGACTGTTGCGGCGATCAGGGAAAGCAGACTGGTGCTGGTCTCTGAGCGAAGTGACCTGTTTGGGAAGCACTCGACCGCCAGTCTCAATCAACTGCGATCAGAGAGTGACAATAGACGCCGCCGCAGTTCCGGGAGTGCCGTACACCTGAGCGTAGCCGACCTTCGGCGACCCGGGTACTTGGCGATCTCCGGCAGCGCCCCTCAGTTGCAGCACGAGCTCATGCATCTGACGCAGCCCGGATGCGCCAATAGGTTCGCCGTTCGCTATCAAACCGCCGTCGGTGTTTATCGGCATCGTGCCAGCAATTTCCGTGGCGCCATCAGCGATCAGCTTTTCCTGTTCACCGTCGGCGCAGAACCCGTTTTCCGCCATGTGAATCACTTCAGCTCCGGCGTCGGTGTCCTGCAGCTGTATGACATCGACATCCTCGGGACCTACACCGGCGCGTTCGTATGCGGCCTTCGACGCGTAGACCGTTGGGGCAACATCCTCTGCGACGGGAGCCGAAGCAGCATGCACTTCATAGGCGCCGTATGAGCGCGTTCGAATTTCCGTCGCACGCAGTAACACTGGCCGCCTCGTGAAGCGAGCGGCAATACTGGCTTTGCACATGATCACAGCGGCGGCTCCCTCGTCGGGCGCGCAAAACATGTATTGCGTCAGCGGGTAATTGAGGACTCCCGACGAAAGGATATCTTCTTCGGAAATAGGCTTGCGCCGGAAGGCCTTTGGGTTGATAGCGCCATTCCGGTAATTCTTTGCCGCGACCTTTGCCAGCGTTTCCCGGGAGATGCTGTAATCGTGGAGGTAGCGATTGATCTTCATCCCGAAGAATTTGGTGGTAACCAACTGGCCGTTCTCTGCATACCAAGCGGGCAGGCCAAATATCGAGGGATCGGCAGTGAAGGCACCCCGCGGATGTTTGTCGGTACCGACAGCAATGCCGATGTCGTACTTGCCGAGCCTGATCGCGTCCGCTGTCTGCTCAATCGCACTGGCCCCACTAGCGCATCCGTTGTAGACATTTGTAAACGGAATCCCGGTCAGACCAACCGTTCCCGTCACGGCATCAACGTGATCGACCTCGTAGCTGCTGCCCACCGCGAACTGAATGTCTTTCCAAGCGAGGTTGGCATCGGCTAAAGCGAGATGGATTGCGTCGACGGCCATTTCGATGCCCGACTTGTGCCCGTGGCGGCCGAAGGGGTGCATACCCACACCGACAATGGCAACATCGTTCATGTTCTGCTCCTTCGCTGGGTCGCGGTTGCGACTTCTAGACCGGTTCGAATGCCCATGTGACAATCTCATTGCCGTCATCATCGGTGTAGAACGGCACAAAGACGAGTCGCAATTCCATACCGAACCTGAGTCGCGACGGATCGGCTTCGGTCAGGCGTGCCTCGACACGGACTTCATCCTCAAGTTGAACGAGCCCAACACCGTAAGGCTTGAATGTATCCGCGGTCTGCCCCCCCGCGTAGGGGAACTTGGGGACAAAATTCTGCGTAGTCCAAGTGACAAGCGTTCCTTGTCGCGGAAGAAGTCTGTCTCGCATGTCCGAGCTTCCGCACCGGGGGCAGCATCCCTGCATTGGCCAGGTGACGGCCGTGCAGTCTTCGCACCTTCCCCCGATGAGCTGCGCGTTTGGCGCTGGCCAATTTGAGACATCCGATGCCAGTACCTGCTTCACCATTCACTAACCTTCGATCCGTACTCGGGTCAGGCCAGGGTAGCGACCAAACTTCGGCCGGAACGTCGCCATGACCTTATGGGTATTAGATTCAACTTTTTAGCATGTTTTGCCCCGCGGGTACAGTCAGTCACTAGCGGGCCGCCCGCGCAGGCAGAGTCTGTCTGCGCTTCGTCGCTTGACGCATCGCAAAGCTGTGGCGGTTTTGTCCTGCGGCCCGTTTTCGTCGGCGGAAGTCCTACCGGGGTGTCCATGGCGAGTCAACGGCCCGATGTGCAGGCAGCCGTTGAGCTGTCGGGCCGCGACGCCGCCGTAGCAGGGTGCAGCGCCGGCGTCAGTGGCGAACCCGTCGGTGGAGTGGCGGCGGACAGCATAGACGATAGACCCCGATCTTGGCGCGGCCTTGCCGTGCGGCGGTCGAACGTGCGATCTCGACACCGAGGCCAGCTTCATCGGTTTGTGCGCACTCCCCTCGGAGGGCAGTCACGGCTGGGCGCCGTTTCGGCACCAGCGTCGATGACCTCGCCGCCGTCAGTCAGCACTGGCGGGAAATCGTCGGCTGATTCCAATCGTCCCTATGCGCATCGCCGATTCAGCGGAAACTAGCCGCCAGCACGTCGACAACGGTTTCCTTCGAGTCCGTGCCCACCATATAGTGCTGAACTCCCTCGAGGTGACGACGCCAGTAGCGCTGCGCGGATCCTAGGTCTCCCGCACCAAGAAGCTTGACGAGCTTTGCGTGAGCACGCTGTGCGACCCGGTTCGCTGGAACATCATACCCCTCCGGATGCGCTGCGATAAAGGCTCGGTTGTGCGCAGCGATGATGTGGAACAACATGTCGGCCAACACCTTCAGCGTGATGTTCGCGCCCAACTCTACGACGGTTCGATGAAATAATACGTCATGCTCACTGTAGGCGGGCGTGCTCTCCACCAATTCTGCGCCTTCGGCGACTAAGGCATCTAAACGTTTGATGTTTGCAGGAAGACGGCGCCCGTCGGCGATCGCGATGGCCGATTCTTCCAACACTGCCCTTGCCCGATACACATCAGCCAACGGTGTGCCGTTGGACTGGAGTAAGACTCCTGTGTAGCGTGCTGCGACGCCGGGATCAGGCTTCAACACGCGAGCGCCACCGCGGGCACCGCGCAAAACGCGGATCAACTGCTCGGACTCGAGGATACGAAACGCCTCACGCAGAGTCGGCCGCGAAACTCCGAACTGCGACATCAGCTTGCCCTCGCTGGGCAACGGATCCCCCACCTCGAGCTCACCGCTGACGATTCGACGCCGCAACTCCGCCGCCACGAGTTCACCTGCTTTTGGCACTCTAATTAGAGAAGCTTCAAGTGGCACTGGCGCCGCACTCCTTCATTTCTTGGTCGCTGCTGCAGCCGCAGAGCGCGTTCCTGGGGTCGCGCCCGATTCACCGCGGCGCGACTGCCGCACGAGGCTACAAATCCGACCGGGCACGTTGCTGGACGCGACCCTGTCGCCCAATGCACTCGGGCCGCGTAGCTGTCGTCATGGCGATGACAACCAGAGCATCCCAATTTGACGCGCGCGAGTCGACTAAATCCGCCACCCTGGCACGGGGGCCACCCAACGTCACCTACCACTCGGCCGCAAAGGTCGACTCCGTCACGTCCGGCGTGCATCGATGACTCTCATTCGATTAAAACAATATATTAAGCGAAGCATACAGGATGGCAGTGCGATAAGCATGGCTTCCCCGGCCGCCCTATGCCTATGGTGGCCGTGCTCGGCTACGGTCAGAACCACGGGTTTTTCTCACCGCAGTGCTACATCCCCCTGATTGCCAAATGGCGCGAGCGCCTATACCCTACAAACCGCTATAATAACTAACCATTTGCACGGTCTTGCTGCAGTGCGGCTTTGGCTGGGCCTCCGTGTCAGCCCGCCTCAAATGGGGTTCTGCGCAGAAGGAGCATCGCGATGACTACAGCTGATGTTGCGATTGTCGGTGTCGGCATCCATCCGTTCGGCCGCTATAACGATCGCTCAGCACTGGAGATGGGTACGGTGGCGATCACGCGCGCGTTACGCGACGCGGGCGTCGAATGGGGCCAGGTCGGAAGCCTTTATGCGGGAAGCTTCGAGGTTGCGAACCCAGAGGCGGTGACAGGTCTGGTCGGTATGACCGGGATTCCTGCCCGCTCGGCACTTACCGGCTGCGCGACCGGTAATACGGTGCTGACATTGGCCGCTCGCGACGTGCGGCTTGGCGAGGCCGAATTGGCGGTGGCAGTAGGTCTTGACAAACACCCGCGCGGCGCCTTCGGCGGCCCAGATACGTCGGTCGCTGGACTTCCGCAGTGGTATGGCGACCAGGGCATGTTCCTGACTACGCACTACTTTGGCTACAAGATCGCTCGATACATGCACGACCATGGGATCACGGAACGCACTCTCGCTATGATCGCCGAGAAGAACTTCTCGAACGGGGCGTTGGCGACGCACGCTTGGCGTCGAAAGCCGATGACCGCCGATGCCATCCTATCGTCCCCGTTGGTCAACGCCCCGTTGCGTCAGTACATGTACTGCAATCCGAACGAGGGCGCAGCAGCAGTCGTCGTGTGCGCTGCAGATGTCGCGAAAAAGTACAATCCCACCCCTATCTATCTCCGGGCCAGCGCTCTGCGAAGTCGCCGCGCGGGCTCGTTCGAATTGATGCGAACCTCAATTGAGTTGCCGATCATTCCCGGCACGACTGCAGAGGCGTCCGCAGCTGCATACGAAGAAGCCGGCATCGGTCCGGAGGACGTGGATATTGCGCAACTACAGGACACCGACGCCGGCTCCGAAGCGATTCACATGGCCGAAACCGGCTTGTGCAAAGACGGCGAACAGGAGCAAATGATCGCCGAGGGTGCAACCTCGATAGGCGGTCGCATACCGATAAATACCGACGGTGGTCTGATAGCGAACGGTGAACCGATTGGGGCGTCGGGCCTGCGGCAAATTTACGAGCTGGTGCACCAGCTGCGAGGTAGCGCCGGGGACCGCCAAGTGCCGAATCAGCCTTCCGTCGCTCTGGCCCAGTTGTATGGGTCGCCGGGCGCTGCGGCAGTTGCCATCATGACTCGCTAGCCTCTCCAGTTCCGTTAGCAGCTCATCAGATTCGGTATTGGTGTGAAGCACCGGACCGACGGACGACCTTGCCGTGCGGCGGTTCGGCGCTTTCATCAGGCGGCGCCACGCAAGGGAAGTTCGTAATTTTGCCTCTTACTTCGAAGACTGCATCGTCAGCGCGGTTTTATTCAGCTATACTATTTACCTATATGGGCTACGGTGATGGGCGGTCGGAGCTCGTGAACGGCTTGCCACGCCGGGATCGGGCGCGGTGTCGACCTCCATTAGGGCTTGTCCACAACTATCGCTGCGCCTTCCGGCCCCACCTCCGGAACCTAATGGTGGGCAGAGCCCGCCGCGCGTCATTGGTTACCACTCCAGAGTGCCCGCACCTGGGTTGCAAACTGAGAGGAGATAGGCCCGTGAACATCGACGGCGCATGGCAGCTGGCTGAGGAAGAGATCTTTCAGCTCTTCGACGCAATCGCTCGAGATGGCCTACCTACGCAGATAGGTGATCATTTGACCAATCTGCGATGGTGGTCCCAGGTCAAGAATGAGTTCCCCGTGGAGGCGTGTGAGCTTCTGTTTCGAGCCCAAGGTAAATCGCTGGCTCAGACGGACTGCTTGGACAGAGCTATGCTTGCCGAGTTGTCGGCGCGTCTGAGCCAACCCGCTGATGCCGTGATTCTGCCGGATCTTTCGTTCGGCGATGAACCGGGCTCGAGTAGCGGGCAGGTGAGCGGGATTTGTGTGGGCCCGGCAGCTAGTCGGCTGGTAGTACCGGTAAGGGGCCCCTTGGGCGAGGTGTTGATTGGGGTCGTCGATGCTAGTCATATGCAAATCTCGAGAATGAACACCGTTGACCCGTCGGTTAATTGGAACCGTGTGTGCGGGCCTTTGCCCAATGATCTCGCCGAAGCTACTCTGGAGTGGAACCTTGCAATGGGCGCGGCGCATCGCGCGCTGGCCACCGAACTCATTTCCCTTGCCGACGAAGAGGTGCGAATTTGCCTGCCTGCGAACGAAGTAGAGCCACAGGTAGACGCATCGGAGTTATCGCCGACTATTCGCGAGACGCTCAGTCAAGCATTCGCTGACTTGGAAGCCGCGCGTGCGGTACTCGAGGCTTCGTGGCGGTATGGCGGGCGCTTGTCGGGTCGGAAGGCGAAGGCAATGGCCGGTCGCGCGCACCACAGAGTGTGTGAGGCGGTCGAAAGGACCACCGGGCGCGACGTGACGCGTTACGCCAAGAGAGGATTTCAGCTAAATACGCTATGCGGGTCCTACCAATACCTCGAGCGGCTTTTGGCAGAGCGCCAGCTGGAGGAACGTACGACCGTTTCGCGCTAGCAGCGCTTCGCGGCTTAGCCGACTCTCGCGACGTGAGTGTTGCCCGTGATCGTAAGGAGGTGGCGGCCTACTTTGCCTTTGAGCGCGCAATGAAACCGTTGATTCGGTCACGGAAATCTTCCGTTGAGAACGAGGTGTACTCGGCGGCCAATGAGTACTCGAGAACACCGAGAGCAGCGCGGCCGAAATGCAAATTCATTGCCGCCTTCGTGGACCGTACGGCTTGTTCAGGGAGCGCCGCCATGCTTTCTGCAAGTGTCAGCGCCTCGTCCAAGACCTTGTCGTCTTCGACTACCCGGGACACCAGGTTGAGTTCCTTGGCAACTCCAGCGGTAATCCTTTCGCCGAGGAGAATGTATTCCTTGGCCTTCATCATTCCTATCAGCAAGGGCAGAATCGCAGCGCCGCCGTCCCCCGCGGTGAGGCCGACCGCTACGTGCGGATCAGCTAGGTAGCTGTTTTCTCCCATGACCATCAAATCTGATAACAGGGCTAGCGTGCACCCCAGCCCCACCGCGGCGCCGTTGACTGCGCAGACCAGCGGTTTGTCGAAGTTGATCACTTCATTAAAGAGCGTTCGCGCCCCAGCGACTTGGCGGGCGCGCAACTCTAGGTCTGTGATCATTCGGTGGAGCATGCCCATGTCGCCACCTGCCGAAAAGGCCTTCGCACCGGCGCCGGTGACCACGACCGCCCGCACGTTTTTGTCTTCGCGCAATACGCGCCAAATCTCCTCTAGCATTCGGTGTAACGGCTCGTTGATCGCATTGAACGCGTCCGGCCGATTAATAGTCAGCACGTGCACGGTGCGCCGCCTTTCAATCTCTAACAGCGGGGCGAACTCCTCATAGGCAGAAAGCGTTGAATCTGGCATGGGCGTCATCTCCAGTGGGCTCAGCGGCGGAAGCGAACAAGGTCGCGATGGTTGGTCGTGGTAACGAGGAACGCCGTATTCGACTTGCCACTGTTGAAAGTCGCAACGAAGCAGGGTGGCACCGGTGCGAAGTTGGCAGGCACAGGGGTCTCCCTCGGGGGGTATAGTCGGAATCGCTTGATACGAAATATCAGGTATATCATTTGGCTTAACGTTCGTGCCAGGCCTGTCATGACATGCAGCGCGAGGAGGCGCTCCCCCGCGGGTAACGCAGGCGTCGGCGTGCCGTGACGAAACCTCACTCAGGTGAGGCACTCATGGTCCGAGGCCGTCGTGTTAAGAGTTCTGAATGAGAGCCCCGGCCAGCCGAGGGCAGTCTGGAAGGTGACCAACCCGCCTGCCCCGGAGGCGAACCCAGCTGATCGAGCCGTTCAGAGCTCTGCGTGACGGCGTCGAGAAGTCGGGCATCCCTGTCGCAGATCGTCACGCGCCCGGTTACGGGTCGAGGAAGTCATCAAATCCGTGGCGCGCGTGCGGGATGCCAAACACTGTCACGTCGGCGTCGTTTGGATGTAGCATTCAACAGTGCAGGTCGACGTTATGACCGTTCCGCGTCCATTGAAAGACATCAGTAGGATCGCACGGCATGCTCAAACATCCGGATTTTCCGGTCTATCATTCGGCGAAACTGGCCGTACCGCATTCCTGAACGCCGCGGTGGCGTCACAGGCCGCCCCCAGCCTCGAATTCTCTACCGGCGTCGCCGTTGCCTTTCCGCGCAGTCCGTTCATTGCGGCGGCAGCGGCGTGGGAGCTCCAAGAGGCTACCGATGGAAAGTTTCGTCTTGGGCTGGGAACACAGGTGCGCACGCACATCATTCGGCGTTACGGAGTTGCCTTTGATCATCCCGGACCGCGGCTCCGCGACTACGTATTGGCAGTGAAGGCGTGCTTCGCCGCATTCAGGACTGGCGAGCTAGACCACCACGGTGACTTCTATGATCTCGACTTCATTCCCCCACAGTGGAGTCCAGGTCCTATCGCTGTACCGGATCCAAAGGTGGATATAGCCGCAGTGAACCTTTGGATGTTACGCATGGCGGGCGAAGTGGCAGACGGATTGCATGTCAATATCATCGGTGAGCCGGGCTATCTGGCCCGCCACGTCATACCCAAGATAGCTGAAGGCGCCGCGATTTCGGGTCGCATGCCAGCAGACATCGCGGTAATGGTGCCGGTTATGACGATCGTGGGCGACAGCGACGAAGACCGCTACCGCCAGCGCGAGCGGGCGCGCGCTGAGTTGAGTTTCTTCGCAAGCACCCCCGGCTATTCTTTCATCTTCGACGAAGCAGGCTTCGAGGGGACAACCGCTAGGATTCGAGAGAAGCAGCGGGCGGGAGACCTCGATGGGATGGCATCTGAAATCACTGATGACCACCTTGGAACCTTCGCAACGGAGTCGACTTGGGATGGGCTCGAAGGCGCGCTCGTCGACAAGTACGAAGGAATTGCGACTCGCCTCATCTTTTACAACGCTCTCCACGATATGGAGAGCTTCGAGCGTTATGGGGAAGTCGCCCGACGATTATCGGTCAGATGAATGCTGGCAGTTCGCGCTGGGTGGTCGCCGTGATCGGTCCGCAGTTCCCGATGACCGTAGCAACGAAGGCGAAGGGTGGATGGCACCGCCGATGTCATCAGGAAACCGCCGGTTGCCTGGCCAGCGAGTCACGGCGCGATCAAGATTCCTCCATTCGATTAGCCGTCGCTGGGGTCAGTTCGCTGTGCCCCATCGAGCTTCGTTGGCACATAGTGCATGGTGAGCGACGTCCGCGGATTTCGTCTCTTCGCCCCGTAGACCGGCGAATGGCATTTCAGCCCAGCCGGTCGACCCGACGCGCCCACCGCGGTGAGGCCGCCACCGGCTGCTCGCCACTGGAGGTTGGTGTCCGGTCTGCTGGCCTAACAAACAACGCGGTCGATACTCGCGTATCAATACCAATTCGTGTAATCATGCATGAACAGCGAACTACGCTGCGGGACAAGGATACCGAACATGAAACTGCGAACACCGCTAACAGAACTGACCGGTATCGAGCATCCGGTCGTGCAGACGGGAATGGGATTCGTCGCAGGTGCCCAACTCGTGACGGCCACCGCGAACGCCGGTGGCTTAGGCATTCTGGCGTCGGCGACCATGACGCTGGATGAGTTGGCTGGCGCTATAGCGCAAGTCAAGGCGCAGACGGACAAGCCGTTCGGTGTCAACATCCGCGCCGATGCTACCGACGCCGAGGAGCGCGTGGCGCTCATCATCAACGAAGGCGTACGGGTCGCATCCTTCGCGATGGCCCCGAAAGCGGCGCACATAAGTCGGCTAAAGGCTGCCGGCGCGCTCGTTATCCCTTCGGTAGCGGTGACCAAGCACGCTCAGAACGTCGCCAAGTGGGGAGCCGACGCGGTAATCGTGCAGGGCAGTGAGGCAGGCGGACACACGGGACCCGTCGCCACCACCCTCCTGCTCCCTTCGGTTCTCGACGCAATAGACATCCCCGTGATCGCGGCGGGCGGCTTCTACGATGGGCGCGGGCTTGCTGCCGCGCTGTCCTACGGAGCTGCAGGCGTGGCGATGGGAACGCGATTTCTTCTCTCCGCCGATTCTCCTGTGCCTGATGCCGTCAAGCGACGCTATCTAGAAGCGCAGCTAGACGGTACCGTCGTGACCACCCGGGTGGACGGCCTGCCGCTGCGTGTTCTCCGCACTCCGCTTGTCGATTTGCTGGAGCGCGGATCTCGGGCGGCCACCCTCTTCGACGCTGCGCAGAGTGCGCTGCGGTTCCAGCGGTTTTCCGGAATGTCCTGGCGTGAGATGGCCCGCAACGGTGTAGCGATGCGACAAAACGGGGATCTGAGCTGGTCTCAAGTCCTCCAAGCCGCCAAAACCCCGACCCTGCTGCGGGCTGGGCTAGTTGAGGGCAATACCGGGGCCGGCGTGCTGGCCTCGGGCCAGGTGGCAGGCATCATCGACGACCTGCCTTCGTGCCGAGGACTGATCGAATCGATCGTGGCCGACGCTATTGAGCACCTGCAACGTACGGCCACACTCATTGAGTGACCCGGATAAACGCCTACAATGTGCAGCTTTTCGCGCCCCGACAGAACTCTCCTGGAGGACGGCCGCGGCAAAGAACGCTGCGGCAGTATCCAGCTCGCAAATCTGCTGAGCGGCCGCGGTCCGGCTATCTAGTTATTTCAATACAATGCATGTACTATTCGGGTCGACGCGGGACGGAGCCTGGAGCAGATTCCAGGTCTGAGCCCATCGTCGACGAATGACGCCAAGCTGTATGACGAGGTAGCTCATATGACGCAAATGATTGCCGAGGGTCTTTTCCGTGTGGAAGGGGACCGAGCAGTCCTGCTGGCTTCTCGGCGCAGAGGCTCAGGCGTCGTCAGGTTCCCCGCCGAGCGTCCGGAGTTGTTCGACGATGCCTGCGACATTGAGCCCGTTGAGCTTTCGACCGAGGGCACCCTGTTCACGTTTACCACGCAGGAGTTTCCGCCCCCTGACCCATATAAGGGTAAGCGTGAGGATTTCCGGCCATACATCACCGGGTACATCGAGTTGCCCGACGACGGAATACTGGTCGAGGGGCTCATCGTCACCGCAGATCCGGGCCGGCTGACGATTGGCCAGAAAATGATCGTTACGCCGAGCGTTTTTGAGACAATGGATGGACAGTCATTCTTGACCTACGCGTTCACCCCGGTTGCGGAGTCACAGTCGACAACCTCCTAAACCCCAATATTCAAAGCTCGGAGGCGAGATGAAGGTGCAGTTGGATCGCGCCAAGTGCACAGGCCATGCGCAGTGCAACGCAGTTGCGCCGGAACTGTTTCCGATCGACGACTTGGGCTACAGCGTGTTGGAGCGGCACACCGTCGAACCCGAGCACGAAGAGGCCACCCGAGAAGGTGTCAACGCATGTCCCGAGGGTGCGCTGATCCTTCAGGACGAGTGATGCACATCAGTTGGCCGTGCTTCGCTTCTCGTCTGGCCCGTTGATTGATGGTCGGTCTCGACAAGATCGCAGCGCGGACCCATAGTTGTTCCTACTAGACCGTGCGGAGGCCTATCTACGCCGCTCGCGTCACTTTGGTCTGGACTGTGCTGAGGAGGTGCGGTCTGGACGGCGCGCTGAAAGTGCTGACCACAAGTCACTGCAAACCCAAGCTCGCCGCTGAGGTGAGCCCGTCGTAGTGGTCCAGTCGTTGTGGGACTCTGTTGCCCGAGTGTTCGGGCAGGAAGAATCAGCAACGACATGGCATCGAACAAGCGCCAAGCTCGCCGAGGGCAATAAACTCCTCGCGTCCGGCCAGGCCCCTCGACGAGGTGTGCCGACATCTGGGGATTGCGGAATCGACGTGGCACCGCTGGATTGCCCAGTACGGCGGCATGAAGGCCAACGAGGCCAAACGGCTCAAAGAACTCGAAGCCGAGAATACCCGGCTCAAGAAGCTGGTCGCCAACCAGGCCCTCGACATCGACATGCTCAAGGAGATCTCGGCGGGAAACTTCTGACCCCGAACCGCAAGCGCGGCGCCGCCACGGCGCTGCGCGACCGGTTCGGGGTATCCGAACGACGCGCCTGCACCGTGGTGGGCATTCACCGTTCCACGATGCGCCTGAGGCCACCTGCGATCATCACCGAGGAGGCCGAGTTGCGTGCCTGGCTGCGCCGGTTCTCCACCGACCGGCCCCGCTGGGGATGGCGACGGGCCGCCAAATTGGCCCGCCGAGCCGGCTGGCAGGTCAACAACAAACGCATCCGCCGACTGTGGCGCGAGGAGGGCCTGCGGGTCCCGCAGCGCCGCAGGAAGAAGCGGTTGACCGGGATCGGTGTCGCCGTGGGCGCGATGTCACCGATCCGTCCGAACGTGATCTGGGCGATGGACTTCCAGTTCGACACCACCGCCGCCGATGGCCGCACCCTGAAGATGCTCAACGTGATCGACGAGTTCACCCGCGAAGCCCTCGCCATCGAAGTCGACCGTGGCATCGACGCCGATGGCGTCGTTGATGTCTTGGACCGCCTGGCCCTCACCCACGGGGCGCCCTGCTATGTGCGCTTCGACAACGGCCCCGAGTTCGTCGCACACGCCGTGAGCGATTGGTGCCGATTCGACAGCGCCGGTTCACTTTTCATCGATCCCGGCTCACCATGGCAAAACGCCTGGATCGAGTCATTCAACGGCCGGTTACGCGACGAAATACTCAACTGTGGTTCCCCGGAAATCGTGGAGGGTTTCCTATGCCGCTTCCGGCTTGGTCTTGGATTCCCTGATCTCGTAGTTGACGGGCGATAGCCCGTCTGCGGCACTGTGTCGTC
>NZ_JACKSH010000131.1 GCF_025821625.1 Mycolicibacterium pyrenivorans
GGCAGCACTTGCGAAACAACACCAAATCACCTAGCGTTCAACATGCCTCGTTGATCACGCCGCGTGAACCACGCCAAATCCGAAGTCCACCACCTCCCGGGACGTTATCTGCTTGTCGGCCAGCGCCCGGATCGACAACCCCTCGACCCGATGATCCCGGCGGATCGCCGCGAACACATAACCGACGCGGAGTGTCGTGAAGACAGGGCCAAATCAGAACGTCACCACGCACACCCGCGACCACACAGGTGGAGCCATTTCTAGCCGTCCACCCGGGGCCAAATCAGGCTGTCACAGTCAAACCGGCCGTCCTCACCGCGACGGCGCCACCCACAACCCGCCCGCCGGTCACCGCCACGCCCAGCCCGTCCTCAACCCACGTGACGCTTTAGTCATCCGGGAGCCGACGATGAACCCCAACCCGGCGTCATCCAACGCGGCCAGGTTCGACGCCGACAGCATGCCCGCATCGGCGGCGATCACCATCGGCGTGTCACCAAGTTCATGGCGGGCCGCGAAGCCGGTGATGATCGGCACCAGCGTGGTGGTCTCGGCGGTGTTGCCCTCGAAACAGCCCACCTCCAAAGGGAACCCGCTACGATCGACCAACAGGCCGACCACGATTTGAGGGTCGACGCGGCGCTCTTTGCTATAGCCGACCTTGCGCAGTTCGTCTTCATTCTCAGCCTCGAAATACAACGTCGTGACGTCGTAGAGCAGCAGGCTCAACCCGCCTCGATCCGCGGCGTGGGTGAAGCACCTGGCGGCGATCTGCTCGCGATAGTTGGCGGTGTTGACCTTGGCGAGGTGGCGTTGAATCGTTCTGTACGACACAGTGTCTGCGCCCAGGTCGGCCAGCACGCGGGCGGCGTCGGCCTTGCTGGTGGGCTCGACGATCCGAGCTATCACCAGATCCCGGAACACCGCATCGGTGACGATGTCGAACCCCAGCCAGTCATAGACCGCGCCCAGCACGTCGTAGAGAAGACGCGAATGAGTCGCCGCGGTGCGCCCGGCCGGCGCCGGCGCACCGTTGGCGACACCCGGCGACAACGTCAAGGTGCCGGTTCGCCAGTCGGCGATGCCGTCGATGGACTGAGTCCGCGCGGGCACCTCGATGTCGAGAACGCCTTGGTCCTGTCCGGCGATCCGGCGGGCCTGCTCAAGCAGGATCCCGAGCTGCGCATCGGTGTGCGCCGACCCTACGTGCGCCAAGATCGTGCGTTGACCTCGATGTTTTCGCACGACCTGCACGGCCACCGCACCCGAGGCCGTGCGCACCTTCCGCACGTACGCCACCGGCTGAAACTACCCGCTTAGTGCCCCAAACGGGGCACTAAGCGGGATAAAGCCGCAGGTCAGCAGATCGCCGCTCCGAAAAATGGCCAGAGGTGTCCGAAGTCAGGCCTCACCGGCCCGCCGCCGCCGGTTGTGGACCGGAGTGACTGAGAGCCGCCTGACTTCGGACATTTGGCCTAGTACCCGGGTTTGATGCCGAGGTCGGTGAGGATCTTGCGCTGAGCTTCGGGAATGGCCGGTGGGAAGGTCTGGG
>NZ_JACKSH010000132.1 GCF_025821625.1 Mycolicibacterium pyrenivorans
ATGTGATCCTCGAGAAATCTCATTCTTTCACCACGACAGGGCATTTCGCTGTTACAACCCGCCTCCCATCCCTACCTCATCGGTGAATCCAGGTTAAGCGGGCGGTGAGCAGGTCGATGACCAGCCGGTAGTCCGACCGTAGGTCGATGATGCGGCGGTTCTCGATGCTGTTGAGACACAGATCTCGCGGTAGCCTCGCCCCGGTGTTGGCGTCCGCCAAACAACTGTGTGCGGGTACTCACTCGTCCCAGCGGAAAGCGCCCTGCGACGCTTTTTGTCTGAATCAATTGCCGAATTAGCCGCGTGGAACTATCTTCGGGTCATGATACGAATCCTGACCGCCACAGCCTGCTCGGCGGCAGCCCTGGCGCTGATCTCTGCGCCTACGGCAAACGGCGCATCGGATGCGGAGTTCCTACAGCAACTCACCGACGCCGGACTCACTTGGGCTGGCGGGAACCGCCCATCCGACGAGGAGCTGATTTTCGAGGCGCACGCCGTGTGTTCGTGGAAGGGATCGGGAATTACCTACGCATCAGCTGCCCAGGTGCAGCTGGATCTCGACCTCAACGAAGCGCAGGCCAACCGGTTCGTCGCGATCGTCGAGAACGCCTACTGCTGGGGATGACAACGAGCGTCAGCACCGCGACGTAGGCCGTAGGGTTCTTCGGCATGAACGCCGGATGCAAAGAAGCGATGCGGCCCTACGGCACTGATATCCACCAGCCGGTGAGTTCAGCTTCCGCTATGACGCCACGGTCGATAGCGGGCTGACCGGCCATCCAGGGCCCGTGGATCACGTTGGGCCAGGTAAATTTTTCAATTTTTCAACCATTTGTTGACTGGTGCCCGCGTTGGCTCGCAGAATGGGTCCATGGCCGGTGGAGTGGGTGAGGAGGCGCACGGTTCACCCAGTCGGACGGCGTGTCGCGCTGTGCCGCGCGGCAGTAGGCACGCCAGGCACACGCCAACGGCTGATGATGCAACTATTCTCCGCCGAGGCAACCGGCGCAAGCCGCGTCATGCTGCAACTCCGGGCGCAGCCAGTGCGACCGCTCGTCGAGCACTGGCGATGCTGCGACAGCGGACGACGGTTCCCCTGATTATTCGGGCTAGCGCGCCGAGACTCGGTGGTGCCGTTAAGGCTCCTGACGTGTCGACGATGCAGTTCATTATCCGCACGGGCCAAACCAGGGCATTCGGCAATGTTGTAGTTGTCGGGGCCTTGCTGAGCGGGTTGTGTGGTATAGCCGTGCCACACGTTGTCCACGGCATGGCGCAGGACCGAGTGCATGGCCCAGCGCCATCCATTGGTGCGCACAGATTGAAATCGGGCGCACCCGTAACGACGGGAGCAGAGCTGAATTCGTCCGGCGATCCTGCTCCACCGAACTACGCCGAGCAGGCTGCGATTTTCGAGACACTCACACCGCGCGCAACGACGGCAGCCGACGCTACCGAACCGAGTGCCGACGTGACCGGCAACTATCTGGATCTCGCCACAGCATTGGACGAATTCGAGCAGGACGAGGCACGCAAGGAGGCGTGGGCTGTCCAGAACGGACTACCATCGCTGCCTGTATGCGGGCCAACCTGCACGGCCCCCGGTCCCGGGCAGCTTCCCGCGGTGTTCGTGCCCCCACGGGACCCGATGAGCGTCGACCATCTCCCGTCGCAAGCGACAGTGCAGACACCCCCCGAGCAATTGCACCCCTCACCCGCGGTAGCCGACGCAGAGCCTCACAACCAGGTAGAGACACCCGCACCCGGCGATTCACCGCCCACCGCCACCTCTCAAGGAGTTCCGCCCGACGGTCTCGTACCAGCGCCCGCCGGTGATGCTCAGGACTCGGTGGGTTAAGTCCGTCGCGGTCTAGTAGTACTTTGTTAGATCGGTGTGTCGCAACGGTTTTCGGTGTTGCCTCTGGGAGAATCGGGGGGTGGACGCAGCCGGTCTCGTAAGTGTCGATG
>NZ_JACKSH010000133.1 GCF_025821625.1 Mycolicibacterium pyrenivorans
ACCTGCCTGTCGACAAGGGCACGATCGGTACTCTGGTCGAGCTGCTCGGAGGGATCTATTCCCCGAAGCAACCTCCGAAGCTCACCTACGAACCAGCGAAATGCGATGTTGCCCAGGGTGATTCGCCCGCTTCGTATTGCCCGTCGACGAACACGATTTCGGTGAATCTGCCTGCCCTGCAGCAAATCGGCACACCGGCCGATATGGCCGAGAAGTCCCTCATCCAGGGAGACAACACGGCATTCTCGATCGTGGTATCGCGGTACATGATGGCGTTGGAGAACCAGCGCGGAGCGAAGCTCGACAACCCGACGGCTGCGCTACGCACCGCCTGCCTGACCGCTCAGGCTCAGCGCCAGATGGCCAAGCCGCATGACTTACCCAGTGGTGACAGCCTGCAGCTGATGGCCGGCGATTTGGACAAAGCCGTCGCCGGGTT
>NZ_JACKSH010000134.1 GCF_025821625.1 Mycolicibacterium pyrenivorans
CCTCATCTGCGCAATAACACGCCGAGAACGCTTGAGTCTCAACCAAAAGAACCGCTGAACAGCGAAAAGGCACCCACTAGAACACTAGGAGCGCCACACGTGTTCGAGGAGTCGCCGGACGGCGGCGCGGTCGAGTAAGGCCCTTCGCCTTGGGCCGATGCATAGGTTTCGCGGCAGTGACGCTAGCGGCCTCTCGCGGAAAGTTCTTGTCCAGTCGCAAATGTAGCCGGTTTGGTTCGCTCTAGCGTAAGGACATGACAACGTCCGACCAAGCCGACCAAGCCGACCAAGCCGACCAAGCCGACCAAGCATCATCCATCCCCACGCCCCGCAAGATGCTTTGTGTCGTATACGCCGCTATCGCTGTCGCCGCGCTCATCACGACGGGGAGTCAGAATGTGGCGTACTTCGCCGAGCCGGCCGGGTACCTGCTCGACTTCACAAACGACTTGAAGGTGACGCCGGCCTCTCGCTTGTTCACGGCGGACGTGCTGCTGCTCGGCCTCGCGGTCGCGATTCTGATGGTTGTCGAAGCCAGGAAGCACGGTGTCAAGTTCGTTTGGCTCTACATTGCGGGCGGATTCGCCATCGCGCTCAGCGTCACCTTTCCCCTGTTCCTGATCGCCCGCGAATTGCGCATGGGCTCATCAGAAGCGCCACGTCTTCGTACGACAGACACGATCCTGCTCGCGGTTGTCGCCGCGTTGGTCGTGGGCCTGACCATCTGGGTATGCGTGGGCTGAGCCGCCATTCAGACCCACCACCCTTCTGAGTAGCGTGGGCGGCATGGCGACCGTCTTCACGAAAATCATCAACGGGGAGATCCCCGGCAGATTCGTCTACCAGGACGACGACATCGTGGCGTTCTTGACGATCGAGCCGATGACGCAGGGCCACACGCTGGTCGTGCCACGGGCCGAGATCGACCAGTGGCAGAACCTGGAGCCCGCCGTGTTCGGCCGAGTCATGGAGGTCTCACAGCTCATCGGCAAAGCGGTCTGCAAGGCCTTCGACGCCGACCGCGCCGGAGTGATCATCGCCGGCCTCGAGGTGCCCCACCTCCACGTGCACGTCTTCCCGGCACGCGACCTGGCTGACTTCGGCTTCGCCAACGTCGACCGCAACCCGTCACCGGAGTCGCTCGACGAGGCCCAGACGAAGATCAAGGCTGCGCTGGCGGAGCTGCGCTGACCGGCATCGCTGCGTCGGCGTAGCGCGGCAGGGTGACCCGGAAGCGACTTCCGTACCCGGGTGCGGTGGTCACGCTGACCTTGCCACCGTGGGCGTGCACCAGCGAGTCGACGATCGACAGGCCCAAACCGGTGCCGCCGCTGGCACGCGTCCGCGACGAGTCAGCCCGGTAGAAGCGCTCGAAGATGCGTTGCGCGTCGTCTGGCCGCATGCCCGGACCCTCGTCGCACACCTCGAGAACAGTGGCGTCGGCCTCGGTTCCCACCCGCACGATGACCCCGGCGGTCTCCGGGGTGTGCTGCAGGGCATTGGCCACCAGGTTGCTCAGCACCTGACGAAGCCTGGCCTCGTCGCCCAGAACCTCAGGGGTGCCGGGCCCGTCGAAAACCTCCATGCGGATGCTGCGCTGCGGCGCGATCGACTGAGCGTCGTGCACCGCGTCGGCGGCCAGGGCCAGCAGATCCACCCGATGCTGCTCCAGCGGTCGATGCGCGTCGAGCCGGGCCAGCAGCAGCAGGTCCTCGACGAGCAAACCCATTCTGCGCGACTCACTTTCGATGCGGTTCATCAGCATCTCGACATCACGGGCGGCACCTTGGCGGTACAGCTCGGCGAAGCCACGAATCGTCGTCAGCGGAGTCCGTAGCTCGTGGCTGGCGTCGGTGATGAAGCGGCGCATCCGGTCCTCGGAGGTGCGGGCCTGCTCTGCCGACAGTTCCGACGACGCCATCGCACGCTGGATCTGCGCCAGCATTCCGTTGAGCGCCGACGACAGTCGTCCGACCTCGGTTCTCGGGTCCCGTTGCGGTACGCGGCGGTCAAGCTGTCCCGCCGCGATCGCGGCCGCCGTCTGCTCGACCTCCGCCAGCGGCCTCAGGCTGCGGTGCACGACGGCATAACCGGCAACCCCGAGCACCAACAGGACCGCGGCGCCGATCCCGGCCTGCGCATATACCAGCGACCGCATCGTCGACTTCACGTCAGACAGGTCGATGGCCACCGTGGTGAGCTCACCGTGCAACCCGCGCACCGTCATCGCGCGCCATTGGACGTCGGAGTGGTCGACCGACCCGACGGTGACCGGCACGGGTCCGACGTTGTTGTCGGCGGGCAACGCAGGCTCGGCGACGCGGTCGTTGACCGCCATCCAGATGTGTCCGTCCGGGTCGATGCCGCGGACATAGAAATCCGAGGGGGGACGCGCCGGGTTGGGGTCTTCGATCGGGGTGACGGGCAGTCGCCGGGGAACCTGCGCCCAGCCCCTGGAAGCATCGAGCAAGGTGTCGTCGACACGGTTCATCAGGCTGTGCTGCAGGATCGTCGTCACCGCGATGCCCGATGCCAGCAGCCCGCAGGCCACGAGCACCAACGTGGCCGCCACCAGCCCCACCCGGAGCGGGACACCACCGCGTCTGATCAGACCCGTCACACCCCTATTGTCGACTCTTCGCGCGAGGGCTACTCATCGCAACTGTCGGCTCTTCGCGCAAGCGCTCACTCATCGCGGCTCCCGCAGGACGTAACCGACCCCACGCAAGGTGTGCAGCAGCCGCTTGTCACCGGTGTCGATCTTGCGGCGCAGGTAGGAGACGTACGACTCGACGACGTTCACGTCACCGCCGAAGTCGTAGCGCCACACGTGATCGAGGATCTTCGGCTTGGACAGCACCGTGCCTGCGTTGATGATGAAGTACCGCAGCAGCGTGAACTCGGTCGGGGACAGCGGAACGGGCTCGCCCGCCTTCCACACCTCGTGGGTGTCCTCGTCGAGTTCGATGTCGGCGAACGTCAACCGTGAGGTGCGGGGCTCCTCGGGGCCACGACCGCTCCGGCGCAGTATCACCCGCAGCCGGGCAACCACCTCTTCGAGGCTGAACGGTTTGGTCACGTAGTCGTCGCCGCCCAACGTCAGACCCGCGATCTTGTCCTGCAGGCTGTCGCGTGCGGTCAGGAACAGAGCCGGGGCGTCGATGCCGTCGGCGCGCAGCCTCCGCAGCAGCCCGAAGCCGTCCATGCCGGGCATCATGACGTCGAGGATGATCGCGTCAGGTCGCACTTCACGCGCCTTGTCGAGGGCAGCGGCGCCGTTGGACGCGGTGTGCACCTCGAAACCCTGGAATTTCAAGCTCACGGACAGAAGTTCGACGATGTTGGCCTCATCGTCGACCACCAGGACCCGCGCCTCGGGAACGCTTTCCGGAATCGGCATCGCCATGTTCCTCAATGTCCACCCATTCGCTGGGAAAAACGCTGCGCACTAGCTGTGCGCTTCCTGTGAGTTCGATGTTGCCCTGTCCATAGACTGGGCGGATGAACTTCGGGAAAGCCCTGGCGGATCTCGCCTTCGCACCCGTGCGCGTCGGCTTGGCCGTCGCCGACGCGGGCATCGGTGTGGCCAGAGGCACCATCGACGTCGCCTACCGCTCGCTGGGCGAATCCCCGGAAGGCGGCAAGCCGGGAACGCCCACCTTCGCGCAGTTGCTCGGGATCGACGACGCCGTGGAGCGGGCCAACCGGCTGGCCCGGCTGATGGACGAGGACCAGCCGCTGGGACGCGCCCTGGCGCCGGACGGCGCGCTGGACAGGCTGCTGAAACCCGGCGGTGTGGTGGACCGGCTCACCGCGTCCGGCGGTGCGCTGGATCGACTCACCCAGGACGACGGCGGCCTCATGCGCGCGATCGAACCCGGCGGGCTGGTCGACCAGCTGCTGGCCGAGGACGGCCTGGTCGATCGGTTGTTGGCCGAGGACGGCGTGGCAGACCGGCTGTTCGCCGAGGGCGGCGTCGTCGACACGCTCACGGCTCGCAACGGTCCGCTCGAGCAGCTGGCGACCGTCGCGGACACGTTGAACCGTCTCGCACCGGGGCTCGAGGCGCTGGAGCCGACGATCGAGGCGCTGCGGGAGGCGGTGATCGTGCTCAGTCAGGTGGTCAACCCGCTCAGCAACATCGCCGACCGGATTCCGTTTCCCGGACGTCGCACGTGGAGCCGTGCGACCAATCGCCCGGTGACGCCGCCACGGGCTTTCGACGTCGACGAGTGAATGACCGTGGTACGACGTGCGGCCACAAGACTCCGGTCTCGAGCCAGGCTTCCAGGAAGCGGTGACGGTGCGACTGCCGGCATGCGTTCGTGCAGAAGGCGACCCCCGCTTTCAGGACCGACGAGTTTGGAGCCGCGTGAGAGACTCGAACTCTCGACATCCGCTTTACAAGAGCGACGCTCTACCAACTGAGCTAACGCGGCCGGGCGGCTCCATGAGCCATCAACGATCCTACTGCTTGGGTGATCGTCGCAGCAGTAAGGGTTACAGGATTCTCCACGCGGCGACGAACCCAGTGGCCGATGCCACGGAAAGATGTTTCGGCGTCGAGGTCCGGATTTCGAATCCGTTTGCAGTGCAGACCATTACGACGCCTTTGGCGCGTGCTTGCGGAGTGCGGTCATCCTTCCTGATTGCCGCTGTCGCGCAGCATGGCGAGGGTGACAGCCCCACGCCGGATGGCCTCGTTGGCCAGACGGACCCGGCGCTCTCCCTCCGCGGGGATGGCGAACTTGTCATACAAGTTCTGTAAGTGCTGTTTGACGGCTGCCTCGGTGACGAATAGGTCCTGGGCCATCTGACGGACCGACGCAGGCGCTGGAAATGGGTCGTCGGAAACCAGCGGGCGGCACAGGACCACCAAGACCTCGAGTTCGCGCCGGGTCAACTGCGGCGGGGGCTCGGTTGGGGCGGCAGCAAACGTTTCCTCACCGGCAGCTGTTTGGTCGCCTTCCTTCGCTTCCCAGAAGATCAACCGTGAATTGCCGACTCGCAACTCGTCCCCGGAACGCAGGACCCGCTCGGCGGAGATCTTTTCCCCATTGAGATAGGTGCCATTACGACTCCCCACATCCCGTACCGACCAGGCGAACCCGAGGTTGTCGAGCACGGCATGCAAGCGTGAGACGGTCGAATCGTGCTCGAGCGACACGCTATTGGTTGACGCCTTGCCGACCGTCACTCGTGGTCCGCTCAGTGTGATCAGTTCCCGTCCGGACGGCTTCCGGATTTCCAGATGGGAAGGCATACAAATAGCCTATTGCGTTGGGGGGTCTTCGCACCTGTGAGTCAGCGTGTGAACCTCGATTTCCGATGGTCGTCGACGAAGGATTGCACTTCAGAACTCCAGGCTGGTGGTGCCGCAGCCGTTACGATCGAGGTGACCTGAACGAGGTTTTCATGTCAGATCCGACTGCCGACTACCCCGCCGAGCTCACTCAGACTCAAGCGGCGGCCGAAACTGTCGACGACACCGCGAACAGCGCCGGAACACTCGAATCAGCGTTTTCCATCACGAACCCATGCGACCGCCTCACCCAGATCGAGGTCGGCCAGCGGCACGACGACTTCGATCTGCTCGTCGAACTCGGCAGCGGCGTATTCGCGCGGGTCTTTCTGGCCCGGCAACGGTCGCTGCAACGACTAGTGGCAGTCAAGATCTCCGAGAATCGCGGCAACGAACCACAAACCCTCGCCCAGCTTGATCACGATTACATCGTCCGCGTCTTCGACCAGCGGATTCTCCGCGATCGAGACTGGCGGCTGCTGTACATGCAGTATCTGCCCGGCGGAACGCTGCTCGACCTCGTTCAAGCCATTCGCCGCGCGGGGCGGCCACCCGACTCCGGTCGGGCGTTGCTCGACGCGGTGGACAACGCTCTGGAGTCGCGCGGCGAGATCCGGCCCACCGAATCGTCGACCCGCGCTGAGCTCGAGAGCCTTTCCTGGCCCGAGACCGTCGCGTGGCTGGGGAAGCGGCTTGCCGAGGCGTTGCACTATGCGACGTCGCGGGGTGTCCTGCACCGCGACATCAAGCCGGCGAACGTACTGCTCGCACCCGACGGCACCCCCAAACTCGCGGACTTCAACATCAGCTTCGCCCGCAATGTTTCCGGCGCAAGCCCATTCGCCTATTTCGGCGGGTCCCTGTCGTATATGTCTCCCGAGCAGCTCATGGCCTGTCGGCCCGGGCACATGCAAGATGCGGCGAACCTCGACACCCGCAGCGATGTCTACTCGCTCGCGGTCATGCTGTGGGAACTGCTGACCGGTCTGAAGCCGTTCGATGATTCTGCGGCAGAAGCTGCTCGGGCGCGCTCGGGCGGGTCGGTCGCCGACGCCACCGCGCTCGAACTGATGCTGGTCACCCGCCGGCAAGGGGTTTCGGCTGCGGCACTCGACGCGCTACCCGCGGACTGTCCTGCCGCGCTGCGAAGAGTTCTGCTGAAGGCGCTGAGCGCCGAGCGTGATCAGCGCTGGGCCTCGGGCGCGGAACTCGCCGAGCAACTGCAGTTGTGTCTTGATCCGCACGCTCGTGACCTCGTGGATCCGCCTTCACAAAGTTGGCGGCTGAGGCTGCGGCCGTTCTTTCTGCCGATTGCGCTCCTGGCCGGCATGATTCCCAATCTGCTGGCCGCCGCATACAACATCCAGCACAATCAGCTGCTAATCGTCAGCAGGCTTTCCGAGCCGGCTCAGGAACGGTTCATGCTGGTGACCATTCTGCTGAACCTGAGTGTCTGGCCGCTGGCCGTTGCGGTGCTGATCTACTGGTGTCGTCACGTCATCCTGGTTCCGCGGCGCGTGCGACGTGGGCTGGCACCGCCCGCAGAAGCCTTGGCCCGAGCGCGTCACGACTGTCTCGTCGTCAGTGACCGGGTGGTGTTCGTGGTGTTCAGCTGTTGGGTGGTAGCCGGGCTCACATTCGCGCTGACGTTGCAGTTCGTCGCGGGTGGAATCCCTGGTAGATCTGCGATCCACTTCGTCGGGTCCCTGGCGGTGTGCGGCGCAATTGCGCTCGCGTATCCGTTCTTTCTATTGACGTTCTACATCGTGCGCAGCGTCTATCCGGAACTGGTCGCACACGGACAGACGAATCCGGGAGAGGCCGAACAGCTGCGGGCACTCAGTCGTCGACTGTCGCGTTACCTGGCGATCGCGGCCTCAGTGCCGTTGATCGGCATTGTGGCCGTGAGCTTCCTGACCGCTTCCGAGATCGCCGAAGTCATCGTGCCGATCAGGGTGCTGTGCCTCGGTGGAATCGCCGGGTTCGCCCTCGCGTACTGGCTGTCACGACAGACCGAATCCGACATTCAGGCCCTCGAGCGGGTGATCCGCAGTCGAGCGCCACACGATCCCTGACGTCCGACCCTCCAACCGCTGACCGCCACCTCTACCTCGATCAGGTCGCGCACCCGGTCCGCGCGAGCCATGGCCTGAGCGGCATCGTCGGAGCCCCTGAGAATCACGAAGCCGTGCCTGGTCTTGGAGCTCACCGTCTCCGGAAGAACGTCACCGACCGAGAACGGGAAGTTGAGGGTGTGGACGAAATCCAGCGCGCGTGCCTCGTCGACGCCCGACACCGAGCGCAGAACCCCGCTGGCGAAGCTCAGGTATGCGATGTGCCCGACGGAGTCCGCCTGTCCCGCCCCTGGCGCCCGTCCTGCGAGGGCGCCGAACATCGCCTGCTTGATGTCGAAACCCTGTGCAATCTGGATGATGTCCGGGATCTTGTCCCCGCCGAGCCGGGCCTGCGACTCGACGATCCGCGGCCCGTCCGCGGTCAGGATGATCTCGGTGTGCGCCGGGCCGCACTGGTACCCGACGGCGTCGAGCAGTTCCACCGCCAGGGCGGCCACCCCGCTGGTCTCCGCCGTGGCCGGCGCGCCGAACAGGTGCCCCCGCTCCACGAAGTGTGGCAGCGGGCCGAGCAGCTTGCGGGTCACGCCGATCACGTGGTGCTCTCCGCGCACCGTCAGCGTCTCCACGCTGAACTCCGGGCCGCGCAGGTACTCCTCGACGAGCACCGGCCCGTCGTACTCGTAGGCCTCCAGCGTCTCGCCCCAGGCAGGCAGGTCGGCCGGGTCGGTGAGCAGGTAGATCCCCCGGCTGGCGGACAACGTGGTCGGCTTGACGACCACGGGCAGCGTGAAGTCCGCGAGAAGACCCGCTACGTCCGTCCAGTGCTCCGCGATGGCGAACCGGACCGAGGAGATGCCCTTGTCGCGCAGCAGCGTGCGCATGGCGAGCTTGTCGTTGAGCAGGGCGACCGACAACGGTGAGTTGACGGCCTTTCCCAGTTCGTCGGCCACCTCGTACGCGAGCATCATCGACTCCTCGCTACCGACATGCCAGACGTGGTCGGCGTCGGTGTCTTCCACCGCCGCGCGGATCGCGTCGGCATAGGCGGCGTGATCGGTGAAATCCACGACCCGGAAGCCGTCGGCGAGCGCCTCGACGTCCCGCAGATACTGGTCTGCCTGCGCGCCGAACAGCCGCTCGGCCTCGGCCGGATCCCAGATCGCGTGGATCCGGAACCCTTCGGCTTGGGCCTTCCGTATGTATGCCTGGTACGGCATCACCATCACCAAGTTCGTCACGTCGCTTCTCCTATTACTCGCACCTCGATTTGCTGGGCCGCGGCCTCAGCGATCCGACCGGCCAGGTATGGATCGTCGGCGCTGGCCAGGACGTGGCCGACGCGGTCCTCGTTCACCCGCAACGGGTTGACGCGCGCACCGGCCTCGACGGACACCACGGCCTCGCAGACCCCGGGTACGGCGGCGGCGATGTCGAGTCCGGTCACGCCGTCCACGACGCCGGCAGGTGCGGTGAGGTACCGGATCGCGGCACCCCCTACCGGGCCCGCCTCGATGGCGCCGACGGACTCGCCGAGGTACTGACGGATCAGCAGCTCCATGGTGGACAGCCCGAGGCTGCGGTCCATCAGCTCGGTGATCTGGTCGCCGGCAGGCCGTGGATTGATCTCGATCAGCTTGGGTCCGGTGCCGGTGTACTTGAGCTCGACGTGCGCGATGCCGAGGTCGAAGCCGACCGCAACGGTCGCCGCCACGGCGGCCTGTTCCAGCTCATCCCGGATGACAGTCGGCAGCGCGGTCGGGAAGCTGTGTCCGAGCTCGATGAACCTGTTGCCGCCCCCGACCAGCTTGTCGGTCACCCCGAGCACCCGAACGAATCCGGCCTCGGCCACAATCTCCACGCTGACCTCGAAGCCGACCAGGCATTCCTCGACGAGCACCTCGGGGTGCCGCGGTTGGCCGCGGCGGTTCGTCGGTTCGGACCGCACCGCCGTGAAACCCTCGATCACCTCGGGCACGGTTGTGCACCGGACGACGTGGGCCCCGCTCGTCTCGTCGGCCGGCTTCACCACGACCGGCAGCCCGATCTCCTCGGCGGCCTGCGCCGCCTGCTCGGCCGTGGTCACGGCGCGGAAAGCCGGGATCGGTACGCCGCGTTCGGCCCAGCGCCGCCGCTGGTCGGCCTTGTTGCGGGCAATACGGATGGCGTCCGGATCCGGACCGGGCAGGCCGAGCTGGCGGGCCACCTCGGCGGTCTGCACCACCTCGTACTCGGCGACCGAGAGCAACGCGTCCAGCGGTTGCGTCGCGTCGGCCTCCTTCACCGCGGCCAGCAGCGGCGCCAGCTCATGGGTCGGGCAGTGAACGACTTCGTCCACACAGGTGCGCAGCACCTCCGTGCCGCCGGGCGTCGCGTGGTAGCGATCCAGCCCGCAGGTGAAGAAGGTGACGTGCAGGCCCAGCTTCCGCGCCGCCCGTAATACGTCGAACCCGGATCCGGAGCGGTTCGACTCCACAACCCCGATACGTTTCATGTCCACATCCGTTCTGTCAGTCGAAGTTCAGGTCGCCCGAACGAGCCCGCTTCAGCTCGAAGAAGTTCGGGTTGGCGGCCAGCGTCCTGGCGCTGTCGAAGATGCGGGCCGCCTCTTCGCCGCGCGGGACGGCGGTCAGCACCGGCCCGAAGAACCCGATGCCGTCGATGTGGACGGCCGGTGTGCCGAGATCCGCGCCGACCGGTTCCAGCGCCGCGGCGTGGCTCTTGCGCAGTGCCTCGTCGTGGTCGCTCCCGTTCGCCGCTTCCGCGAGCTCGGCCGGCAGGCCCACCTCGGCGAGGGCCTGACCGATCACCTCCGGGTAGTTCTTGTTACGTCCGTTGTGGATTCGGGTGCCGAGTGCGGTGTAGAGGTCACGCAGCACCTCCTCCCCGTGGTGCTGGGCGGCGGCGATGCAGACCCGTGCGGGGCCCCACGCCCGGTCGCAGAAGTCCCGGTACCACTCGGAGATCTCGCGATCCTCGTTGAGCACGGACACGCTCATCACCTGGAACCGCAGATCGATGTTGCGTCTGTGCTCCACTTCGAGGATCCACCGGGAGGCGATCCAGGCGAAGGGGCAGGCCGGGTCGAAGTAGAAGTCGACTTTGGGAATCGCGGACATGATCATTCCTCCTCGAGATCGGTGTCGACGAGCCGCATCCAGCCGAATGCGTCGGGCACCAGGCCGTATTGGATGTCGAGCAATGCCTCCAGCAGCCGCGACGTGACCGGACCCGCGGAGCCGTCCCCTACCGGCCAGTCCCGGTGCGCTGAAACCACGTGCCCGACAGGGACAATGGCGCGGGCGGTGCCACACGCGAACGCCTCGGTGATTCGTCCGTCTCGGCAACCCTGTTCCCATTCGTCGAGCGTGAGTGGCTCCTCGGCGACCCGGTAACCGAGCGATCCCGCCAACCGCAGGATCGAGTCCCGGGTGACTCCCGCAAGCAGGGTTCCACTCAACGGAGGTGTGCGGAGGCGAGGTCCTTGGGGACCCGACTCCACGAAGAACAGGTTGGAACCGCCCGCCTCCTCGATGTACCGGCGTTCCCGCGCGTCCAGCCACACGACCTGGTGGCAGTCGTTGGCGGTGGCGTGTCGCTGAGCGATGAAGGCGCCACCGTAGTTGCCGCCACACTTGGCCTCACCGGTCCCGCCGGGCGCCGCACGGATGTGCTCGGTGTCCGCCCACAATCGAATGGGCTTCGGCGTCGCCGAGGAAGCGGGCCGTGCCGGGCTGCCGATCACTGCGAACAGGTACTCCTCGGCGGGCCGGTTACCCAGGTGCGTTTCCGAGGCAACCATGAATGGCCGCAGATACAAGCTGTGTCCCCGGACGTGCGGCACCCAGGCGCCATCGGCCCGCAGCAGCGCCTCCAGCGCCGCGACGAAGTCCTGCTCGGGAAGCGTGGGCATGGCCATCCGGCGCGCCGAACTGTTGAACCGGCGGGCATGGTCTTTCGCCCGGAACAGGGCCCGTCGACCGTTCGGGCGCCAGAACGCCTTCAAACCCTCGAAAATCGTTTGGCCGTAGTGCAATGCCATGGTGGCCGGGTGCAGCGAGAACGCGGCGAGCGGTCCGACGGTGGCGTCGTGCCAGCCCTGCTCGGCCGACCACCGCACGGTCACCATGTGATCGGAGTAGGTGTCGCCGAACCCGGGTGTGGCGAGCAGCTCCGCCCGCCGTTCGGCGGGGATCGACTGCGTACGTGCCCGGATGAACTCCAGCGCAGGGACATCATTCATGCGAACTCCTTGTCGAACTTTTCGAGGCGCTCGAGTGCCCGGTCGACCAGCGGACCGGACATGCCGGTGTAGCCGGCCGGGTCGAGCAGCCCGTCCAGGTCGGGAACGGCCACCCCGGCCTCTTGCAACGCGGCGGTGAGCAGGTCGACGAGATCGGTACCGTCTCGCTCGGCCGCCGAAGTCATCTCGGCCAGTAGGCGTTTGGCGTCTGCCTTGCCGAGCAACGGTGCCAGCACCACGTTGACGCGCTCGGAGACGATGGCGCCGCGGGTCAGTCGCAGGTTCGCCGCCATCGCCTCGGGTGAGACCCGAAGCGTTGCTGCGAGGCGAGCGGCATTGGCGGCGGCACCGGCGCCGATGCGCAGGCACTCCCGCAGCGGTTGCCACTCGGCATGCCACCCGCCCGAGGACCGTTCGTCTTCCACGGCCATGGAACCGAACAACACAAGGGCGATCGGGGGCAGCTGTCGGGCCGCGGTCGCGACGAGGGTCGAGAACACGGGGTTGTGCTTCTGCGGCATGGCCGACGACGCCCCCCGCCCCGGCGCGTGCTCCTCGGTGACCTCCCCGATCTCGGTTCGGGTGAGCACGAGGACGTCGGCGGCCATCTTTCCGAGCGCGCCGGTGGTGATCATCAGGCTCGCGGCGACGTCGGCCAGGGGGGTGCGAACCCCATGCCAGGGCAGGGTCGGCTCGGCCAGCCCGAGGCGCTGGGCGACCAACGCCGGCAGGCGCAGCGTCACACCATCCGGATCGGGCGTGTCCAGCGCGTACTGGTGGTAGGCCCCAAGCGTTCCGGCCGCGCCGCCGATGGAGACCGGTAGCACCGCGCGGGTGCGGCGCACCCGCTCCTCGGCGTCGAGCACCAGGTGCAGCCACGTGGCCGCCTTCAGCCCGAAGGTGATCGGCACGGCGTGCTGGGTCAGGGTGCGCCCGGCCATCGGTGTGTTCCGGTGCCGAGAGGCGTGTCCGGCCAGGCTGTCGGCGCACTCCAGCAGGTCGTCTCCGATGCGGTCCAGCGTCGTCGCGCACAGCAGCGTCAGCGCTGTGTCCAAGATGTCCTGGCTGGTGCTGCCGCGGTGCACGTACTCGGCGGCGGATGCGTCGACGGTCCGGACCGCGGCGGTGAACTGCTCGACGAACGCCACGACGGGGTTGGCCGTCTCGCGCACACCCGCGGCCACCGCCGCGAGATCGATGTGTGCAGTCGCGGCGGCGGCACCGATGGCCGCCGCCGCGCCCGCGGGAATCACGCCCAATTCGGCCTGCGCCTCGGCCAGTGCGACTTCCGTGGCGAGCATCGCGGTCAGCACCGCGTGGTCGTCGACGAGATCGGCTGCTCCCGTCGCCGCCCACGCCGGCGCGAGAATTCCGTAGTCCGGAGTGCTCATGCCGTCCTCCCGGTCAAGTCGGTGCGCAGCAGCGGGTACTGCCGGCGCTCCGCCGCGGTGCGCAGGGAGGTCCTGGCGATGGCGTCCGCGTCGCCGAGGATCACCGAGTTGACGCCGGGACGGATGCCCGCCGCGGTCACCCAGTGCACCGACTCGGTAGGGACGCCGAAGGCGAAACGTCGCGGGTGTGCGCGATCCGCGGCGTCGAGCAGCCGGTACGGACGTCGAGTGACCGCGACACCGCCGGCGACCCAGTGACCACCGCCGCGGATGGGGATGCGGTACGGCCGGCACTCGCCGCGGTCCAGCAGCGTCCGCAACAGCGGGTCGGTCGTCCGGTGCAGGTCGGTTTCCGGCAGGCGGGCCTCGATCAGCGTCGCGGCCCACACGGTGAGGTCAGGGCAGGCTCGGGAGTACGCGACGAAGCGTCCGCCCGAGCAGTCGACGCGCAGGTCCGGGCCGAGCACCTCGAGTACGCCCGCATCCATCAGGGCGGCGAACTGCTCGATGCGTTCCGCCGGCGGCCCGATCGACAGGAAGGCGTTCAACGGCATGTACCAGCGCTGCAGTTCGTCCCGGTAGGAGTCGCCGGACAGACCACCATGGTCCACGAGCAACCGGATCTCGTTGCGCAGGTCGCGAAGCACATCCAGGGCGGCCTTGCGGGGACCGGTCACGTTCCCCTTGTCGGCCTCCCCGACTTCGAGGTCCAGATAAGACCGCAGCCAACTGCGGAACATCTCTGTCGAGCTGAGGACGTCGTCGGTGAACGGCGTCGCGATCTTCCGCCAGTCCCAGCCCTGGTCGGCATCGATATCGAACTTGGTGAGCACGTTGCGTTGGGCATCGCTCTCCTCGATGGCCAGCGGGTCACCGGAGAGCGGTACCGTCGCGGGCTCCGCCGTGGCGAACAAGGCGGTGAATTCCTCTGCGTCGCAGGTGCATCGACGTTCCCGCACAAGGGTCGCGTAGTAGACGGTGCGGACTTCCTGATCGATCATCGGCCAGATGTCCCGACGGAAGTCCGCGGGTGACCCGGCGGCGGCGCAGACCCGCAGTCGCTCGATCACCTCGGCGGTCACATACCGCGCCTCGTGCCTGCCGAACGGCCCCTTCTGATTCCTGCCGCGGGCCTGATACGGCACCCCGCGCCGAGATCCCGCGACCAGGCGGGGTTCCCGGCCCGACGGGAGGTACCTCAGAGTGTCGTCGGCCTCGCGCACGAACGTGCCGCCACGGCCGATGGTGAACAGCGCCATGTAGTCGAAGAAGTTGAGGCCCAGACCGCGCAGGATCACCGGTTCGCCCGCGGGGACGGCGTCCAGCGGAACGTCGGCCGGGTTGCTCGGTGCGATATACCGCAGGCCGTGCAGGTCCGCGTACTGGCTCATGCCCGCCTCGGACTCGCCGAGATGATGCGGCATGTGACCGAGCGCGAGCACCACGGCCTGCAGGTCGCCGATGGTCTCCCCGGTGGCCAGGACCACCTCCTGCAAGCCCTCCGGGGTGTCACGAACGTCGACCGCGGTCGACTGGTGCGACGTGAAGCTGACAGCCGGGGGCGCTGTCCAGATGATGCGGTCCCGCGCCCACTGCAGATAGCTTCCGTAGAACGCCCGCGACGGATAATCATCCGGCCCGAGCATGGCGGCCTCGGCGCGAACGGCCTCAGGAACGGTCGGGCTGCCGACCAACGCGATCGAGCGGGCCCACTCGTAGAGGCTCGGTCCGCTCACCACCGGCCCGGCACAGTCGACGGAGTCGTCGACGAATATGGTCACCTGGCAGGCGACGGTGTTCATCAACAGCACCCGATCCTGCGTGCTTCGCCATACCTGGCCACCGTCGAACACATGCGGGTCGATGAGGTGGATGGTGAGTTCCTGCCCGTCCTGCAGAAGCGAATCGGCATTGGCGCAGAGGCGTTCCGCGACCGACAAGCCGCGTGGGCCGAGCCCGACGATCGCCATCTGCAGCTTCTCAGCGAACACCGGGACCCCGATCTGTGGGTCCGCCACTCATGTGGCGGCCGAGGCCGGTGGCGAGCGGAGCGAGCCGGGCCATCACGTCGGCGAACTGTTGCGGCCGGAGCGCCTGGTTGCCGTCACACAACGCCTGCTCCGGCTGGACGTGGACGTCGATCAGTAGCGCGTCGGCGCCGGCCGCGACCGCTGCCAGCGACAGCGGTTCCACCAGTTCTGGCCGGCCACCGGAATGACTGGGGTCCACCATCACCGGCAGGTGGGTGCGCTGCTTCCACAGCGCGACCGCGGTGAGGTCCAGCGTGAAGCGCGCGGACGTCTCGAATGTGCGGATACCTCTCTCGCACAACACCACCTGGTCGTTGCCCTCGAGTAGCAGGTATTCCGCCGCGGCGATGGTCTCGTCGACGGTGCAGCCGAAGCCGCGCTTGAGCACGACCGGAAGGCCGCTTTGGCCCACCGCGGTCAGCAGTGCGAAGTTCTGCATGTTCCTGGCACCGATCTGCAAACCGTCGACCACCGCGGCCAGCCGCTTGACGTGCTCCGGGTCGATCACCTCGGTGAGAACAGGGAGGCCGGTTCGCTCCCTGGCCTCGGCCAGCAGGTCGAGGCCGTCCCACTGGAGGCCCTGGAAGGAATGCGGCGAGGTCCGCGGTTTGAAAACGCCACCGCGCAGGCCCACGGCGCCGTGGTCGGTGACGACGGCCGCGGTGGCCAACGTCTGCTCCGGCGACTCGACCGCACACGGTCCGGCGATCACCGCGACGGAACCGTCACCGATCGTGGTCGGCCCCAAGGAGACCTCGGTCCCGCCAGGGCGAAGTTCCTTGCGCCCCAACCAGACATCACTGTTCCTCGACACTTGGCGGGTGGGCGCGGGAAGCTCCGGACCCGCCTTGTCGATGAGGTCCACGTCGGCTACCGAAAGGACGAGAGTGCCGCCCAGCCGGTACATCTCGGTTGGTGTGCCTGCGGTTTCGAGGTGCCGGAGCCATCCCTCGATGCCTGCGCGGGTCACGGTCTCGTCGAATACGAGCAGAGTGTCTGTCTTGGCCATGGTGTTTCCGATCGAGTTAGGCGAGCGAAGCGCTCGTGGCGAGGGTCTTGCTTCCGCGGTCGCCGAGGTAGGCGACGAGGTCCGCGTACTTGTCGCGCAGGTAGCGCTTGAGCGACTTGCCTGTGACGCCGAGCGGGAAGTCACTGTCGGCGCTTGCGACCTCGACCATGGCCAGTTCCGGCTTCCCGGTGGCGCGCAACGCCTCGTTGGCCGCGGACAGCACCTTCGCCGGGTCGATGTCCTCCCCGGTCACCACGGCGACGGGAACCTTCTCGTTTCGGTAGCCTCCGGCGACGACCGTGCAGTCCTTGACGCCGACGACCTCGTTGAGGACCAGTTCCTCCATCTGCACCGAGTAGCCGGGTCCGTCGGCGGTGTGCACCACGTCGACGGCGCGATCGACCTGGTAGAAGTAGCCGTCCTCGTCGCGGTAGGCGATGTCGCCGGTCAGCCAGTAACCGGCGAGGATGCTCCGGTAGTAGGTGTCCTGGTTGCCCCAGTACCCCACCGTCATCGACGGTGGTTTCGCGCCGAGGAACCCGTGCTCGTACGGCGCGGCGAGGGTGCCGTTCTCCCGCAGGATGGCGACATCTGCGAAGCCGACCGAGCGGCCGACGCAGCGGTCGTTGCGCTGGGTCGCCAGGGTGCGGGGCTGCATCAGGACGCCCCATCCCAACTCGGTCGTGCCGAGGCGATCGAGGAACGCAGCCGGCGGGAGGTCCGCGGAGCGGCGCGCGAGCACGTTCTTCAGGTGCCGCTCGTGCACCGCATCCCCCATGGAGACCCAGATGTTCACCGAGTCGAGGGCGCCGGCGGGAGTCTCCACCGCGGCCAGCTCGGGGTAGGCGTGGCCGAAGGCCATCACCATCGTCGGCCTGTGCTCGGGGATGGCTGCCGCCAGCTCTTCACCGGTGACATCGCGCCAGGCCAGCAGCGGCTGCCCGGTCAACACCGCGTAGGAGGTGAAAGAGATGGTGCCCTGGTGTGACTGCGGGAGCGCGGTCATGATCCGCGCGTCGGGTTGCTCCTTGTAGTCGACCGCACGGAACTTGGGTCCTTCCAGGATCGTGCGGTGGGTGTGGATGACCGGCTTGGGCAGGCCCGTCGTGCCCGACGAGTGCATCATGCCGACCGGGTCGTCGGGGCTGTGCCGGAACCGTGCCTCGTCGCTCAGCGTCGCCGATGCCGGGCTCGGCATCTCCTCGATGGTCGTGATCCACCGCAACGCGAGCTTGTCCAGGTCGGGCCCGATCCGGTCCACCCGCTCCTGGTCGGTGTACAGGCCGATCGCGCCGGTCCGCTCGCACAATGCGACCGCACTCTCGCGCGGAGACTTCCAGTTGATGAGCACGGCGATGGCGCCGATCTGGGCGATGGCCGAGTAGTGCACGAAATAGGCGATGGAGTCGGGCAGAAAGACCGCGACGCGGTCCTTCGGCCGTACTCCTTGCTCCAGGTACCACACCGACCAGCTCTGGATCAGGTGGTCGAGGTCGCGGAGACTGAACTCGGTCCGCGTCTGGCCGTCGGTGTACGGCACGGGAGTCAGAGACGTGATGAACGGTTCATCCGGATGCGGATTGATGGCGAGCATCGAGGGAAGCAGGTTGCCGCCACCGATGCTGTTGTCCGCAGCCACCTTGGCCCGCAGTTCCGGGGTCAGGACCGTCTTGTGCGTGTGCGTGGTCATGACTGAAATGGTCGTGATCAAGCCGCGCGCGCGTAATCGCCGGAAAGCCAGATTCCGTGTGTCGTTGGGGAAGGGTTTCCTGTCCGCGGGGTAAGCGCCGGGCGCCTTCGCCGGCTTTGGGCGCCTCAGGACGTGTGCTGATTAAACTGCGGCACAACCGAATTGGTGACTGTCATGACTGAGGCCGGGGAGACGGCATAGCGTGGCGGTCATGAGGCACAGTGCCGGCTTGCACCTGTGGGTGGATGCCACCGCGGGCATCGCTGGCGACATGCTGCTGGGCGCGTTGATCGACGCCGGCGCTGCGCTCGACACGGTCGAATCCGCAGTGTCGGCCGTGGTGCCCGGCGAGGTCGCACTGCGGACGAGCACCGTGCACCGGGCAGGCCTGCGCGCGTTGAAGATCGACGTCGAGAGTCGCACCGAAGATCATCCACACCGCTCGTGGGCACGCATCCGTACGATGCTCGAAGCCGCTGAACTGCCCGGCGCGGTGCGCACCACCGCGCTCGCGGTGTTCGCACGGCTTGCCGACGCGGAGGGCCGGGTGCACGGAGTCGCAACGGATGACGTGCATTTCCACGAGGTGGGCTCGTGGGACTCGATCGCCGACATAGTGGGCGCCTGCGCGGCGCTGGCCGGGCTTGGTGTCACCCGGGTGACGGCCAGCCCGGTGGCGGTGGGCTCTGGGCGGATCGGCTCAGCCCACGGCGATCTGCCGGTACCACCACCCGCGGTGCTCGAGCTCGCCCGAGGCTGGCGGATCCTCGCGGGCGGCGAGGGGGAGCTCGCCACGCCCACCGGCATGGCACTGATCCGGGCACTGGCAGACGAGTGCGGGTCGATTGGGCCGATGGAGATCACGGCGCTGGGGGTGGGCGCGGGCGGGCGTGACGTCCCGGGGCGGGCCAACGTGGTCCGCGTGGTCCTCGGCGTTCCCGTCGTCGATGCGCCGACAGCGGACAGCATGTGGGTACTGGAGACGAACGTCGACGACCTGGATCCGCGGGTATGGCCGACGGTGCTGGCCGCGCTGCTGGAGGCGGGAGCTGCCGACGCCTGGCTGGTACCGATCTTGATGAAGAAGGGCCGGCCGGCGCACACGCTGTGCGTGCTCGCCCGGGATGCCGAGCGAGCAGCTCTGCGCGACACACTGTTCAGGCTGACGTCGACGATCGGCGTACGTGAGGCACCGGTGTCCCGCGTGGCCCTGGACCGAGGCTGGCAGACCGTCGAATTGCGCGGCGGCGAGGTGCGGATCAAGGTGGCAGTGCGGGCCGGGCGCATCGTGCACGCAACCCCGGAATTCGACGATGCCGCAGCCTTGGCCACGGCCCGCGACCTACCGGTGCGGCAGGTGCTCGACGAGAGCATCGCGGCCGCCGAGGCCGCGATGCTCCGTCCCGGCCTGCCATGGTCGGGCGAGCCTCGTGAGGGGGACGACGCGGCTACCTGAGCGGCGAGGTGGTCGGTGCCGGACGCGCGTCCATCCAGTACATGAACAGGTGCGGCCCGATGCCTGGAATCTCGAACTCGTGACCCAGGGTCTTGAATCCGTGCTTGCGGTAGAAGCCCGCCGCGGCGCTGCCCGCCTTGCACCAGACCGCCCCGGCGCCGCCGAGCACGGCGTCGGCGAGCGCGGTGCGCAGCAGGGCGCTCCCCGCACCGGTGCCGCGGATTTCCTCGAGGGTGGCCATGCCGCGCAAATGCCAGCCCCGGCCGGGTTCGAGGCCTGGCACCGTGTATTCGGCGGGCGGATCCTCGTGATACACCGAAACCACCCCCACTGGACGGCCCCTGTCGAGCACGGCGAAATGTCGGGTGCCCGGCCGATCGTCTCCGGCATAGCGGCTGCTCTCCAATGGCCGTTCGGGGCGCAACACCTGATGGCGGACGGGCCACACCTCGTAGGCGAGCACTGGTCGCACGCGCCAGCCCGCCGCCCGCCGGTCGGGCACCGCGATCACGCCGTCCTGTTCCACTTCACGACCGCCGCCAATCGGTGCTCCGCAACTCGGTCAGGCGACGGGTGCGATCATGGTTGCCCGGCAGCGCGTGCAACATTCGCTGGTTGTCCCAGATCAGCAGCGAGCCGTCCGGGATGACCACACGCGTGCTCAGCTCGCGGAACACGTCGTTGATCCGATGTGCGAGCCTACGGCCGGCCTCGCCGAGCGGTTGGCCGTCGGCTGCGGTCAGCAGGTCGTAGCTGAAGCGGGTGACGCTGTTGCCGTCGGCGTCGGTGCTCAGCATCGTGGTATGAACGCCGCCGTCGGGTCCCGGGAAGTGCATCTCGACATCGGTCATCAGGGCCAACTCGTCTGCACCGAGCGCCCCGACCAATTTCCGCATGTCGAGCAGGTCGGTGTGGCCTGCGCCGCGGCGACGCCGACGGTGGCAGAACAGCGCCACGTAGGCGGGGCTGAGATTCCGGCCGGGCGCTTCAGTATGGGCCCAGATGGTATCCGTGACTTGCGAATTCGACTGGTCGTTGATCAGTTCGCCCACTGAGCCGACGAGTTCTTCTGCCGCGGTGAGATTTTCAACATCGTCGATAACGACATAGCCCCACTGATCCAGCCGTCGTCGTGCCGTGAGGCTCAGGGCGTTGGGCGAAGCATTCAGAGGGCCGGGCGCGCGGGTCGGGCGAAACCGGTCGAACCGGACGATCGCGTCATCGACCTGATCCTGCGAGCCCGAGCAGGCCAGCACCTCGGCAAGCCCGTGTACGTACCAGATGGCTTGCTGTTGTTCGTTGGGCCCGGTCATGAACAAATCGTCACGGTCAGACGGCGGTTTCAGAATCGCCGCGAGGCGCGATTCCACCCCTGCCGCGGGAAGGGTTTCCTGTCCGCCGGGTAAGCACCCGTGCGCCTCAGGTCGACGGTGCGGCTATCTGGGCGGCGAGGTGCCCTGCGCCGTAACCGTTGTCGATGTTCACCACTGCCACCCCGGGCGCGCAGCTGTTGAGCATCGTCAACAGCGGCGCCAAGCCCTCGAACCCCGCGCCGTAACCGGTCGACGTCGGCACCGCCACCACCGGCGCCGCGACCAGTCCGGCGACCACCCCGGGCAGTGCCCCGTCCATGCCCGCCACCACGACGATCACCTTGGCCGCGCGCAGCGCGTCGAGCCGACGCAGCAATCGATGAAGGCCGGCCACACCGACGTCCATGATCAGATCCACGGGGCGGCCGAGGTGCTGTGCGGTGAGCAGCGCCTCCCGAGCGACGGGGTGGTCGGCCGTGCCCGCGGCCACGACGAGGACCCGGCCACCCACCGGGTCCGGCGGGTCGGGTGGCCACGCCAACAGCCTGCTGGCTCCGTCATGGAAGGCGTCGGGCAGCTCGCCGAGGATCGCTGCGGCGTGCTCCGGGCTCGCCCGGGTGAACAACGTGCGGGCTCCGTGGGCGCGCAGCGCGACGGCGATCAGCCGGACCTGTTCGGGCGTCTTGCCCTGGCAGTACACCGCCTCCGGATAGCCCCGCCGGGCCGCTCGGTCGAGATCGAGGTCGGCGAAGGCGGTCAGCGCCTCGTCGGGTTCCCAGGGCTCCGTCATGGTCCGCCTCCAGGTGTGCGCGGCACCGCTGTCTGGTGACGATCTCACGAAGAGACCGCGTTGTCACCGATGGCGGGCGTGAGCGCCGGAGAACGGTATGTCACGATCCGCCCGGCTCCGGTCAGTCCGAGGCCGTTCAACTCGGTGAGGACCTCGGCGGCGAGCCCGGGCGACGTCTCCAGGGCGGCGTGCGCCGACCGGTCCAGCTCAACGGCGAATCCATTGCCGAGCAACCGAACCCGCAGATCATGCGGTTGCACACCGGCTCCGGCCAACCGCGCTCGCACCGCGATCTCGGCGCGCTCCACCAAGCCCAGCCGGCCTATGGAGACCGCTAGGCCCACGGCGATACGCGAGGCCAGGCACGGTGTCGCCGGCTTGTCGGCGACGGGCAACGACCACGCGGCCGCCAGCGTCCGGATCTCCCGCTTGCCGAACCCGGCGTCGGCAAGCGGTTCGATCACCTGCAGCTCACGTGCGGCACGCAGACCGGGACGGTGCAGGGCCCGACGATCGTCGGCGTGCGTACCGGTGGCCACGTGCGTGAGGCCCCGCTGAGCCGCGAGCTCGCCGACGGCGCTCAGCACAGTGTGCTTGCAGAAATAGCAGCGGTCGCCGGCATTCGCGCGGTAGCCGGGAACCTCGAGCTCGGCGACTCGGACTTCGACCAACTCCGCACCGAGATAGGCGGCGACCTGGCGCGCCTCGACGAGTTCGGTGCGGGCGAGGCTGGGTGAGTCGGCGATCACCGCGATCACCCGATCGGCCGGCAGCGCCCGCAACGCCGCGGCCAGCACGAGGGTGGAGTCGACTCCGCCGGAAAACGCAACGGCCACAGTGCCGAGTGATCGAAGGGAGGCCAGCAGCCGGTCGGCGGTCATGCGGCCCCCACCGCCTCCGCGGAAAGGCGGTTGCGCATGCCGCGCACCGCATTGCCGACGATGTCGACGCCCTGTTCGGTGAACAGCGACTCCGGGTGGAACTGCACGCCCTCGATCGGCAGCGTTCGGTGCCGGACGCCCATGATCTCGCCGTCTCGCGACCGGGCGGTCGCCACCAATTCAGCAGGCAGCGTGTCGGCCTCGATCACCAGCGAGTGGTAGCGGGCAACCGTCATCGGGTTCGGCAACCCGGCAAACACGCCGCTTCCGTCGTGGCTGATCTGCGAGCACTTCCCGTGCATCGGTGCGGTGGCGTGCCGGATCCGAGCGCCGAAGGCCGCACCGATCGCCTGGTGGCCGAGACACACTCCGAAAATGGGGAAGCTGGAGCCCAGCCGCCGGATCAGCTCGATGGAGACACCCGCGTCTGCCGGATCGCCGGGGCCCGGCGAGATCAGGATCAGGTCGGGAGCGAGGCCGGCGACCTGTTCGACGGTCACCTCGTCGTTGCGGTACACGACACACTCGTCGCCGAGGGCTCCCACGTACTGCACGAGGTTGTAGACGAACGAGTCGTAGTTGTCGATGACGCAGATCATGTCGCGCCCCCTTTCATGGTCACGCCGAGAGCCCGGGCGCCCGAGCCGAGTTTCGCCAGGCATTCGGCGTACTCGGCCGACGCGTCGGAGTCGTGCACGATGCCGCCTCCCGCCTGCAGGCGAACGTCCCCGTCGCACAGCACCATGCTGCGAATCGTCAGGAACAGGTCCACGTGGGACAGCCCGAATGAGCCGACCGCTCCGGAGTACAGCCAGCGCCGGCTCGGCTCCAGGTCGTCGATGATCTCCATCGCGCGCACCTTGGGCGTGCCGGTCATGGTGCCCGCCGGAAAGGTCGCCCGGATGAGCTCGTCGGTCCGCCGGTCGCCGCGGATTTCGCCGTGCACGTCCGAGGTCAGATGCATCACGTGGGAGTAGCGCTCCACGTCCATCAGTCGCTCGACGGAGACGCTCCCCGGCCTGCACACCCGGCCCAGATCATTGCGGGCGAGGTCGACGAGCATCCGGTGCTCGGCCAGTTCCTTGACCGACGCGCGCAGGTCGGCTTCGGCGCGCAGGTCGGTGACGCTGTCGTGGCCGCGCGATCGGGTGCCGGCGAGCGGACGGATGAGCGCCCGGCCGTCGTTCAGCGTCAGGCACGGTTCCGGTGAGGCGCCGACCACCTCGAATCGCGGCCCGCCGTACCAGAAGTGGAAGGGGGACGGATTGATCGCGGTCAGTCGCTCGAAGACCGCCAGACCGTCCACGGTGGCCGGCGCGGTCCAGGCGATGGACAGTACGAGCTGGAACACGTCGCCGTCGAGGATGTGGCTCTTCGCGCGGTCGACCGCGGCGGCGTACTCCTCGTAACTGAAGCCGAACCTGCCTGCGCCGACGGCGACGACACCGTGGGGGTACCGCCCGCTTGCGGGGGACGGTGCGACGGCAAACCTGTTCAGCTTCCTTGCGACACGCTCGGCCGCGGCGCGTGCGGCGGCCGCCGACGAACCCCTGCCGATCACCTGTCCGTACCCGTCGGTGAACTGGACCAGCGCCTCGGGCAAGAAGAACTCGTACACCGGCCGATCGGTCGCCGGGTGACGGCTGGGCAACCGCTCGAAGTCGCGCGCCGCGTCGTAGCCCAGCAGGCCGTACCAGGCCGCCTCGGGCTCCGGGGTGTCCGCCGGAATATCCAGCCCGGCAAGGAAATCCACGGCGTCGGCCAGCGGCGCGTGCCCCGCGCCGCCTGGATGGGACAGCACGGCGAGCTCGCCGACGGCCAGCGTCGCGCGGCGACCATCGGATCCGGCGGTGAGCATGACCCGCCCGTCGGTACGCAGCGCCGCAGCGGCGGATACCGGGTTCATCGGCGTCGCCAGCGGCACGACGTGGCGGTACAGCCGCGATCCCGCGGGCAGCGCCGACCCGGGCGAGGTGACCGTGCTGATCGTCATGATCGTCATGCCGACACGTGTTCCAGCGCTGGCGGCACCCGGAACTGGGTCCGCTCGTGGTCGCCGACCGGTTCGCCCATCGCGTAGCGGAACGCGGCGAGCTGGATGGCGCGCGGCGGGCATCCCTCGATGAAGATGCCGAGATCGCGGCTCTCGTAGAGGCAGTTGCCGACCAGTATCACCGCACCGCGCAGCGGCGGCATCTGCACCTGCGGACCGGAGATGATCGTCATCTCGCCGTCCCAGGCGCGCAGCTCCTCGGCGAGTGCGCGCATGGCCCCGGCCACAAACCGGCTGCATGCCGGGCAGGCGTGCTCGGCGTGGACGTGGATACCCGCGCGCGGCGGAACGATCTCGATAGGCGCCTTGACCATGTCGAAGGCGAGCTCCGATATCGGCGTGCCGAGCAGGTCGATGTCCTCGAGCGCGAGCGGACCCATACCGCGTTGGTGTGCGTCGCGCAGATAGGCGACGCTGTTCGGGTCGAAGCCGGCGAGCACCCCGACCGCGACGTCGAGGGCGACCGCGTTCCGGCCGGCGGCGAGGAAGCCGACCGAGCGCGCGCGCCCGTCCATCGGGTAGTTGCCTTCGATCACCGTCGTTCCGTCACAGATGACCAGATCCTGTGGGCGCATCAGGTTGAGGTCCACGGTGGACTCGTCGACCCCGGCCATGTGCACGATTCGGGTCGTGTAGCCGGGGAGCAGCCCGACCAGGTTCTTCATCGCGTTGGAGTAGACGACGCTGGCGTGCGTACGCAGCTGCGGCACCCCGATGAAGTAGTCGCAGTCTTCGATCAACTCGGGCACCGCGATCGGCACCCGCAGGGATGTCGCGCCCGCAATGTTGGTGATGCGCAACGGAAGATCGTCGAGGCTGACCACGCGGGCGTACCGGGCGGCCTCGTGGTCGTTGAGGATCTCGTAGATGGCGTGCGTGCGCTCGGCGATCACCGGCCGGGCCCCGTGCTCGGCGACCGCGCGGGCGATGGCCGCCAGCAGCGCGGGACTCACATGGAATCCGGGAGTGGTCTGGAACAGATTCGGCTTGATCAACACCTCGGCGCCGGGAGGCAGGCCGGCCAGTGGCTCGTCGATCAGCTCGAGAAGCCTGCGCAACACACCGGGCACCGCGGCGTCGTCGGCAACGGGCGCGAGTGCCACCGAGGGCCGGGCCGGCTCAGCCATCGGTGTCCTCCATCGCGATGACCCTCGTGGGAGCCGCCTCGGCGCCGGCCGCCTTCATGGGAAGCGCGAACAGCTGCACGACCGGCCTGGTGAGCTCATGCATGTTGGTGACGTACTCCAGAAGCGGGATGCCCGCCGCCAGCAGCGCATGGTGCACGGGAGACTCGGCGTCGCCGGGCCGTTCGGTGAGGCAGTCCAGCCCGAACAGGCTGGCGCCGTTGTCGATTGCCCATTCCGCGGCCGACGGGGTCAGGTACGGCGGGCGGTCCCAGTAGTCGGGCCTGCCCCAGTTGTTTCGCAGGTAGTCGGTGCGGACCAGCAGCCGGTCGCCCTCTTTCCACACGGGACGCAGGACCCGCTCCAGGTCCTCGCCGGTGACCGGCTCGAGCTCGCCCTTGTCGGACAGGTCGGCGACGCAGGCGCGTCCGATCAGGGTGTGCAGCGGTACCTCGTCGATCCCCTCGGCACCGGGGAAGAAGTGCAGGCGGTACTCCATGTGCGTCCCGTTGTGCGGAAACACGTGCAGGTAGGAGAACGTGCGCTTGGTGCCGTAGGGATCGGTCTCCGGGGTCATCGTGCGCTCGCTGACGAACTGCGGAAACCAGGCGGCGGGGTAGGACGGCATTCCGTCGTAGAAGCCGTGGGTCAGGTCGACGAATCGGGTCATTGAATTACTCCTTGGTCAGCAGGTGAAGAGGCAGGTGTTGCGGACTTGGGTGTTGTTGATCATGGTGATGACGGTGCTGCCGCCGGGCGGTACGGCGCGTACGCCGCCGCCGCAGAGCCCGGTCGGGGTCATGAAGGCGGCCCACAGCGCGAACCACTCGGAGCGGGCACCGGTCCCCGGTTCGATCACCGTCTCCACGTTCGGCTGCACGATCTCCTGGACGAGGCTGCCGGTCTGCGTGCTCGCCGCCAGCGCCTCCCGCCAGGTACGGGCGTCCACTTCCCGCCCGATGAGGACACCCTCGCCGCCGGACAGCCCAGTTGGCTTGAACACCAACTGCTCTCGGCGCTGCATGCACTCGGCGATGAACCGCTCATCCGCTTCGGGGCCGCGCCGGCCGAGCATGCGGCTCCACGGCAGCACCCGCTCGATCACCGCGCGCTCCTGCGCCGAGAACGCCGAGGCGTCCTCGGCGAACTCGGACAGCATCGCGAGCGTGCCCTTGTTCCCGAACACGTTGGTCGGCGTCCACACCACCGCGGTGCCGTTCTCGTGGGCGCGGAACACCGGCTCCATCAGCGCGTCGCCGTCGGGATGGGCGAGCATCTCCTCGAGCCCGTAGTAGCGCAGGATCACGTCGATCGCGGTGCCGTGGAGGTACGGCTTGCCGGAGCGGAAGGTCAGGTCGCTGATCTCACCGACCCGGCAGTCGATGCCCTGCGCGGCGAGCAACTCCCCGATCGCCCGCCGCTGGTCGCCGTAGGTGGCCATCCCGCCGGGCCCCTCCAGCACCGCGACCACGGGCTCGCCGGCGCCGATTGCCTTGCCCGCGTTGCGCAGCGCCGCGGCCAGGTCCCCGCTCATGTCCAGGTAGCCCAGACCGTGTTCGGCGGCGAACTCGGCGAAGGCCGGGATCCGTAGGTAGGCCTTCGGCAGCGGGCCGACCATGTCCAGGCCGCCGAGCGCGCTGCCGATGTTGAACTCGAGCAGCTTGAACGACGCGCCGTCGTAGTAGGTGTCGGCCCGTCCGTACAGCGGCGGGGGGCCGTCGCCGAGCAGCCGGCGCATCCAGGCCCCGCGCCGGACGTCAATGCCGAGGGCAGCGCGGAACCGGTCGAAGTCTCCGTCGAAGCAGCGCTGCGGCAGCGAGGTGACCAGATCGAAGATGGTGACGAGATCCCTTCCGAAGGCTCGGAATTCGGTCTCGTCGACCATGACCGGACGGGGCAGCAGCCTCGGCCACGCAGCACGCATGGTCTCCGACACGTCGAGCTCGGCCAGTGCCCCGCGCAGCCCGCTCATCGGAGTAGCGCATTCGGCCAGATAGGCCTCGGTGACGCGGTTCGCGCGTGCCGACATGATTGCCTCCAAGGTGTGAAAAATCAGACGGGCTCAGACGGATGACAGTGCTTGTGCCGCGGCACGCGCTGGGCGGCGGTCGAGGATCACCCGGTACTGCATGAGGATCACCACGCCGAAGAGCAGGTAGATCCCTGCCATCCCGAGGGTGCTCAGGACCGCGCTCAAGCTGATCAGCAGCGAGTTGACCACCTGACCGAAACGGATGTGCAGGTAGTACGCGGCCATGTACCGGGGCCGGCCTTCCTCGGGCGCCAACTCCGCCAGCAGCCCCTGCTGTACCGGCGTGTTCATCAGCTCGCCAAAGGTCAGCACCACGACGGCGAGTAGCAGCAACCAAGCCGTGTTGGTGACCGCCAGCACCGCGAAGCCACCCGCGTACAGAGCGATGCCCGCGAAGACCCGGGCCCGGTCTGGCAGCTGCCGGAGCAGCGAATTGACCTTCAGCGCGAGCAGCACGACCAGGATGGTGTTCACCGCCTTGAGCACGCCGAGCATCTGGACGCCGTGGACGTCGCCGAACGGGAACACGTACTGGACCCCGAAGTCGTTCGACAGCCGGATGCCGATCGAGGTGCTCAGCTGTCCTTCTAGTGTCAGCACGAGGGTGGCGACGATGATCAGCCTGCGAAATGTCGAGTCGGCGAGCACTACCTTGTATCCCTCGGCGAACTGAGCCCAGCCGCGGAGCTTGGCCGGCGCGTCGGCACGCGACCCCGGCTTCGACGCCGGCTTTGTCTCCGCTACCAGCAGTGTGGTGACGAGGAGCGCGAAGCCCATGCCGATGGCGCCGCCCAGGATCACCGTGCCGAAGTGCGAGCCGTAGAGGAAGCCGCCGAGCAGTGCGCCGCCGCCGAGCGCGACGTTGATCACCCAGTAGTTGACCGTGTAGACGTACTTGCGGTCCTCGGGCGGCGTGACGTCGATGATCGTCGAGTCGTTGGCCGGCAGCGCCATGTTGGTCCCGAACTTGACGACGGCGTAGCTGAAGTAGACCGCGAGCGGACCCCAGTCGGCGAAGTAGGCCACGGTCATCAGCACCAGGAAGGCGGTGCCGATGAGGTCCCCGACGATGAGGACGGGCCGACGTCCCCACATCTCTGACAGGTGACCGCCGAGCAGCATGCCGAAGACCGCGAACACGGCGAACAGCAGGATCAACGCGCCCGTGGTCGCGATCCCCACGTGGGCCGCGAGGTAGATCGCGATGAAGGTGAGGATCATCGCGTCGATCAACTTGTGGACGAACGCCAACCCGATCCTGACCCGGACGTTGCGGTGCAGCGCCATGAACTTCCTCATCGGGCCACGACCTCAGAGCGGTGCCGGGTCTTGGGGGTCACCGTCTCCGGGAACACATATGCAGGCATGAGAAGAATTGTCGTGAGCGCGCAGAGGTCCCGTAATCGCCGGCAAGCCAGATTCCGCTTGTCGAGGAGAAAGATGTTCCTATCCGCGGGGTAAGCACCGGGTTCGTCAGTGTGCTGCACCTCCGCGGCGTGCCGATTGCCGCCAGGACAAATCGATCTTGACAGGAGGCGCCACGCAAACGGCCCGCCACCCGGTCGGGTGACGGGCCGCCTCGCAGCTGTGTCGGATTAGACGCGGGACGCGTTGCCCGGGCCGACCGTCCCGGCGGGGCGGGCCACCGTCTTGTCGTCACGGCGCTTGAGGCCCAACAGCCCGACGAGGCCGAGCAGACCCGCGAGTCCCCACAGTCCGGTGTTGTCGCCGTCGTCCTCGGCCTCGGGCTGGGCCAGGGTCGTGGTGGTCGCCGGCACCGGGCTCTCGTAGGTGGCGGCATGCGCGACTCCCGCTCCGCCGAAGGTCAACGCGCTGGTAACGCCAAGAATTGCCACAGCTTTTCGCATTTGATTCTCCATCGTTGATTGGTTCAGTGAACCGGTGACGAGGACCATGGGCTGTAGTCCTCACAGAAGCGCGACGGTGGACCCGTCCCCGACGAATCGACACCGCTTCCCCGTCGCTCGCTCTCAGATACCCGGCGTCGGCGTCACCAAACGGAAATATCTGCACCGGTCTGCCCGTCAGCATCGCGAAGGCCCCCGAGACGTTGAATGGTGTCCAGCGCGTTGCCGCGCAGGTCGGGATGATCGAAGCCGGCTCGGCGACGGAATTGCCGAAGTGGGCGCACTCGACGAGAAAGCCTTGGAGAGCCTCGGATACTCGGGTTTCACCCATTTGCTGCTCGCGGGATGGATCAACAGAACCCAATGGTCACGGTAACGTTTCAATCGCTGTGACGATTTAACTATTTGCTCACCACTCCCCCCGCCGATGCGCTTGAATGGCCACGACGACGGGGGTTCGAACACGGCTGGATCTAAGGGGTTTCATGGGTGCCGCAGCGTACGTCGGTCGAGTCGGCGGTCTGGCCGTCGCGCTGGGCATCGGATCAGCGATATTTGCAGGCCACGGGGTGGCATGGGCCGAGGAGACCGGCTCGTCGCCGTCGAAGACGACGGCCTCAGCAACGTCAGCCAGCGACAAGTCGGACCGCGATACGTCAGCCAGCGACAAGTCGGACACGGCCGACAGCAGCGCGACGGCTGAGGAAGCCGACGCCGACGAGCCAGAAGCGGAGCCAGAGGACGAGGCGGAGGAGCCGGCGGCCGAGGCTGAGCCGGAGGCCGAGGCCGACCCGGACCCGGAGCCCGACCCGGAAGCCGAGGCCGACCCCCAGCCCGACGACACCGGCGAGCCGGAGCCAGAGGACGAGGCCGCCCCGGAGCCTGAGCCGGAGCCCGACGACACCGACGAGCCCGAGCCCGAGACTCCCTCGAAGCCCACCACGTCGAACAGAACCCCGACCTTTACAGAGGACACCTCCACAGCCGAGAAAACGACAACCCCGACCGCGACGAAGCCCAAGCCCGCCGAGACATCGGACGACCCCGCGGTTGCACCGCAGAAGCCGACGAAGGTCGCGGTGTTCGCCAGCGCCGACACGCTGGCCACGGCGAACTCGACGACGGTGTCGCCGCGGGTGTCGGCCCTGCTCTCGACGCCGACCACAACCCAACAGCCGCCGAAGCCCAACATCGTCACCGCGGTGGTGAACGTCGTGAACAGCATGCTGGACTGGGCGCGTCAGAAGGCTGACCCCACCCCCGGCAGTGCGCCGCAGCCACCGTTCATGTGGGCGTTGATGTCGTTCGCCCGGCGCGAGCTCGAGAACCTCTTCGTGTCGCGCACCACGACGACCGCCGCGCGCACCACCGCCGTGGCGCCCACCAGCCTCGCGCTGGCGGACGACCAAACAGCCGTCACCGCAGCCGCATTGGTGCCGTACTCGCCGTGGCTGAACCCTCAGGTCAGCCCGTCGACGAACTTCGTCAGCTGGGTGACAGGCAAGTACGTCTACGGCGACAAGACGTTGGCCAACACCTACAACCGGTTCCAGGTTCACGGCACCGACGTGGGCGTCATGTGGGACAACGGCATGGTCGACGACCCGAGCACCCCCGACATCAATGAGCATCAGGTGCTCATCGCGGTCGGCGACACCTTCGGTTCGGCCAACATGACCGGCCGGTGGATCTACAACACGTTGTTCCGCAGCTCCGACGACGACCTGTCCGACGGCATGACGATCCCCGACGGGGAATGGTTCAACGGCAACATGTTCGGCGGGGCGCCGCTGTCCGGTCCGACGCAGGCGCGGCCGATCATCGACCGTCCGTCCTGGGCGCCCAACTCGGTGACACTCATTCCGACAGCGGGTGTCTCGCTGCCCACCGAGGTCACCGAGGACACTCCCTTCGGCACGATTCAGTACGTCAGCTTCATGTCGGTGTCGAAGTGGGGCACGGCGGGCCGCTGGACCACGAACTACTCGGCGATCGCGTACTCGACCGACAACGGCGAGAACTTCACCGTCGCACGGGGAAGCGTCCGCTACAACTCGTTCTTCAGCTCCAACCGCAACTTTCAGCAGTCGGCGTTCGTCATGGGCGACGACGGTTACGTGTTCATGTACGGCACGCCCAACGGCCGCCAGGGCGCTGCGTACCTCGCGCGCGTCGCCCCCGACGACATCCTCAACGTGAGCAGGTACGAGTACTACAAAGCGGCTTCGACGGGTTGGTTCCGCACCACCCCGGCCAAGTGGGTCGTGGGGAACCCCAGGTCGGCGTCGGCCATCATCGGCAAGTCCGGATCCAGAACCCAACCCGGCTACACCGTCAGCGAGATGTCGGTTCAGTACAACGAATACCTGCAGAAGTACATCGTGCTCTACGGCGATCAGAACAACAGCATCGTGATGCGGACAGCCGACACTCCCGAGGGCGCCTGGTCGGAGGCGACGGTGCTCATGAGGCAGCAGACCGGCGGCATCTACGCGCCGATGATGCATCCCTGGTCGCCGTCGACGCTCGGGACCGGAACCGATCTCTACTGGAACCTGTCGCTGTGGTCGGACTACAACATCATGCTGATGCGCACCGACCTCACCCAGCTCTGACGATTCAGACGACAGGCACGTCCGGAATCGGTCGATCCACGGCGGCGCCCGGACCGTCGAAGTGCCACCACTCGCCGGAGTACACCGTCAGGCCTCCTGCGGTCATCGCGTCCCGCAGCCGTGCCCTGTTGGCCTGCGCGGCCGGGCTGACGCCCTCGGTCGCGTCGGCATGGCTGCGGGGTGAGAAGTCGTCGAAGCCGGTCCCCATGTCCACCGGGCCCTTCGCGTCGGCCAGCGTCACATCCACCGACCGGCCCGCCACGTGGCTGCGCGCATACGGACCCGGGCGCGCCACCCAGGCGGGGTCGGGAACCGCCTCGAACATCGCCACCTGAACGTCGTACGGCCGATAGCAGTCCCAGAAGACGAGCCGTTCCCCGCCGCGGCGCAACAGATCCGCGGCGACGACGAGTCCCTGTGCCAGGGTTTCGTGTACCAGGCAGCGGGCACCTGCCGGATACAGCGGGACGCCGACGAAGTTGTCCGCCGTGGCATAGCGCAGGTCGATCACGGCATCCGGAACGACGCTGCGCACGTCCACGAACCCTGCCGCACGGGCCTGGTCGGAGACCGGCGGGACGGGCGACGCCGACGCGTCCGTGCTCGTTGCGGCCGCGAAGCCGATGACCGAGCAGCACACCGCGAGAATCCGCCGAGCAGCGACCATCACTGCACTGTAGAGGGCGCCGCCACGGGTGCGGGCCGACTAGCGGGCATACACTGCGCTCGTGCGCGACGTGCTCGAGGAGTTGCTGGCGGTCTGGCGGGCCGGCGGCACCGCGGGGTTGTCCACCGTCGTGCGCACGATGAGGTCCGCCCCCCGGCCACCCGGCGCCGCGATGGTGGTCTGCCCCGACGGCAGCGTGGCGGGCTCGGTGTCCGGCGGCTGCGTCGAGGCCGCCGTCTACGAGGTCGCCAACGACGTCGTGGCCACCGGCCGCCCGGACCTGCAGAGCTACGGGGTCAGCGACGACGACGCGTTCGCGGTGGGCCTGACATGCGGCGGCACCATCGAGGTGTTCACAGAGCCGGTGTCGCGCAGCACCTTTCCGCAGCTGCAGGCCGTCGCCGACGACATCGCCGCCCATCGACCGATCGCCGTCGCGACGGTCATCGAACACCCCGACTCGCGCAGGCTCGGCATGCGGTTGATCGTCGGGGCGGATTCGACGCAGGGCTCGGTGGGCTCCGAGCGTGCCGACGCGGCCGTCGCCGACGACGCCCGTGGGTTGCTCGCCGCCGGGCGGTCGGCCGTCCTGTCGTACGGACCCGACGGCCAGCGACAGGACGCCGGGATGGAGGTGTTCGTCGCCGGCCATGCACCCCGCCCGCGGATGCTGGTGTTCGGCGCCATCGACTTCGCCGCCGCCCTGGCGCAGCAGGGCGCTTTCCTGGGCTACCGGGTGACGGTGTGCGACGCCCGGCCGGTGTTCGCGACCGCGGCGCGCTTCCCCGCCGCCGAGGACGTGGTCGTCGAATGGCCCGACCGCTACCTCGCCGCCCAGGCCGCGCTGGGCGCCATCGACGAACGCACCGCGATCTGCGTGCTGACCCACGACCCCAAGTTCGACGTGCCCGTCCTCGAGGTCGCCTTGCGCCTCCCCGCCGTCGGATACATCGGCGTGATGGGCTCGCGCCGCACACACGACGACCGGATGCGCAGGTTGCGCGACGCGGGCCTGACGGACGCGGAGCTGGCCCGCCTCGCCAGCCCCATCGGACTCGACCTCGGCGCCCGCACCCCCGAGGAGACGGCGGTGTCGATCGCCGCGGAGATCATCGCGCGCCGCTGGGGCGGACGTGGTCGACCGTTGACGGAGATGGACGGGCGCATCCACCACGAGGCCTGAGACCACCGTGAGACAAAGATGGTGGAAATGTCGCTCTCGGATGCGATAACGTCACTCTCTAAGCCCTCAGGAGAGTGATGTGAAGTGACCGACACCGTGCCAGCCGTCACCGCGCGCTATGCGGGCAGCAGGGTCCCTCGTATCGAGGACAGCCGGCTTCTCACTGGTCACGGCACGTTCGTCGACGACGTTCAGCGCCCCGGCATGTTGCACGCCTGCTTCGTACGCAGCCCGTTCGCCCACGCGACCATCAACGGCATCGACGCTTCCGAAGCGCTGGCCCTTCCCGGCGTGCATGCGGTGTTCACCGCCGAGGACCTCAACCCCGAGGTCAAGGAGGCCTGGCACGCCGTCGCGGGCAAGGACATCCCGGACACTCCCCGGCCGCCGCTGGCCGAGGGTGAGGTGAAGTTCGTCGGCGACCCCGTCGCCCTCGTCGTCGCCGACAGCCGGTACCTCGCCGAGGACGCCGTCGACCTGGTCGACGTCGACTACACCCCGCTGCCTGCGGTCGCCGATTTCCGCAAGGCGGTCGGCGGTGCCGAGGCAGGCGTCCCCGTCGTCCACGAGGCCTACCCCGACAACGTCGCCGGCGGCATGGGCGGCGCCCCGCCGGACGAAGAGGTGTTCGCGAACGCGGCGCATGTGGTCTCCGAACACATCTACCAGCAGATGTACGTGCCGGTGCCGATGGAGACGCGCGGCATGGTCGTCGAGTGGACGTCCACCACCAGCGAACTCACCGTCTGGGCGTCGTCGCAGACACCGCACGAACTGCGCGCGTTCGCCGCGCGGCTGCTCGGGATCCCGGCCCAGGGCGTCCGGGTGATCGTGCGCGACACCGGCGGAGCGTTCGGCCAGAAGGTGGTGCCGATGCGCGAGGACATGTGCATCCTGCTGGCCGCCCGCAAGGTGCCGTCCGCGTTGAAGTGGATCGAGGACCGGCGGGAGAACCTGATGTCGGCGGGCCAGTCCCGGCACGTCGACGGCAAGGTCCGGATGGCCTTCGACGACGACGGCAAGATCCTGGCCGCCGACATCGACTTCATCCAGGACGTCGGCTCCTACCCGACGCCGTACCCGGTGCTCACCACCGCCGCGATCGGCATGTTCTTCCCCGGGCCCTACCGGGTGCCGAAGGCCAGCTTCAACTACAAGACGGTGTTCTCCAACACCCCGGGCCTGCACGCCTACCGCGGCCCCTGGCAGTACGAAACCCTCACCCGCGAAATGCTTCTCGACTCCGCCGCGCGGAAAATCGGGATGGACCCCGTCGAGCTGCGCCGCATCAACATCCTGCGCGGCGACGAGATGCCGTTCTTCAACCCCAACGGCATGCCGTACGACAACTGCGCCCCCGCCGACACCTTCGAGCAGGCCGTGAAGATCCTCGACCACGAGGGCTTCCGCAAGGAGCAGGCCGAGGCGCTGGCGCAGGGCCGCTATCTCGGCCTCGGGTTCTCGGCCTACATCGAGCCCACCGGCGCCGCGACCGGACACCTCTCCACCGAGGGCGCCACCATGCGGATGGAGTCCACCGGGAAGATCAACGTCTACGTCAACGGCGGTTCGGCGGGCAACAGTATCGAGACCACCGTCGTGCAGCTCACCGCGGATACGTTGGGCGCCAACATCGATGACGTGTCGACCATCCAGGGCGACACCGCGGTGACCCCGTACGGGGCGGGCACTCAGGGCAGCCGCAGCGCACCGATGACGGCAGGCGCGGTGCACGAGGCGGGCACCATCCTGCGCAAGCAGATCATCGCGATCGCGGCCCAGCTCCTCGGCGTCGACGAGGCCGACGTGGAGCTCGCGGATTCGAGGGCCGGCGTGCGCACCGACCGCGACAAGAGCGTCAGCTTCGCCGACATCGCCTACCGCTCCTACTACGAACCCGCACAGCTCGGCGGGATCCCGCCCACCCTGGAAGCAACCGCACGGTTCAACTCGCAGGCGATGATCCACTGGGCCAACGCGACTCACGTGTGCACGTGTGAGGTCGACGTGGAGACCGGGCACGTGACGCTGACCCGCTACATCGTCAGCGAGGACGTCGGGCCGATGATCAACCCGAACGTGGTCGAGGGACAGGTCGCGGGCGGAACGGCGCAGGGCATCGGCGGCGCACTGCTGGAGCACCTCGCCTACGACGACGCGGGTAATCCGGTGGCGTCGACGTTCGTCGACTATCTGCTGCCGACGGCCACCGAGGTGCCGCCCATCGAGTTCGGGCACGTCGAGATCCCCGGCCCGGGTGTCGGCGGCTACAAGGGCGCGGGCGAGGGCGGGGCCATCGGCTCGCCACCGGCGGTCATCAACGCCGTCAACGACGCGCTCGCCCCGCTCGGTGTGTCGGTCACCCAGCTGCCCGCCACCCCCGCCACGATCGTCGCGTTGATCGAAGGAAAGGACCACTAGACGTGGAGCTGAACAACGAATTCCGGGTCGCGGTCCCCGCCGCCAAGGTCTGGGAGGTGTTCACCGACGTCGAACGCGTCGCGCCCTGCCTGCCGGGTGCCACCCTGCTGTCGGTCGACGGCGACGAGTTCAACGGCGCGGTCAAGGTCAAGGTCGGCCCGATCACGGTGTCCTACAAGGGGGTTGCCTCCTACCTGGAGAAGGACGCGGCAGCGCAGCGGATCGTGCTCAAGGCCGAGGGCAAGGAGACCAGGGGCAACGGCACCGCCGCGGCGACCGTCACCGCGCAACTGAAGGACGACGAGCGAAGCACCCCACCCGGCACACACGTCGTCATCCTCACCGATCTCGCGATCTCGGGTAAGGCGGCGCAGTTCGGGCGCGGAGTGCTCGCCGACGTGTCGGGCAATCTCATCGCGCAGTTCGCCCGCAGCCTGGAGGCCGAACTCCTCGGCGGTGCGGCGCCCGCCAGAGCCTCCGAGAACGGCTCCGCCGCTGCGGCTCCCCTGACGGCGGCGCCGGATGCCGGCGACTCCGTCGACCTGCTCAAGGTGGTCGCCGTGCCGATGGCCAAGCGGTTCGCGCCCGTGCTGATCGCGGCTGCCGCCGCAGGCGTCCTCGGCTTCCTGCTGGGCCGCCGCAGGCGCAAGGCCGCCAGCCCGGCCGGCGCGCTCGCCGAAGATCTGCAGGCCGCGCTCATCCGGCTGCTGTCGTGAAGGCTCACTCATGAAAGCGGCGAGTTTCGCCTATCACCGCCCCGACACGGTCGCGGATGCGGTGGCGCTGCTCGGCGAGTACGGAGACGACGCGAAGATCCTCGCCGGCGGACAGAGCCTGGTGCCGATGCTCGCGATGCGCCTGACGCACTTCCCGAACCTCGTCGACATCTCCCGGGTGGCCGAACTGCGCAACATCGAACGCCGCGACGATCAGGTGTGGATCGGTGCGGGCACCCCGCACGCCCTGGTGGGGATGGACGACGAGGTCGCCGAATCCGTTCCGCTGCTGACCCTGTCCACCCCGCACATCGGGCACTTCCAGATCCGGACCCGCGGAACCCTGGGCGGCGCCATCGCGCACGCCGACCCCGCCGCGGAGTACGCCGCGGTCGCGCTCGCACTCGACGCCACGATCGAGGCCGCCTCGCCCCGGGGCCGCAGAACCATCCCGGCGGCGGAGTTCTTCACCGGGCTCTGGGAGACCTCGCTGGCCGCCGACGAGATCCTGACCGCCGTGTCCTTCCCCGTGTGGTCGGGCCGCTGCGGCTACTCGGTGCAGGAGTTCGCCCGGCGCCACGGCGATTTCGCGATCGCGGGCGCGACGGTGGCCGTCGAGATCGACGACCAGGACACGGTGACCCGCTGCGGGATCGGGCTTCTCGGCCTCGGCTCGACGCCGGAGCGGGGCACTCCCGCAGAGCAGGCCGTCGTCGGCCGGGCCGTCACCGACATCACCCCGGACGAATTGGGCCGGTTGGCCATGTCGGGGCTCGAAGACGTTCCCGCCGACCTTCAGGGCACGGCGTCCTACCGCACCCGCGTCGGCGCGACGATGGTCGCGCGGGCGTGGACCGAGGCAATCACTGCGGCTCTGGAAGCGAGGGAGGCCCATAATGCATGAACTACCCGTCGACGTGTCGGTCAACGGCCGCAGCCACGGCGGGACCGTCGAGCCGCGGCTGACGCTTGCGGACTTCCTCCGCGAGAAGTGCGGGCTGACCGGCACCCACCTCGGCTGTGAGCACGGCGCCTGTGGTGCGTGCACGGTGCTGCTGGACGGCCAGGCCGTGCGGTCGTGCCTGATCTTCGCCGTCCAGGCCGACGGCCAGGAGGTGACGACGGTCGAGGGCATCGCCGCCGACAACGGCGAGCTGTCCGCCGTCCAGGCCGCGATGCGCGAGTGCCACGGCCTTCAATGTGGCTTCTGCACACCGGGTTTCGTCACCAGCATCACGGCCCTGCTGCGCGACAACCCGACACCCACCGACGACGAGATCCGCGAGGGGCTCTCGGGGAACTTCTGCCGGTGCACCGGCTACCAGGGCATCGTCAATGCGGTGAAGCGCGCCGCCGAGGTTCTCAACTCGACTTCATGACGATCCCGCCGGAATTGCATTCCAGCAGGGCTTTTGCGAGTGCGGGCCTGCTAATCCGAAAATAGAGGTGAGGTGCGCTGGGTGTGGGCGCGTCGGTGTTGCCGTGGGTGCCACGGCGGGTTTGGTGTGTTCGCGGGTC
>NZ_JACKSH010000135.1 GCF_025821625.1 Mycolicibacterium pyrenivorans
CCCGGGGTGCGGACGTCGAGAACCCGCGGGGGTGCCGCCGAACCGAGGCGGTCGCGCAGGTCCTGCGAATCGATGGTGACAGGTGCAGTCATGGGAATGTCCTCTCGGGCGGGCACCGGCCTGACAGCCGATACCAAGGGGGTATGTTGATGGCCATCGTACACATACCCCCGGGGGTACGCGCAAGTGCGGAATACCGATACCCCCTAGGGTACTTGACATACCCATAGGGGTATAGGCACAGTAGAAGCCAGAAGGCCTATCCACCGCCCACCGAAAGGACTGCCATCATGATCTTCAATCAGTACTACCTGGATTGCCTGTCCCATGCGTCTTACCTGATCGGTGACGAAACCACCGGCCGCGCAGTTGTTGTCGACCCGCAGCGGGNATGATCTTCAATCAGTACTACCTGGATTGCCTGTCCCATGCGTCTTACCTGATCGGTGACGAAACCACCGGCCGCGCAGTTGTTGTCGACCCGCAGCGGGATGTGGCCGAGTATGTGGCCGACGCCGAAGAGCTGGGTATGAGCATCGAGTTGGTCATCGAGACCCACTTCCACGCCGATTTCCTGTCNGGGCATCTGGAGCTGGCGAAGGCCACCGGCGCGAAGATCGTGTACTCCTCGGTCGCCGAGACCGAGTTCGAGTCGATGGGGGTGGCCGACGGCGAGCGGTATTCGTTGGGGGAGGTGAGNTTGGAGTTCCGCCACACCCCCGGGCACACGCCGGAGTCGTTGAGCATCGTGGTCTACGAACATGCCGGTGACGAGGTNCCNTACGGGGTGTTGACCGGTGANGCGCTGTTCATCGGCGATGTCGGCCGGCCCGACCTGCTGGCCTCGATCGGGTTCACCCGCGAGGAGTTGGCCGACAAGCTCTATGACTCGCTGCACAACAAGTTGATGACGCTGCCCGATGCCACCCGGGTGTATCCCGCCCACGGTGCGGGGTCGGCGTGCGGCAAGAACCTGTCGACCGATCTGTGGTCGACGATGGGNGAGCAGAAGGAAACCAACTACGCGCTGCGCGCCCCGGACAAGGCGACGTTCATGGAGTTGGTCACCGAGGGTCAGCCCCCGGCGCCGGGTTACTTCGTCTACGACGCGATCCTCAACCGTAAGGACCGCGACCTGCTCGATGAGACCAAGNTGCCGGCGGCGATGACCTACGAGCAGGTCGGTGACGCGCTGGCCGCGGGTGCGGTGCTGGTCGACGGGCGNAGCCCGGAGGAGTTCGCGACCGGTCATCTGCGCCAGGCGATCAACATCGGGTTGGAGGGCCGTTACGCGGAGTTCGCCGGGTCGGTGTTGCCCGCCGATGTCGACGTGGTGTTGTTCACCGAGCCGGGTCAGGAGATGGAAGGCAAGAACCGGCTGGCCCGGATCGGTTTCGACCGGGTGATCGGTTACCTGGACCGGCCGTTCGAGACGATGTTCGCCCACCCCGACGACGTGGCGGTGGCGTCGCGGCTGACNGCCAAGGCGTTCGACGAGCGCGCCGCGGAGCTNGCCGATCTGCAGATCGTCGATGTCCGCAACCCCGGTGAGGTCGCCGCGGGTGCCATCCCGAACGCGGTCGCGATCCCGGTGGGTCAGCTGCCGAGCCGGCTTGGCGAGCTCGACCCCGCCAAGCCGACCGTCGTGTACTGCGCCGGCGGCTACCGGTCCTCGGTCGCGGCCAGCCTGCTGCGCCACCACGGCTTCGCCGACGTCAGCGACATCCTCGGCGGCTACGGCGCCTGGGANCTGCGCCGGCGGCTACCGGTCCTCGGTCGCGGCCAGCCTGCTGCGCCACCACGGCTTCGCCGACGTCAGCGACATCCTCGGCGGCTACGGCGCCTGGGACGAAGCAGTCCAGAACGCCTGACCCACCAGAGCACCTGAACGAACCAAGGAAGGACACCGAAATGGCCACCAAGAATCTGACCTACGACAACTTCGAGTCGACCGTCGTCGACAACCCGATCGTGCTCGTGGACTTCTGGGCTTCGTGGTGCGGCCCGTGCCGCGCCTTCGCGCCGGTCTTCGAAAAGTCGGCGGACGCACACCCTGATGTCGTGCACGCCAAGGTCGACACCCAGGCCGAGCGGGACCTGGCCGCCACGCTGGAGATCCGGTCGATCCCGACGGTGATGGCGTTCCGCGACGGGGTGCTGGTGTACAGCCAGGCGGGTGCGCTGCCGAAGGCGGCGCTCGAGGATCTGATCACGCGGGTCAAGGCGCTGGACATGGCCGAAGTCCGCGCCAAGATCGCGGCCCGCAAGGCGGCGGCAACGCCGGCGTGAGCTGTTGTCGCGCAGGGGGTTCATCCCGTCGCGGCCACCGCGCCCTCCAGACGCGCTCGGTCGAGGGAGTCGACGGCCGCCAATCCGTTGCATGAGCCGGGACGACACTCGCGATGAGTCGGCATCGGATCCCGTGAGCGATGCCTCACCCTACGGTCGGAGTCGGGTCGCCGCGAGTGGGTCCTCGGCTTCTGCCCGCGCGGGCGCGCCGGGTGGGAAGGGCCCAAAGTCCCCATGGGCCTGGTCCGACCACCCTGCCGTGGCGGCCGTCCGGCTGGAACAATTCGTGCAGTGACCACAACAATCGTCGTCGTACTGATCATCGGGTGGATTGTCATAGGACTGGTGGCCGGGTTGTGGATGGCGCGCCACGGACACGATCCGATGTGGACTCTGATCGCCGTGGTGCTGGGACCGCTGTTTGTGCCGATCGCCCTGGAACGCGTACAGCGCCGCCCCGGTTTGGCTGCGTTCGGGTCGAGCGGGGCACCGCCGCAGCGACCGGCGACTGCAGGATTGCGGGTGTTGGTCGGTGTCGACGGATCGGCCGAATCCGAGCGCGGACTGGCCGCGGCCCGTCGCCTGTTCGGGCCCTACTGCGCACTGCTGGTCCTCGCCGAGGTCGTCCACTTCGAAGCGGCCGAAGCTGTCACCAGCAACGACGTCGACGCCGCCTCGCGGCGCCTGGCCGAGTTGGCGAGCCGTGCCGACATCGCGGGTGTGGTCCATACTGAGGTTCTCGCCGGGCCCCCCGGCCCCACGCTTCGCGGATTCGCTGAGGAGCAGGACATGGACCTGCTGGTGGTCGGCCGCCGCGGCCGGGGCCTGTCCACCCGACTGCTCGGCAGCGTTTCGGCCGACATCATCGAGCATTCCCGAGTGCCGGTGCTCGTCATCGAACCGGGCGACAACCGCTCGGGTGAACGGACCGCTGTCGCCGACGACACCGCGCAACGTTGATGGCTTCGCCAGCATCTATCGGGGCGAACGCGCATCACGGACTACCCGATCACGAAGTGGTCCTGCTGCTTGAGACCGATCCGCATCGCGGACTCACCAGCGAAGAGGCGACCGAGCGGTCGCGCCGTTTCGGACTCAACGTTCTCCCCGAGCCGCCGAGCGCGGGACTTTTGGTGCGCATCCTGCGGCAGTTACACCACCCGCTCATCTATGTCCTGTTGGTCGCAGGTGTCGTCACCGCTTTGCTGTCCGAGTACGTCGACTCCGCGGTGATCTTCGGCGTCGTGGTCGTCAATGCCCTCGTCGGCTTCATCCAGGAATCCAAGGCCGAGTCGGCGTTGCAGAGCCTGCGCGCGATGGTCCGCACAGACGCCAAGGTGATCCGGGGAGGCCGCGAACATGTGATCGCGTCCGAAGAACTCGTGCCGGGCGATCTGGTACTGGTCGAGGCCGGCGACAAAGTGCCCGCGGACATCCGGTTGCTCCGGCAGGCAGAACTACGCGTCGACGAATCGGCGCTGACCGGCGAATCGGAAGCCGTCGCGAAGAACGAAGTCGTGCTTCCCGACGCGACTCCGGTCGCCGATCGATGCAACATGGCACACTCGGGAACCTTGGTGACCGCAGGCTCCGGTACCGGGATCGTGGTGGCCACGGGAGCGGAAACCGAGATCGGCGAGATTCACCGACTCGTCGGCGCCGCAACGACTTTGGCGACACCGTTGACCGCGCAGTTGGCCCGGTTCAGCAAAATCCTCACCGTGGCAATCCTGGCCCTGGCCGCCTTGACCTTCGCCATCGGGCTGTTACGCAGGCAGGACGCTGTGGAGACCTTCACCGCAGCCGTGGCACTCGCGGTCGGCGCGATTCCGGAGGGGCTTCCGGCCGCCGTGACGATCACTCTCGCCATCGGAGTCGCGCGGATGGCCAAGCGGAGGGCGGTCATTCGCAGGCTTCCCGCCGTGGAAACACTCGGGAGCACGACCGTCATCTGCACCGACAAGACGGGCACCCTGACCGAGAACCAGATGACGGTGCGGGAGGTCTGGACTCCCGACGAGTCGGTGGAGGCGACCGGCGGGGGATATGCGGCCAACGGTGCCCTGCTGTCGCGAGACGGAACACCCGTGGCGATCGACGAGAATGCGGCACTGCTGTGGACGCTGCTCGGCGGCGCGGCATGCAACGATGCAGTCCTGATACCTGCAGGTGAGCGGTGGGACATCGCCGGTGACCCCACCGAGGCGGCGATGCTGGTCGTCGCAGCCAAGGCCGGTCTCACACCAGAACGCCTCGCCGCCAGTCTTTCTCGTGTCGCGGCCATCCCGTTCAGTTCGGACCGCCAGTACATGGCCACCCTGCACAGATCCGGTACGGACGGCAATATCGTGCTGGTCAAGGGGGCTGTGGAGCGGATGCTCGAGTTGTGCGGCACCCAGATGCGTGCCGACGGCTCGCTGCAGCCCATCGATCGTCCGGTCGTGCTGCGGGCGGTCGATCAGCTGACCGCCAGGGGTCTGCGGGTGCTGGCGACCGGCGTGCGCACCTCGGTGGACCCCGCCGACTTCACCGAAGAAGCGCTTCCCGGCGCCATGACGTTGACCGGTCTGCAAGCCATGCTCGACCCGCCCCGCGCTGCGGCCGCATCAGCGGTGACCGCCTGTCATTCCGCGGGAATCGCGGTGAAGATGATCACCGGCGACCATGCCGGCACGGCGAGCGCAATCGCCGGCGCCGTAGGGGTTCTGGACGACGGAAAGTCCCGCGACGGACTTGTCTTGACCGGCGCGGAGCTGGCTGATCTGCCGCAAGACGACTGGCCCGACGCGGTCGAGCGGGCGAGCGTATTCGCCAGGGTGTCACCGGAGCAGAAGCTGCGGCTGGTCGAGGCGTTGCAGGACAGGGGCCATGTCGTCGCGATGACCGGCGACGGCGTCAACGACGCGCCCGCGTTGAGGCAGGCGAGCATCGGGGTCGCCATGGGCCGCAGCGGCACCGAGGTCGCCAAGGATGCGGCCGACATGGTCCTGACCGACGACGACTTCGCGACCATCGAAGCCGCAGTGGAGGAAGGCCGCGGCGTCTACGACAATCTCACGAAGTTCATCACGTGGACCTTGCCCACGAATATCGGCGAGGGCCTGGTGATCCTGGTGGCGATCGCGTTGGGCGCCGCGCTGCCGATCCTGCCGACGCAGATCCTCTGGATCAACATGACCACCGCCGTCGCGCTGGGACTCATGCTGGCCTTCGAGCCGAAGGAGGACGGCATCATGGCCCGCCCGCCACGGGATCCGGGTCAGCCGCTGCTCACTCGAGCCCTGGTGGGCCGCATCCTGTTGGTATCGGGTCTTCTCGTCGCCGGTTCATGGTGGATGTTCGAATGGGAACTGGCCAGTGGCGCCACGTTGCCCGAGGCGCGCACCGCGGCGTTGAACCTCTTCGTCGTGGTCGAGGCGTTCTACCTGTTCAGCTGTCGATCGCTGACCCGGTCTGCGTGGCGCATCGGTCTGTTCACCAACCGCTGGCTCATCGTGGGTGTGGCGACGCAGGCTGTCGCCCAGCTCGCCATCACCTACCTTCCGGTCATGAACACGGTGTTCCAGACGGCGCCGCTGGATGCCGGCGGCTGGCTGCGCATCTTCGGAAGCGCCATTCTGGTGAGCCTGGCAGTGGCGGTGGAGAAGCGGCTACGGGCGCGGAAATAGACTCTGCGCACATGGACTTGCATCCGTTCCCCACCCTCGCGACCGTCCTGGCGATCGCCACCCTCGCCGGATTGATCGCCACCAGGCTGCGCCAACCGCTCATCGTCGCGTTCATCGTGGTGGGTATCGCGGTCGGTCCCGTGGGCACCGGATGGGTGTCGGCCGACAGCACGATCGAACTGCTGGCCGAGTTCGGCATCTCGCTCCTGTTGTTCCTCGTCGGACTTCGCCTCGATCTGCAGATGATCCGCAGCACCGGGCCGGTGGCGATGGTCACCGGGCTCGGTCAGGTGGTGTTGACCTCGGCGATCGGTTACCTCGCCGCGATCGCGTTCGGTATGGACAGCCTGACCGCGGTCTACATCGCGATGGCCCTGACGTTCTCGTCGACGATCATCATCGTGAAGTTGTTGTCGGACAAGCGCGAACTCGACCACCTCCACGGCCGCATCGCGGTCGGCCTCCTCATCGTCCAGGACCTGGTCGTGGTGGTCGTGATGATCGTGCTCACCGCCTTCGGGCAGGACACCGGCGGAAATCTCGGCGGCGGTGTCGCGGCCGTGCTGCTCAAAGGCGCAGGATTGCTCGGCGGGATGTGGCTCCTGACGCGGTACGTGGCGCCGTGGCTGCTGCCGCACATCGCACGGTCGCAGGATCTGCTGGTGCTCTTCGGTGTCTCCTACGCGGCGTCGGTGGCGGCGTTGAGCGAGTGGCTCGGTTTCAGCTCGGAAGTGGGCGCATTCCTTGCCGGGGTCAGCCTGGCGAGCACGCCGTTTCGTGATGCGCTGGGCGCACGACTGGCGAGCCTGCGCGACTTCCTGCTGCTGTTCTTCTTCCTCGGACTGGGCGCTCAGCTCGAATTCATCGGCGCCGCAGAACAAATCGTCGAGGCACTGGTGTTCTCCGCGTTGGTGCTGATCGGAAAGCCGCTGATCATCATCGCGATCATGTCGATGATGCGCTACCCGCTGCGGGTGAGCGTCAGTGCGGGGCTGCCAATGGGCCAGATATCGGAGTTCTCGTGGATTCTGGCGGCCCTCGGTTTGAGTCTGGGCCATATCACCAACGCCACCGTCAGCCTCATCACCGTGGTCGGCCTCATCACGATCGCGGCCTCGACGTACATGATCACCTATTCGCAGCAGATCTACGAGCGGGCGAAGCGCTGGTTGGCGGCGCTCGAGAGACACCCCCGCGAGCCCGAATCCCATGTCGCCGAGGACTACGACGTCATCCTCTACGGGCTCGGCCGATTCGGCGGCCACCTGGCCGATCGACTCAGCAGTGCCGGGCATGGGGTCCTCGCGGTGGATTTCGATCCTTACCAGGTGAAGACGCATTCCGGCGGGGGCGTCACCGCGATGTTCGGCAGCGCCGAGGACCTCCATCTACTGGAGGCGCTGCCGTTGGAGCGGGCCCGGTACGTCGTGAGCGCCATTCCGGTACTCCAGACGAATCTGGCGCTCCTCCACGGCCTTCGTCACCACAACTACCGGGGCACCATCGCGTTGACCGCACACACCCGTCACGACGCCGCGCAACTGCGCGCCGCCGGGGTGCACACGGTGCTCGAGCCGTTCTCCGCGGCGGCCCATTCGACGTCCAACACGCTGCACGACTTGCTCACCGGGGATGTCGACTCGCCAGAGGATGACGAGAAGACCGAATGACCGGCTATTGGCCCGATCTCGCGTTGGTGGCCGCGCTCGTCGTGGTCAACGGCCTGCTGGCCGGCAGTGAGGCCGCATACATCTCGCTTCGGGAGGGCCAACTGCACGAGTTCGAACGACGCGGGACCCGCCGGGGACGCGTCGTCGTGCGCTTGGCGCGAGAGCCGAACCGGTTCCTCGCGACGATTCAACTGGGCATCACGCTTGCCGGGTTCCTCGCGTCGGCGACCGCGGCGGTCACTCTGGCCGAGCCGTTGGTCGCTCACCTGTCCTTTCTCGGTGACGCCGCTGAGATCGTGGGTATCGCGCTCGTCACGCTGCTGGTGGCGATCTTCACGTTGGTAGTCGGTGAGCTCGCCCCCAAGAGGTTGGCGATGCAGTACGCCCGTCGCTGGGCCGTGGTGGTGGCCACACCGCTGGAAGTGTTGTCGGTCGTCGCGAGGCCCGTCGTGTGGTTCTTGGGGAAGGCCACCGACGTGGTCGTGCGGTTGTTGGGGGGCGATCCGAGTGCGGGTAGGGAGGAGTTGACGGTCGGGGAACTACGTCACCTGATCACCGGCCACCGAGGCCTTTCGGCAGAGCAGCGGACGATCATCACCGGAGCCCTGGAGATTCACGAGCGCAGGCTCCGTGAGGTGCTCGTGCCCCGACCGGCGGTGCGACGGCTCGACGCGAGTCTGCCTGTGGAGCGGGCGCGGGTCGACCTTGCGGCCTCGGGTCATATCCGGGCGCCGGTGGTGGCTTCGGGTGATCTCGACGACGTGCTCGGCGTGGTCCACCTGCGTGACCTCCTCGGCTCGTCGGGCACCGTGACCGACGTGATGCATCCCGTGCTCAGGTTGCCCGACAGTCTCCGCGTCAGTTCGGCCCTCAACCGGTTCATGGCCGAGCACGAGCACTTCGCGATGGTGATCGATGAGCGGGGCGGCGTTGCCGGGATCGTCACGCTCGAGGACTTGTTGGAGGAGATCGTCGGTGAAATCTACGACGAGGCGGATCGCGACATCTGGTCGGTTCGGACGTTGGCCGACGGAAGCCTGCTTCTGCCGGGGACCTTCCCGATCCACGACATCCCCGACGTGGGTGTCGACCTCGACAGAGTGCCGAAGGGCGCTTACACGACGATCGCCGGGTTGGTGGTGGCGCAGTTGGGCCGCATCCCGACCGTCCCCGGAGATCGCGTCGATCTGCCCGACTGCGCCGTCGAGGTCACCGCGGTGGGCGGGCACGCCGTCACCGAAGTGAAACTCAGCCGACACAGGTCCGGCTGACGCGGCGACGGTTCAGGTGGTGTGTCGGTGGTCGGCGGCATAGGCCTTGATGACGGCCGCGGTATCGCCACCGAGTTGTAGGAACTCTTCGTCGACGAGGCTGGCGAGGCTGTCGACAGCGGCCGAGAGGAGCGCGCCTGCCAGCTGCGTCTGTGGATGCGCGCTCTTGGCGGCCTCATCAGCGAGCTGGGTGGCGTATTGGAGTGATACCGCCAACGAGGCATCCGCTTCGAGGTCGCGGAAGTAGTAGGTCGCACTGTCCTGGTTGAAGTCGTTCCGTACCTCGACTATGGCGGCGGCGATCCCGGTGAGGACTTCCGTGGGCACGCTGTCGATCCCGAGGGTGGGTTGCGCGCGGCGCGCCTCACGCAGAGTCGAGAGTTCCAACGCCACGACGCGTCTGCGGTGCAGGGCGGGATAGATCTGCAGAACCCAGGACACCGCCGCGGTGAGAAGCATGAACCCGAACAGTGCCTCGAGCGGGACGATCACCCGAAGCCACGGGGACGTGGGCACGACGTCGCCGAACCCGAGCGTGCCGATGGTCACCAGCGACACGTAGAGCGAATCGAACACCTGGTGGCGTTCAGCAGGATTCAGTTCTGAGCTGAAGGCGAAACCCTCCGGCATCAACGCGAAATACAGCATCGCCCAACCCAGGACAGCCAGTGCACCCCAGGTCAGCACGACCAGTCCGATGCCCAGCGGGCCGGTCAACGACGCGATCCGGCGATCCGGGCGGAACAGCCGCAGCAGCCACCAGACGAACCGCATCACCTGCGGCGCGATGCTGCCGTGGCCGATCGGATGGAACAGCGTGTGGAACACATCGCGCATCACCACCGCCACGAGCAGGGATCCGGCGACCCCGACTGCCCAGTCCACCAAACGCCTCCTCAAAATGGACCGGCCAGTGGTGTCAGCTGCCGGGTGTACCCATCATCGCCCCTCGGCTGCGGGGGCGACGACCATCTGAGGCCGCCAGCTCAGGTCGCCGCTTCGAAGATCAGGTCGAACGGGGTCTGCGTGGCGGTCAGGCCTCGAGCCTGGCCCGGATGGCGGAGAGCTTCTGCTGCAGCTCCGGTTCGGTGATGAGGCCGCGAGCCATCAGCGAGTGCGCCAGCGAGACGAGTTGGTTCTCGGGGTAGGGGAGATCGGCGTACCGGGTCGCCGAGAGGACGTCCTCCTCGTCGCGGCGCTCCTTGAAGCTTGGCGCCGCGGTGTCGCAGGCAGCCTGGTCAAGGGCGTCGCAGAGGCCGTCGAGACTGGTCTTCCAGGGTGGCAGGGGGTTCTCGACGCCGTACTTCGCCGCCATCCTCGGCCACACCTGATTGCGTTCGACGATCCGCTCGAGTGCCTCGCTGGCCACGTCCCTCTCCGATGTCACTCGCCGGCCGGATGCACCGCGGCCCGGGTGTCGGTGATGACGTTGGTCGTCACCCCGGCCTTCGGCAGCGCCACGCCGATCAGGCAGTCGCGGGTGACGATCTCGGTCAGCTGATCCTCGGTCCAGCCGTCGGTGCCCTCCGGTCGCATCGGCATCACCATGAACCGGTGCTTCTGGTTGGAGTCCTGCACCCGGACCTCCACGTCCTCGGACAGGTACAGACCGAACTCCGCCAGCACCTGCCGCGGCCAACGGACAAGGCGCCGACGGTAATTGGGGGTGCGGTACCACTCCGGTGAGTTGCCGAGGATGGGTCGCGGGTAACACGAGCACAGCGCGCACACGATGACGTTGTGCACCGTCGGCGTGTCCTCGAGGATCTGGAACGCCGTGAAATCACTCGGGGTGCCGAAGCCGGTCGGCTCCAGCCAGTCGACGCCGACCTCTTTGCTTGCGGTCATCGGCTCGGCCAGGGCGAGGCTCTTGAACTCCGGATCCAGCCACGCGCGGGCCACCAGACGGGCTGCGGGGGTGGGGCCGATCTGCTCGGCGAACTCGGTGAAGTGCCGGTGCTCCTCGGCGGTGAAGATGCCCTTCTCGATGCACAACTCGCGAAGCGCGATCTCGAGGACCTCGAAGTCGGTGATCTCGTCGACCATCGGCTTGACGGTGCGGTCGTGGTCGTGGTCGTGGTCGTGGTCGTGGTCTGTCATGTTCCTCTGTTCATCCGGCTCGGAGCCAGTGCTCGGGGATCTCTGTCCGGAGACTGTCTGTGGCCGGGCCGTTGAAGTCGTCCCACAGCTCGGACATGCTGAACCTGACGACGTAGAACCACTCCGGCTTGGCGTCGGGGATGTCCCACGTCTCGTCCTCCGCGGCGGGACTTTCGTAGGCCACCGCGTCGATCTCGCCCCTGGCGCCGCGCACGTACTCAGGGGTGCGGGTGTAGAACAGCACCGGCAACTCCCGCACCACAACGGGATCGCCCACCTTGAACCTCGGCTCTCCGGCCTTACCGGCGTACACCTGCGGATCGCCCTTGCCCACCGCATGGACCACGTGGCTGTTGCGCTTGACCTGTGATCCGTCACCCTGAGACTTCGGGCGCGCCTCCAACGTCTTGCCATCCAGGCCGCCGGCATACCGCTCTTTGACCTCGGCCATCCGCTCGCTCAACTCCGTGAGGCCGATGTGGTGCTTCTCGACCAGGACGCGTGCGACGGACAGCAGCCAGCGGCCGTAATAGGGGAACCCCAGGTAGACCGCGCGTCCGACGTCGACGTTTCCGATGCGCCGGCGCTCCTCCGACAACCAGATGCCGCGCCAGGCAAGGACTTCGCAGATCACATAGGTCATGTGCTCCCAGTACTCATAGTCCTTGTTCTCGTACTTCATCGGGGCGTCCGGCTCACCGCCGACGTCGTGCACCGGCTTCATGTAGGCGACGAAGCGGTCGTGGTCGAGCAGATCGGGAGTCGGTGCGTCAGGGAGTTCGGGGTATGCCGACCGCAGGCGCGCAACGAGATCGAGCTGGGCGGCACGTTCAGCGGCATCACTCATCGACTGGCTTTCGCTCGGATCAGCAAACAAGCTCCCTACCGGCGGTAAAGTACCACCGGCCCGGGAAGTCGGTAGACTACTTCGCCGGAGTCGCGCTGCTTCAGTCGGTTTCGGTGAACGCCAGCACCGGTATCGTCCGGCCCCCGGCGAGGCGCTCGTATTCGGCGTACGGGGGAATGAAGGCCTTCGCAACGTTCCACAGTCGATCCCGCTCCGCTCCCATCACCTCCTGTCCGACGAACGTTCCGGTGTATCCGCCGGCGGAGATGGTGACCCCGGGGTTGGCCAGCACGTTGTAGTACCACGCAGGGTGTCGCGATCCGCCGTAGTTCGACGCGACGACGATCACGCGGCCGGGTTGGCCGAGTCGTTTCGTCGGCCGCCGGCCTGGCTATGGTCACGACATGGCCATTACCGAAGTCCGCGAGGTGCTCATCGAGGCGACGCCCGACGAGGTCATGGCGGTATTGCTCGACATGGAGTCGCTGACCGAGTGGTCGTCGGCGCACCAGGCGATCGAGATCCTCGAAAGGGATGCCGCAGGCCGCCCGAGCAGGGCCCGCCAGGTCGTCAAGATCGTCGGGGTCAGCGACGAGCAGGTGCTCGAGTACACCTTCGAGGACGACGGAGTGAGCTGGACGCTGGTGAGCTCGAATCAGCAGCGCGCCCAGAGCGGCCGCTATACCTTGATGCCGCAGGGGGATTCGTCCACCCTGGTCCGCTTCGAGCTGACCGTCGACCTGCTGATGCCGCTTCCGGGCTTTCTGATCAGGAAGGGCGCCCAGGGGCTGATGGACACCGCCACCAAGGGGCTGCGCAAGCGCACGCTGGAGGTCAGGCCCGCCTAGCACGCGGTGTGCGGGCGTTGCGCTGCGATCGACTGCGGTTCAATTGACGATGTGGAGGGCGACAGGCCGGCGGGACGCCCGCGGGACGCATCGATCGACGAGCGGGTGTTCGCCGCCACCCGCGAACTGCTCATCGAGCGGAGCTGGGACGAGCTGAGCATGCGGCTGATCGCCGCCCATGCCGGCGTCAGCCGGTCGAGCCTCGACCGCCGGTGGGCGTCGAAGGCGGAGCTCGTCCTGCACGCGATCCTCGGTGCGACCCCGGATCTGGTCCCCTTCGCGGGGACCGATCGTGCCGGCTGGGTGGACTGGGTGGCGCGTGGCAGCCGTCAGCTCTTCGCGCGGCCCGAGGTGAAGGCCGCGGTACCCGGGCTGCTGTTGGCGATGGCACAGAACGGCGAGTTGCGCAGCCGGCTGTGGGCGGATTTCAGCGGGCCTGCGGTGGCGCTGTTCATCGACGACCAGTTAGGTGGGTCCGCCGATGCCGACCGTGATGCCCGTGCCGTGCTCGCGATGGCAGCCGGTGCGGCCCTGTTCCTCACGACCATCGCCACCGAGGACGACACCGACGCGCTACACGCCCGGGTGGCCGAGATCCTCGCCGCCGCGGTCACCTCCGGGGAATGACGAGACGATCGCGTCGACAGGGGAGCGCCACGTGATGCCGAGATCCCGCACGGTGGCGGTGTCGTCGGTCGGCGTGGCCGCGGTGAGCAGCAGGGCGGCTTCGTAGGTCAGGCCGTCCCCCATGGGCACGATGCCGCCCAGGACGTCACCGAGCCGGCTCACGCCGCGAAAGACGCTCTGGCTGAGCGGGATCCGCCGGATCCTCCGGCCCATTCCGCGCTCCAGCGCCGAGATCATGCCGTCGAACGCCACCAGCACCCCGCCGCACATGTACCGGCGCGGGCCACGGCCGGGTTTCATGATGGCGGTGTGGACGTCGGCGACGTCGCGGACGTCGATCATCTGCATCCCGCCGCGCAGTCGCGGCGCGACACCGAAGCGCACGATCGGGGCCCAGCCTCGCTCGGTGACGCCGGGTGCGGTGTGGAAGGCGGGACCCACCACGCTCGAGGGGTAGGTGACGACCACCGGTGCGCCCTGTTGTTGTAGCCGCCGGGCAACTCGGTCGGCGTATCCCTTGGTCTTGGCGTAATCGCTGCGGCCGTCCGCGGTGGGGGTGTCGGGGCCGATGACCCCGTTGGGGGGCGGGAACAGCGCGCTGTAGCTGCTGACCGACACCACCGGGTCGAGGCCCTTGGTGACGGCCCGCTCCAACAGTGTTTCCGTGGCGTGCGCGTTGATCTGCCACATCAGCTCGCGGCGGCGGTTGTCGGTGCCCACGACGCCCGCGGCGTGCAGCACCGCATCGCATCCGTCGAGCAGTGCCTCGATCGTCGAGGCGTCCCGGATGTCGCCGGACAGGACGTCGAGGGAGCCCGCTTCGGCCAGCCGGTCCAGCACGGGGGCACCTTCGGCGTCGGGACCGACCAGCAGCCGAACCCGGTGCCCACCCGCGAGCAGGGCCCGCACGGTGTGTGCACCCAGGTAGCCGGTTCCGCCGGTGACGGCGATCAGCATGGCTCCTCCTTCAGTGACCGCCTGTCGTCAGGCCGCCGCACCCGCAACCTTACGGTGCCAATGGCATCGAAAGTACACCTTGCGTCCCGGTCTGCGGCGTTCACGCCGAGGAGGCGCGGACCTCTGACGCTGAAGAACCGCTTCATCAAGGCCGCCACCTTCGAGGGGCTGATGCCATGCGGCGAGGTCACCGACGAGCTGGTCGACTTCCACGCCGAGGTGGCCCGCGGGGGCGCGGCGATGACGACCGTCGCCTACTGCGCGATTTCACGGGCGGGCGGGTCCACCGCGACACGATGGTGCTCGATGCGCGCCGCGGGGCGGCGTTGCGCCGTCTGACCGATGCCGTGCACGCCGAGGACACGCTGGTGTGCGCCCACAGCGCTCCCGCGATGGGGCTGAGGGTCATCGGGCCGCATGTTCCGCACCTACCCGTTCGAGGAGGCGTTCTTCCTACCGCAGGCCCGGCAATTCCGAGAGACGCTCACGATGCCGCTGATCCTGCTCGGTGGGGTGAACACGATGGACACCGTCGACACCGCGCTTGCCGGGGGGTTCGAATTCGTTGCCATGGCCCGGGCACTGCTTCGTGATCCGCTCTGGCAACAAATTTCGTGAGGGCACCGCATACGAGGGGCTGTGTGTGCACTGCACGAAATGCATGGCGACGATCTACGGCGGCACGCGGTGCTTGCTGCGACAAGAGTCCATCCCGGCTCGGGCCTAACCGGCAGGGGTGCGTCTGCCGAGGTGGGTGGTCACCTCCGCGGCAAGCCTTCGCAGTGCGGGGACTGCGCTCACCAAGGTCGCGACGTCATCGTCGGGCATTTCGGCCAGCGCCGCGAAGATCGTTCCGGCGACGGCGTTCTCGATGGCTGCGCGTTCTTCGAGTGCTTTGGGGGTGGGGCGCAGCAGCGTGACGCGGCGGTCACCGGGGTCGGGTGCCCTGTCCACCAGGCCGCGGGCCGCGAGTGCGCGGACCGCGGCGCTGACATTGCTGGACTGCATCGTCATCGACGACGCAACTTCTGACACGCTCCGGTCCGGCGTGTCCATCACCGCGCGCAACACCGCCAGCTCGGTCGCGGGTAGCGGCGCGATACCCACGGCAGCCGGCCCGAAGCGGGCTATCCGCCAGGACACGTCGTGCACCACCAACGCGAGCTCACGCTGAGAGGCCGACGGAGCGGGCGCAGCGTCCTCCCTAGAAGCATATGTTGACATACGTATTATGATATACCTATTGCCGCCGTCGGTGGTCGCTTTCGAGGAGTTTCATGGCACGCAATGACGCAGCGGCGTCTCCGGCGCCTTCGGCGTGGTTGATCGTGGTGCTGGCCATGCTCAACGCCGTCGCCCCCTTCTCGATCGACATGTATCTGTCGGCGTTCCCCGAGATGGCGGCGGATTTCGGCACGTCGGCGCCGATGATCCAGCTGACGCTGACGACATTCCTGATCGGCCTGGCCAGCGGTCAGCTCGTCATCGGCTCGCTCTCGGACCGCTACGGCCGCCGTCGCCCGTTGATCATCGGCACCAGCGCCTGCCTGGCGGTCAGCGTCCTGTGCGCGCTGGCCCCGTCGATCGAGTTGCTGATCGTCCTGCGCTTCGCGCAGGGATTCTGTGGCGCCGCGGGTGTCGTCATCGCCCGCGCCGTGATCGCCGACCGCACCAGCGGATCCGGTGCCGCGCGACTGTTCGCGGTCATGATGCTCATCAGCGTCCTCGCGCCGATCACCGCACCGGTCCTCGGTGGCGTGGTCGTCACCGGGCTGGGATGGCGCGCGGTCTTCGCCGTGCTGGCGGCGATGAACATGCTGATGCTGCTCGGCGTGCTGCTCGCGGTCGGAGAGTCCCTTCCCGAACACCGTCGCCGGCCGGGAGGGCTGAAGGCGCTCGGTGCGAGCACCCGCAGCGTGCTGGCCAACCGCCACTACATCGGCTACACGCTGTGCATGGCCTTCACGGCCGCCGCGATGTTCGCCTACATCGCGGCCTCACCCTTCGTCCTGCAGAACATCCTCGGCTTCTCGCCGACGATGTACTCCCTGATCTACGGTGCCTGTGCGCTCGCTGTCGGGGCGGGCAGTCTCGTCTCCGCCCGCCTCGTGCGGAGCATCTCGCCGCGCCGGGTGCTGATGGGTGGCGTCACGGCTCTGGCCGCGGTCACCGCGCTGACGCTGCTCAATGTCACCGTCGGAGGGGTGATCCCCTGGGCCACAATCGCTTTGTCCGCTGGTTTCATGGCGAGCATCGGCTTCGTCTATGCCAACGCCACGGCGCTGGCCACCACCGAGGTCCGGTACGCCGCAGGCACGGGCTCTGCGGTGCTGGGTTTTCTGCAGTACGGGATGGGCGCGGTGACGCCGCCGCTGGTCGGCCTGGCAGGTGAGAACAGCGCGGTGCCCATGGGATCGGTGATGTTCGGGGCTGCGGCGTTGGCGGCGACGGCGCTGTTCGCGCTCACCCGCGGCCACGTGCCCAGTGACAGCGAGGACGAGCCTGCGCCCACTCGGCTGGATCAGCCTGTCACCGTGAGTAGGTAGCACCACGAGGCGGTGAGGGTCGCGAGAACGATGGCGCGGTCCTCCTGCCAACCGCGTCGAAACCATTGGCGTGACAGGAATTCGAACTCCCCGAACGCCACCACGCAGCGCACCCGACGGGTCTCGGGGTCGAACCTGCCCGCCGCTTCGAGGCCGGTGCGCATCGCCTCGACCGTCCCGTCGAACCACTTGTCCAGCATGGCCGACACTTCAGGCTCGCTCGCCTCGGCCTGATGCACCGCCAGCATGTACGGGCGGATGATCTGCCATTGGTCGAACTTGCGATTCAGCCAGTCCCGCACCAGATCCGGCCTGCCCAGCTCGATGACCGTGGCCAGTGGCGGGTCGTCGACGGTGGTGAGGATGGCATCCACATCGTCGATGAGTTGTCGCATCAGTTCGGCTTTGGAGGCGAAGTGCAGGTAGAACGTGGCACGGGTGGTGCCGGCCGCCGCGGCGATGTCCTCGACCTTGACGGCCTGGTAGCCCTTCGACGCGAACAGTTTCAGGCCGTGCTCGATCAGCAGCTCGCGGGTGCGCTGTTTCTGGGCATCGCGCAGCGTGGCCATCGCGTCACCGTACCGGTGTCGCCGGCGAGCGGACGTGACGCATTCCACTGCTGTACGGGCGCCCAAACTTCACAAGACGCACTGTATAGTGACTATACGGTGCGTAAAGCGCCGCGTGGCGTGACGCCCGCACATCAACGTCCCGGCATCCGGGCCGAAAGAGGACATTCATGGCGTATTACGTGGGCATCGACATCGGCGGCACCTTCACCGACGCCGTTCTGCTCGACGAGTCCGGCACGGCGCGTCTGCTCAAGACACCGACCACCCTCCATGACCCCTCCGAAGGGGTGAACAACGCCCTGGCGCTGGCCGAGGAGGAGCTCGGACTGGTCCCCGGGTCGATCCTGCGGCAGGTCGACTACTTCGGGTTGGGCACCACCGTGGCCACCAATGCCCTCATCGAACGCAAGGGCGTCAAGACCGGCATCATCACCACCAAGGGCTTCCGGGACGCCATCCTGATGCAGCGGGCGACCGGCCACTGGACCGGCCGCGAATTACACGAGATCATGCACGACTCGCAGCGCTCCCACACCGAACCGGTGGTCGAACGCCCGCTGATCCGGGAGGTCACCGAGCGCATCGACTACAAGGGCGCCATCGTCACGCCGCTGGATGAAGCCGAGGTGCGCGCCGAGGTCCGGGCTCTGCTCGACGACGGTGTCGAGGCCATCGCGGTATGCCTGCTGTGGTCGTTCCGCGAGCCGGCTCACGAGCAGCGGGTCGCCGGCATCATCCGCGAGATGGCACCCGACGTGTACCTGAGTGTCTCCAGCGAGCTGGCGCCCGTCCTCGGGGAGTACGAGCGCACGGCCACCACGGCCCTCAACGCCTACCTCGGCCCCGCCGTGCGCGGATACATGACCAAGCTCGACACGTCGTTGCGCGACCGCGGGCTGACGGGCTCGCTGCGCATCCTGGATTCCGGTGGTGGCGTCATCACGCCCGAGAGATGCGGTGACACAGCGGTTTCCATCCTGACATCGGGTCCGGCCGGCGGTGTGCTGGCCAGCGCCCAGCTTGCCCGCCGCATCGGCACCCCCAACGTGCTGACCACCGACATGGGTGGCACGTCGTTCGACGTCGGCATGATCACCGACTATGAGCCGGTCGTCACGGCCAAGCAGCAGGTGAACGGGTACCAGGTCGTCAAGCCCGCGGTGCAGATAACCGCGATCGGAGCGGGCGGCGGTTCGATCGCCCGGGTGGTCGGCGGGCAACTCGTCGTCGGACCCACCAGCGCGGGCTCGGTGCCCGGCCCGGTCTGTTACGCCCGTGGCGGCACTCAGCCCACCGTCACTGATGCCGACGTGGTGCTCGGCATCATCGACCCCAGCTATTTCCTCGGCGGCTCGTTCGGACTCGACAAAGAGGGCGCCGAGCGCGCGATGCACGACAAGATCGCCGAACCCCTCGGCCTCACCGTGCAGGAAGCCGCCCACGGCATCAAGGCGATCGCCGACCACCGGATGGCCGATCTGCTCGACACGCTCACCGTCGGCCAGGGCCACGACCCGCGCGATTTCGTCGTGTTCGCCTATGGCGGTGCCGGTGGCGCACACTGCCACCAATTCGGTGCCGAACTCGGCGCCCAGTCGATCCTGGTGCCTGCCACCGCGACCGTGCACTCGGCTTTCGGGGCGGCGATGAGTGACCTGCACATCTCGGCCGAGGTCTCCGACCCGATGCACTCGGCGACCTGGGAAGGCGCCAAGGACGCGTTCGATCCCGACCGCCTCACCCGTCATTTCGAGGATCTCGAAGCCGCGACCACCAAGGAACTGCTGGGCGGCGGCGCCGGGAACCACCGAATAACACTGCAGCGGTTCGCCGACGTGCGATTCCGGATGCAGAGTAAGAGCCTGTCGGTTCCGGTGGAGCCCGGCGCCCTGGACTCCGCCTCGATCGTCCGCATGATGGACGCGTTCCGCACGCTGTTCGTCGACCTGTACGGCACCGAGGCGCTCTTCCTGGGCGCCGGCGTCGAGATCGTGTCGCTGCGCGTGCAGGCCAAGGGTGAACTGGACAAGCCGCGGGTGCGCCACGTCGTCAGCGCCAGGGCCAACGGCGGCTCCATGCCCGCGTCGCGCCCGGTGTATCTGGGTGCCGAGCACGGCTTCGCGATGGCCGACGTCGCCCGCGGCACCGATCTGCGCCCGGGTGACCGGGTTCAGGGTCCCGCAGTCATCGAACACCCCGGCACCACGATCTTCGTGGGGCCCGGCCAGACCGCCGTCATCGACGACCTGGAGAACACCGTCATCCGCACCAGCCAGCAGAAGGACGCCTGAACCGATGAGCACCATCACCGAGCGACCCGCGACCGTAGACGTCATCACCTACGAGGTGGTCCGCAACCGCCTCACCGCCATCGTCGCCCAACAGTCCGCCGTGCTCAAGAACGTCTCCGGTTCGCCGTTGGTCACCGAGGCCAACGACTGCAACACCGGTGTGTACCTGTCCACCGGGGAGGTCGTTGCGATGGGCCCGCACAACCTCTTCCACTCCGGATCGATGGAGACGGTGGTGAACCACATCATCGCCGACTGCACAGACACCATGGGTATCAACGACGGCGACGCGTTCATCACCAACGACCCGTACAAGGGCGCGCTGCACATGCCCGATGTCACGATGATCGAGCCGGTCTTCCACGACGGTGTCAGGATCGGCTGGGTGGGCACGTGTGCCCACGTGCTCGACATCGGCGGCATGACCCCCTCCAGTTGGTCCCCGGCCGCCCGGGAGATCTACCAGGAGGGCCTCATCCTGCCGCCCACCAAGATCATCGAGGGCGGCAAGACCCGCCACGATGTCTGGAACCTGATCCTGGCCGCCTCGCGGTTGCCCGCGAACCTGGGTCTCGACCTCAAGGCGATGATCGCCGCCAACAATCACGCCAAACACGGCATGCTCCGACTGGTCGAGCGCTACGGCACCGACACCGTCACCACGGTCATGACGACCATGCTGGACCGCTCGGAGTCGCAGGTGCGTGAACGGCTGCTGACGATCCCTGACGGGATCACCCGCGCGCGAACCTATTTCGATCACAACGGCCACGAAGCGACGCTCGCGCGGGTCGAGGTCGAACTGCGCAAAGACGGTGACCGGCTGGTGTTCGACTACGCCAATACCGCCGAACAACTGCCCGGCTTCTTCAACTGCACCATGTCCGGGCTGCGCGGCGGCGTGTTCTCCTCGATCCTGCCCGTGCTCGCGCACGACATCCCGTGGAACAGCGGTGTCATGCGCGCCATCGAGGTCACCGCCCCGGAGGGCACCATCGTCAACGCCCGGCACCCGGCACCGTGTGGCGCTGCCACCACGGGCGCCACCAGCGTCGTGCAGAGCACCGCAGGCGCCGCGCTGTCGACGTTGGTCAGCGCGCACGACGAATTACGAAGCGAGGCAAGGGCTGTCACCACCGGTGGGCTGATGATCTTCCACATCGCGGGGCGCAACCAGTACGGCGAGCCCTACGGCGGCGCCATGACCGAAGTCCTGGCCGGCGGGGCCGGAGCCACCGTGAACCACAACGGCGTCGACTACCGGGGCCCGAACGAGATCCTCACCGGTCAGTTCAACAACGTCGAAGGCGAGGAGTCCGTCTTCCCGCTGCTGTACCTGTACCGCTCGGCCAACACCGACGGCGGTGGGGCAGGCCGCAACCACGGCGGCGTCTCGGTGAGCTCGTCGTTCACGCTGCACGACACCGACGTCCTGCACGGCGTCATGGCCGGACACAGCATGTCCATGCCCAACTCGCTGGGGATTCACGGCGGCATGCCGGGTTCCACCCATCAGGTGGCGATCATCCGCGGTGGGGACCGGACCGACTACACCGGTTCACCGGGGGAGATCCATTTGGCTGCAGGCGATGTCGTGGACTGGAGCTTCCACGGCGGTGGCGGCTGGGGCGATCCCCTCGACGCCGACCCGGCTATGGTCCTGGGCGACATCACGGCCGGGCGCGTCTCTCCGGAGAGCGCTGCGCAGCTGTACAAGGTCGTGGCGGTCGACGGCACCGTGGCCGCCGAGGAGACCGCAGCACTCCGCGGCCGGGAGCGTGCCCGGCGTCGACTGTGGGCCCAGGACAACACTTTCGGTGCGCGACACCTGGAACTCGGTGACGGGGTGCGCAGGTTGGGCGACCATCTGGTGTTGGCCCACGACGGCGTCTCCCCGGTCTATGCCTGTGACTGCGGCAATGTGCTCGCACCGGCATCGGAGAACTGGAAGGCCTATGCGGGCCACTCGCGGCTGAGCGCCGATGAGCTGGGACCCAAGGTCCGGCTGCACCCCGGCCTGCGTGCCGACGGCTATGCGTGCCCGGGGTGCGGCACGATGCTGGCGGTCGAGGTGCGCGCAGACGCCGACGAGCCGTTGCGCGACATCGAGCTGACCGGCTGCTAGGGCGCTACGCGCCGGGAGCTTCCAGCGACCTGCAGAGCTGTTCCCGGTGATGGCGGGTGTCACCGCAGAGCAGGGCGTTGACGCGGGCCCGCCGTAGGTAAGAGGTGCAAGTCGTGCTCCCAGGTGAAGCCGATCCCGCCGGGTAGCTGAAGCGCTTGTCCGGCAACCCGGTTGACGGCTTCGGACACGTAGGCCTTGGCGATGCTGGAAACCGTCTGGCGCACTCGGTGATGAGACCCATCGCCTCGTCGGGCTGCAGATACATCAGCAGGCCCTCCGCGGTGATGAAGACGCCGTTGCTCGTGTCCACCCCGTCCATCCACGTGTAGTCGAGTGCCGACTGCGCAAGGTTGGTGATCCGTGGCGAAGCAGGCAGCAGCCGCTGACGCAGGTCGACGATCGGCGGGAAATCGACGGTGACCCAGCGGAATTCGGGGTTCGGGAGCAAACTGCTCAGGCGCCAGAAGCTCGTCTGCAGGCCTTCGGCGAGGGCGACGACGGTGGCGGGACAGGTACCGCGTCGCGGCCCGGTCGAAGGCCAGCGAGCGCAGGGCCATCTCCTGGCCCTTGCGGCCGAACTTGTCGAAATCGAACTCGATCGCGTCGACGAGCCTGATGGCCATCGGATCGTCGATGATGGCGTCCCGGTGGCGGGCTTGGTGCGCCCTTCCGTTGAGCGTCAGCAACGCTGTCTCGGAGACGCCGGTCAGCATGCTGGCGTCGGCTCCGTCGCCGTCTGCGTGGTTCACCGTCTCGAACCTACCTGTGTGGCGGGAGTCCACCTGGCCGCGGATCGGGTATACCTCGTGCATGTCGATGTCGCCCCTGCTGCTGGCGCTCGACTTCATCGGCACCTTCGCGTTCGCGTTGAACGGCGCCTTGACCGCGGTGCGGACCGCACGGCTCGACATCGTCGGCGTGGTCACCCTCGGTATGTTCACGGCGCTCGGTGGCGGCACGATCCGCGACATGCTCCTCGACGATCTTCCGCCTGCGACGTTCCTCGACTGGCGTTATCTGGCCCTGGCGGCGGGCGGCGGGCTCCTCGCCTTCGCCCTCAGCCGCCGCCTCGAGCGGTTGGCGATGCCCATCACCGTGCTCGACGCCGTGGGGTTGAGCGTGTTCGCGGTGCTGGGCGCGCTCAAGGCGCTGGAGATGGGTTTCGGTGTGGTCCAGGCGGTCATCATCGGGGCGATCACCGCGGTCGGCGGGGGCACCATCCGGGACGTGATGATCGGCAGGATCCCGACCGTGCTGCGCAGCGAGCTCTACGCGATCCCGGCGCTGATCGGCGCCGGCTGCGCCGCCGCGGCCCACAGCCTCGGCCACCAGGGAACGGTCGCCGCGCTGGGGGCGGCGAGCGTGTGCTTCGTGATCAGGATGCTCGGGGTCCGCTTCGACCTGCATGCGCCACGGCCTCCCGCCGGACCCTGACCGGCGCCCTTGTTCCCGATTGCGATTCGGGTGTCGCTGGTCAATGTCAGCGTGACCAACTACACCGAAATCACAGGTGAGCGGGCCGAGGATGCCGCGCTGGGGTACGCCTGAAGCTCACGCCGACGCGATGGACGCCAGGGTGAAAACGCGGACTGCGCCTGGAACTTTCGCGGAGCACTGCGACAGGAGTGGTTCGGAGAGTTCTTCGTTGAGCCGGACCTCGATGGGGCCCGCCTCGCCGCCGAGCACGACCCGAACCCCGCCGCCGGTGCGCTCGACGTCGAGCGGAGGCAGCGCAGAGATACGGTCGTCGCCGTACTTCTCGCGGGCGAAGTACTGGGCGGCTTGCACCGCGTGCGGTAGCGAGGTGCGCCCGCGCAGATACCTGTTGTCCAGCCGGCCGTCGAGGTACAGGCGGACAAGCCCGGCCGAATCGGTGGAGTCCACTCGCCCGTAACACAGCCCTTCGGGCAGCACGAGCATGGTCGCCGCGAACCGGTCACCGCCCAAATGGGAGCATTCCCAGGTTATCTCGGGGAACTCGGCCGCGATGGCCGCCGTCGCGCCGCGCCCGCGGACCGCGCAGCACTGGTCGTGCTTGCCGTGCGCGCAGATGGCGACCACCGGATCGCTGGACAGCGTGCCGTCGGTTCCGTCGAGGGCCAGGTTCAGGTAGTCGGCGGGAGAATCCACCTCACCGGCGTAGAGCGCCTCGTCACCCAGGCCGGCCCGGGCCACGAACCACCGCCACCGGGGTGCCGTGTCGCGACGACCATGACGGCGTATCGCCGCGATCCGCATACCGGCCCTCTCCACCCTCCGCACGATGGCCCGTCCGAGGTCGGGATCGATGACGGCCGGTGAGTTGAGAAACGCCGAATGGCCCCAGCCGCCGCTCAATTCGAGCAGCACCCAGGACGATCCCGCCGACGCGGTCCCGTACATGGGGTCGTCGCGAGCCAACGACTGGTCACTGCACGGGATTCTCTTCGGTGTCGTCATCCGCCGGCCGCCGACAAGGGACCGTCCCGATCGGGTGCCGGTACCACCACGGCCTCGCGCAGCAGCCTGCGAATCAGTACCGTCGCGTCGGCACGGTCGAGCCCGGGCAGCGTTGCCGCGTCGGCGGTGAGCCCGCGGTGCAGCGCCTGAACGGCGTCCGCGCACGAGGCCGGGAACGTCATGACGCGGTCGGGGAGACGCAGCACGACGCGGCCGCCGGCACTGTCGAGTGTGGCCACCAGCCCGTGGCGCCACCGCACCCTGATGCTGTCGGCCGACTCCGCGGCCGCCAGGGTGGCCAGCGGACGCACCGCGACGGGCCGGGTCCGATCGGCGTGGCGTCGCGTCAACTGGGCGGCGGCGCCGCCGCTGAGCGTGGACGCCTCGTCGCGCAGGGTGTCGACCATCTGCGCCATCACCTTCGTCACCGCCGCGATGATCTCATCCGGAGCGGTCGGGTCGCCGCCCATCGGCAGCGACTCCCGGAACGCCTCGACGGTCGCGAGTTGATCGACGACCGCGCGGGCGACGTTCACGCCGGTCACGGGAGCGACCCCGATCGTCAGGTGAATCGACGTCGACTCCAGCGCTTGCGCCGAGTGCACCCAGCCGCGCGGCAGGTACAGCGCATCGCCCGGCGACAGCACGGTGTCGATGACCGGCTCCCCGGTTACCCGCTCGGCGATCGCCTCCCGGTGCTGGGTCCACGGCTGGGAGGGCAGGGGATGAGCGTGCACCGGCTCGTGCACGATCCAGCGCTTCTGCCCGGCGGCCTGCAGGACGAAGACATCGTGAACGTCGTAGTGAGGATCGAATCCGCGGTTGCTGGGCGGGGTGATGTAGGCGTTCGCCTGCACCGGATGACCGAGGTCGTCGACGGCCTGCCGGACGAAGTCGATCAGCGGCGGCCACAGCCGGTGCAGCCCCTGCAGCACTATCGTCGCGCCCGCGGCGAACTCGGCCAGCACTTTGGCGGAGTCGACCTGATCGGGCATGTCGGCGCCGAAGCCCGCAGGCCCGACGTAGCAGTCCCTGGCCAGGACGTCGCCCTCCTTGGCCAGGCGGATGAACGGCGCGCGTACCCCGCGCTCGGCGATCAACTCGTCGACCGTGGCGGGCGAGAGCAGATCCCCGAAATCGCGGGGCAGCGAACCGGACCGGCTGAGCAGTGGCCGCCGACCCCAGTAGTCCGTGGCGAACGTATGTGGGTCGGCGGCGACGCAGCGCCTCAGCATCGCGAAGCGATCAGGCCGTTCCGTCGGCTCCGCCGTCGTGGCCTTCGGGGTTCGAGCCGCCGTCGGCGGTGCCTTCGCCGCCTGCGGTTCCGTCGGCTCCGCCGTCGTGGCCCCGTCGGCTCCGCCGTCGTGGCCTTCGGGATTGGAGCCGCCGTCGGCGGTGCCTTCGCCGCCGCCGCCGGAGGTCGTGATGTCATCGTCGTCGAGTGCCATGGTGATCCTTCCTCGGTCGCAATCACGTCGGTACGGGGCACCGACGGGTGCGGTTGAGTGTTACCGCGGATCGGGAGATCGAAACGCATCGCGCCGCCGTCATCGTGGCTGGAAGACCGCGATTATCGTTTCGGCGCCGCGGCCAATAAAATCGACCACGCAATGACCGATACCGCCTCTGGTGTGTCGACGACGGCCGCCGGGCCTCAGGCAGACCGAATCTCCGCCGAAGCGCGACGCCGCAGAACGTTCGCAGTGATCAGCCACCCCGACGCCGGCAAGTCCACCTTGACCGAGGCGCTGGTGCTGCATGCCAAAGCCATCACCGAGGCAGGGGCAATCCACGGCAAGGCGGGTCGCCGCGCGACCGTGTCGGACTGGATGGAGATGGAGAAGGCCCGCGGCATCTCCATCACCTCGACGGCCCTGCAGTTCCCGTACAAGACGCAGGCCGGCACGACGTGCATCATCAACCTGCTCGACACCCCCGGCCACGCCGACTTCTCCGAGGACACCTACCGCGTGCTGACCGCCGTCGATTCCGCGGTGATGCTCATCGACGCCGCGAAGGGGCTGGAACCGCAGACGCTGAAGCTCTTCCAGGTGTGTCGTCACCGTCGCATCCCGATCATCACGGTGGTCAACAAGTGGGACCGCCCGGGCCGCCATGCCCTGGAGTTGATGGACGAGATCCAGGCGCGGATCGGGCTGCAGCCCACCCCGCTGACCTGGCCCGTCGGCATCGCCGGCGACTTCAAGGGTGTCCTCGACCGGCGCACCGGCAACTTCATCCGGTTCACCCGTACCGCCGGCGGCGCCACCGCCGCTCCCGAGGAGCACATCGATCCCTCACGGGCACACGACGCCGCCGGTCTGGACTGGGACACCGCGGTGGAGGAGTCCGAACTGCTCAGCGCCGACGGTGCCGACTTCGATCCGGACACGTTCCTCGACTGCACCTCGACACCGGTCCTGTTCACCTCGGCCGCCCTCAATTTCGGAGTCAACCAGCTTCTCGACGTGCTCGCTCAGCTCGCACCGTCACCGAACGGGGCGCTCGACGTCGACGGCAACCGCCGCGAGGCGGCCGCACCGTTCAGCGCGTTCGTGTTCAAGGTCCAGGCGGGTATGGACTCCGCCCATCGGGACCGCATCGCCTATGCCCGGGTGTGCTCGGGGACGTTCGAACGGGGCGAGGTCCTGACCCATGCCGCCACCGGCAAGCCGTTCGTGACCAAGTACGCGCAGTCGGTGTTCGGTCAGCAGCGGTCCACCCTGGACACCGCATGGCCGGGCGACGTCATCGGGCTCGCCAACGCCGCCGCGCTGCGTCCGGGCGACACCCTCTACCAGGACGTCGCCGTGCAGTATCCGCCGATCCCGAGCTTCTCGCCCGAGCATTTCGCCGTCGCGCGCGGAACCGATCCGAGCAAGCACAAGCAGTTCCGCAAGGGGATCGAGCAGCTCGACCAGGAGGGCGTCATCCAGGTGCTGCGCTCGGACCGCCGCGGTGACCAGGCGCCGGTGTTCGCCGCCGTCGGCCCGATGCAGTTCGAGGTCGCCAGTCACCGGATGGCCGGCGAGTTCGGTGCGCCGATCCAGCTCGAGCCGCTGCCGTACACGGTGGCCCGCGCCGCCGACCCCGCCGATGCCGAGTTGCTGGCAAAGCAGGCGTCGGTCGAGGTGTTCACCCGCACCGACGGCGTCGTGCTCGCGGTGTTCTCCACGAAGTGGCGCCTCGAGAACGTCCAACGGGACAACCCCGGCCTGTCCCTGCGGTCCCTGGTCGCGGCCGGGGATTAGCGCATCGGGGGTTTGACCCGGGCGTCACCGGCAACCTGTGCCGGGTGACCGAAGACTGGGAATGTGTTGTCGTCGGCGCCGGTGCGGCGGGTTTGAGCGCCGCCCTGGTGCTGGGCCGGGCGCGCCGCCGGACGCTCGTGGTCGACGCCGACGACCAGAGCAACCGGGCGGCGCCCGCGATCGGCGGTCTCCTCGGATACGACCAGCGACCGCCGGGCGAGCTCTACGCCGCCGGTCGTCGTGAGCTCGCGTCCTATCCCACCGTCGAGTACCGCGCCGGGGAGGTGCTGGACGGGTCGCCTGTCGCCGATGGGCTGGAACTGATCCTCAGCGGCGGACAGCGCGTGCATGCCCGTCGGGTACTGCTGGCCACCGGGATGCGGTACTGCCCGCCGGACCTGCCGGGTCTGGGTCCGTTGTGGGGTGAGTCGGTGTTCCAATGCCCGTTCTGTCACGGCTGGGAGATGCGGGACAGCAGGTTGGCGGCGATGGCTTCGGGTGAGGACGCCGTGCACGCGGCGTTGATGCTGCGCGGGTGGAGCGGCGACGTGGTGCTGCTGACCGACGGGCCTGCGCGGCTCAGCGCCACCCAGCAGCAGCTGTTGCGGAACGCCGGTGTGCCCGTCGACGAGCGGCCGGTGGCCGAACTGATCGGCCGGCTGGGCCGATTGACCGAGATCGTGTTCGCCGACGGCGCCCGCATCCAGCGGGATGGGCTCCTGGTCGAGGCGCCGCTGCGGCAGCGGTCCTCACTGGGCGAAAAGCTCGGTGCCAGTTGCACGTCCGGTTCGTTGGGACTGGATGCGACGGGGGTCGACGCACTGTTCCGGACCGACCAACCCAATGTGTTCGCGGCCGGAGATGTGTGCGCGCAGCAGCCTCACGTCGCCGGCGCGATGGCGGCGGGGTCCAATGCCGCGATGATCATCGCGCAGAGCCTGTTCGCAGACGAATTCGGATTGCCCTACCCGCCGGACTGAGGGCGATGGTCGCTTCTAGTCCATGCGCCCGGCGTCGACCATCCGGATCACCGCCGCGCCCTCCTCGTCGGAGGCGGGCAGGTCGACTTCCACCTCGAAGCCCCAGTCATGGTCGCCCGCAGGGTCGTCCAGGATCTGGCGCACCCGCCACACATCAGGCTGCCGGTCGATGATCAGCAGCGCGGGGCCGCGGGCATCCGCGCCCGTGCCGACCTCGTCGTGCTCGTCGAAGTACGCGCGGACGACCTCCTCCCAGCGCTCGGAGGTCCATCCGGAGTCGGCGTCCAACTGGCCGAGGTCATACCAGCGTCGCCGGGCGAACAACTCCACCCGCCGGAACAACGCGTTGCGCACCATCGCGGTGAACGCGCGCTCGTTGCCGGTGAGCGGACGCGGACGGGCCGGCACCGTCACCGGTGCGTCCAGCGGCTGGTCCGGGCTGGTGAGCTGCTCCCACTCGTCGAGCAGACTTGAATCGACCTGGCGCACAAGCTCACCCAGCCACTCTACGATGTCGGTGACCTCCTCGGTGCGGGCCGCGGCCGGCACTCCGGAGCGCAGTGCCTTGAACGCATCGGAGAGATAGCGCAGCACCGCACCCTCCGAACGGGTCAGCCCGTAGACGCTGACGAACTCCCGGAAGGTGAACGCGCGCTCCCACATCTCGCGCACCACGGACTTCGGTGACAGCCGCGCGTCGGCGGCCCACGGGTTGCTCTGCAGGTATACCTCGTAGGTGTGGGCCAGTAGCTCGTCGAGCGGCTTGGGGTAGGTGACGTCATCGAGGAGTTCGATCCGCTCGTCGTATTCGATGCCCTCGGCCTTCATCGCGGCGACGGCCTCACCCCTGGCCTTGTTCAACTGCGCGGCCAGGATCTGACGCGGATCCTCCAGGGTCGCCTCGATGACCGATACGACGTCCAGCGCATACGTTTCCGATGCCGCGTCGAGCACACCGACCGCGGCGAGCGCGAACGTCGACAGCGGCTGGTTGAGTGCGAAATCCGGAGGCAGGTCGACGGTGAGTCGGTAGCGGCGACCGTCGGGCTCGGGTTGCTCGAGCCGTTCCACCACGCCGGCCTGCAGCAGGGAGCGGGCGATGCCGATCGCCTCGCGGACGTGCTGCAGTTGTCGTTTGCGCGGCTCGTGGTTCTCGGTGAGCAGCCGGCGCATCGCGGTGAACGGGTCCCCGGGCCGGTCGACGACGTCCAGGATCATCGCCGTCGACACCCGCATGTTGCTGGTCAGCGGTTCGGGCGTGGCCTCGACCAGTCGGGTCATCGTGGCCTCACCCCACGGCACCATGCCCTCGGGAACCTTGCGGCGCACCAGCTTTCGGCGCTTCTTCGGATCATCGGCGACCTTGGCGAACTGCTTGAGATTCTCCACCTCATGGTCGGGCGCCTGGACGACGACGGTGCCCGCGGTGTCGAAGCCGGCGCGCCCGGCCCGCCCGGCGATCTGGTGGAACTCCCGGGCGTTGAGCAGCCTGGTGCGGGTGCCGTCGTACTTCGACAACGCGGAGAAGACGACGGTCCGGATCGGCACGTTGATGCCGACACCGAGGGTGTCGGTGCCGCAGATGACCTTGAGCAGGCCGGCCTGGGCGAGCTGCTCCACCAGTCGCCGGTACTTCGGCAGCATCCCCGCATGGTGAACGCCGATGCCATGGCGGACCAGTCGCGACAGCGTCGAGCCGAACGCGGTGGAGAACCGGAAGGCGCCGATGTGCTCGGCGATCGCGGCCTTCTCCTCCTTGGTGCTCACGTTGATGCTCATCAGCGCCTGCGCCCGCTCCAGCGCCGAGGCCTGGGTGAAATGCACGACGTAGATCGGTGCCTGCCGGGTGTCGAGCAGGTCGCCGATCGTCTCGTGCATCGGTGTCGTGGCATAGCTGTAGAACAGTGGGACGGGGCGTTCGGCGTTGGCGACCAGCGCCGTCGGCCGTCCGGTGCGGCGGGTGAGGTCCTCCCGCAGGAATGTGACGTCACCGAGCGTGGCCGACATCAGCAGGAACTGGGCGTTCGGCAGCTCGAGCAGCGGCACCTGCCAGGCCCAGCCGCGGTCGGGGTCGCCGTAGAAGTGGAACTCGTCCATCACCACCAGGCTCGTGCTGATCGGGGTCCGGCCCCGGCCGCCTTCGCGCAGCGCGATGTTGGCCAGCACCTCCGCGGTGCAGGTGATGATCGGCGCCCCTGCGTTCACCGAGGCGTCGCCGGTGAGCATGCCGACGTTGGCGGCCCCGAACACGTCGCACAGCGCGAAGAACTTCTCGCTCACCAGCGCCTTGATCGGCGCCGTGTAGTAGCTGCGCCGTCCCGCCGCCAGCGCCGCATAGAGCGCGCCGGTGGCCACCAGGGATTTGCCCGACCCGGTCGGCGTCGCCAGCACCACGTTGGCGCCGCTGACCAGTTCGATCAGCGCCTCCTCCTGCGCCGGGTAAAGCGCAGTGCCGCTCGCCTCGGCCCACCCCGCGAACGACGCGAACAGCTCATCGGGGTCGGACCCCATCGCGCGTAGTGGGGACAGGTCGGCGGGGTCGTCGAGCAGGGGCGGCGGGAGGGACGTGGGGTGGGAGGGTG
>NZ_JACKSH010000136.1 GCF_025821625.1 Mycolicibacterium pyrenivorans
CCGGGTGTTGCGGTGGTGACGGTGATCGGTTTGCCGCCGGTGATCACCACCGTGGGTGCGCCGATTTTCTCGTTGGGTGGGTCGCCGGTTCAGGTGGTGTCGGTCGTGGAGGTGCTTGACGCCGACTCCGACGAACTGTCCGGCGCGACCATCACGATCGTGACGGGTGGCCAGGATGGTGATCTGCTTGATTATGTTCAGCCGAACGGGAATCCGGTCACCGGATCCTGGGATGCGGCGACCAAGACGTTGACGCTGACGGGTACCGCGACGATTGCGCAGTATGAGGCGGCGATCAANGCGATCACGTTCTCCACCACCGAGGGTGGGCTGCCGCGGGGTCTCACCGTTTCGGTGACCGATGAGGCCGAGGTTTCGAGTGTGGTGCCGGGTGTTGC
>NZ_JACKSH010000137.1 GCF_025821625.1 Mycolicibacterium pyrenivorans
GGAGGGCGCGCTGGACGTGCTGGTGGGGGAGCTGCGGGTCGGCGCGCATCCCGTCGCCGCGATCGGCGTCGCCGCCAGGGAGTCGGACGGCCCCACCGCGAGGTCGCTCAGCGTGGTCGCCGCACGGGCGCTGCTGGGCGCCGACGTGGCCGCGGGCCTGCGCGCCGAAGCGGCGGGGTCGACCACCCCGGGCCACTGGGAGCGACTGGCGGTGTGCTGGCAACTGGCCCAGACGCACGGCTTGGCCATCGCCACGCTGATGCAGGCCGCGCAGCGTGACATCGTCGAGCGTGAACGATTCCACGGCCGCGTCGAGGCGGGCATGGCGGGCGCCCGCGCCACAGCGGCGATCCTGGCAGGGCTTCCGCTGCTCGGCGTGCTGCTGGGCCAGTTGATCGGCGCCGAGCCGCTGGACTTCCTGCTGTCCGACGGGGCAGGTGGATGGCTACTCGTGATCGGCATCGGGCTGATCTGCTGCGGACTGCTGTGGTCGGACCGAATCACCGCGCGGGTGTTCACATGACCTGGGCTGCAATGCTCCTCGCGGCCTCGCTGCTCGCCCTCCCGAGGGTGTCGACGACCAGGATCCAGGCGGACCGGCAGCCCGTGGGCCACCGTCGCACCCCCGCGGCGACCGACGACACGCTTGCGGCGGCCGCGAGCCTGGACGTGCTGGCGGCCTGCCTGCGGTCAGGGATGGCCGTGTCGACGGCGGCCGCCGGCGTGGCGGAGTCGGCGCCCGCGCC
>NZ_JACKSH010000138.1 GCF_025821625.1 Mycolicibacterium pyrenivorans
GCCTACCCCGAACGCGTTGTCCGTCAGCGTGACCAAGGGCATCACGGATAACTCGGTCACCGCCGTGCCGCAGACGCCAGTTGCCACCGCGGCTGTCAAGACCAGTGCTCAGACGTCGGCTACCGCTGACCCGACGGGCGTCAAGTCCGCCGACACTGCGTCGTCGGCCACTCCTGCTGCCACTGCCACAGTGTCGACCGAGTCGCACACGACCAATGTCGACAACACCGGTACGGCGACGAAGTCCGACTCCGCACCGAAGGCCGATGGGACGATAAAGGCGGACAGCCAGACGAAGACCGACGCTCCGAAGTCGACTTCGACGACCAAGGCCGACACCACCACGAAGGCCGACGCCA
>NZ_JACKSH010000139.1 GCF_025821625.1 Mycolicibacterium pyrenivorans
AGCTGAGCTGGTGTTCGGTGAGCCAGTCCAGGAAGGCGATGGCCGCGTGGGTGCGTTGGCGCACCGAGTTGAACTGCTGGATGGTGATGGCGTGCCCGTTGTTGCGTTGCCGCAGTCGACGGATCAGGTGCCAGACCGTGTAGCGGTGCAGCGCCTGCCGCTGCTCGAGGTTCGCGTGCGCAGCCAGGGTCTGATCGATGAACCGCTCGATGCGGACCATGTGCTCATCGCGTCGCGGCAGGGCGCCCACGCCGATGAGGACATGGCGCAGGTGCGCCAGAGGCTGACTGTGGGGCAGCTCGTCGAGCGCTTCGTGGGTCAACGCCCTGCGCCCGGCAGCGAGATCGGCCAGCACCGGCGCGACGGACTTCTTCTTCAGCCATCGCATGGCGGTGATGGGGTGTTCTGCGGTAGCGATGTTGTGCCGCAAAGCCTGCAGCCCCGGATGAAGCGATGCCGACGGCGGACCGATGATCTCGTTGAGACGCTGATTGATTCGGCATCGAACGCATTGACCAGGGTGCGGATAGGACGGGTCGCTGCAGGTTGGGCAATCGCGCCAGATGGCGCGGGTGGTGCAGTCCTCGCAGTGCGGCTGGGCGAGGGTGCCCGAGATCACTGCGGCGGTCCGTCCGCACGAGCTGCATCGGGCGGTGCGGCGCTGGCAGGCAGGACACCATGGTCGGCCGGTGATTCGAGATGTGCCGCAGGGCTTTTCGTCGCCGCAGATCGAGCAGGAAGCGGTCGGCAAGGACGGGCAGGTGCTGCAGATCGGCCCGTCTGGGGTCCGGAGGCTGACCGGACGGCGGCGACCGCAGTTGAGGCAGTCTTCGAGGTTGTCAGGGTCGGTGACCAAACAGTTTGGACATAGTGGTCGGCCCTGCTGGTCACGAGTGGCCGGTTCGCGGCGCGCGCCGCAGCGTGCGCATTCTTCGATGCGGGTGTGGGCGATGCAGGTGCGGCACACGCGTTGCCCGTCAAGAGGTTTGTCGATCCGCACGACGCGACCGCAGCGCGGGCATGCCGGCCGCACGATCCCGGCGACTCCTGCTGCGTGCAGGGCATCGATCAGCGGGATGATCGCCCGGATGGGGGCGAGATGCCCGGCGCCGGTGAGTAATTCGGGTGCAGCTTCCAAGGCCCAGGCGACCTTGCGTTGATGCGCGGGCCGGGACGCAAGTCTGCTGACCGCACTGGCGGTCGCGGTCGACGGCCGGATCCAGCCGGGCCACCACGGTGTGGATGACCGAACCGAGATCGGATCGCGGTCGTCGCGGTCAGGGCATTGCGCGCAGCGGGCCCCACCGGCGCGATCCCGGGTCGAGACATGCCGAAGCTGCCCGCAGGCCGCACACGGGGCC
>NZ_JACKSH010000140.1:0-1703 GCF_025821625.1 Mycolicibacterium pyrenivorans
CACGGGTGCGCCGATGGGTGCGGGGCCTGATCCTGGTGTCAGGGGTGTGCTCATGGTGGCGTAGACGGTGATCTCGGTGGGGCCGTAGGCGTTGATCACCACCCGCCCGGGTGCCCACCGGTCGACGATGTCGGCGGGGCAGGCCTCGCCGCCGAAGAGCACGGCGACGTCGTCGAGGCCGTCGGGGTTGAGTGCGGTGGCTGCCGAGGGGGTTTGGGTGAGGACGGTGACATGTTCACGCATCAGCAGTGCGCGGAAGTCTGGCGGGGAACTGGCCACGTTTTCGGGCACGATGACCAGGTGGCCGCCGCCGAGTAGTGCGGCCCAGATCTCCCACACCGAGAAGTCGAACGCATACGAATGGCATTGCGTCCGGTCGGAAGGTCGGCGGGGGTGGAGTCCGCGAGATGGCAAAGGTTGCGGTGGCTGACGGCGACACCTTTGGGGGTGCCGGTGGTGCCGGAGGTGTAGATCAGGTAGGCGATGTCGTCGGGAGCCGGCGCAGGCAGGCCCTCGACGGGTTGGCTGTCGATGGTCGGGTCTGCGAGGTCGATGAGGGTCACGTCGTGGGCGTCCAGGCGGGAGCGCAATGCCTGGGTGGTGACGGCCGCGGTCGGGGTGGCGTCGGTGAGCATGAACGCGATCCGCGCGTCGGGTAGTGCGGGGTCGATCGCCAGGTAGGCCGCGCCGGTCTTGAGTACCGCCAGCATCGCCACCACCGCGTTGGTGGAGCGCTCCAACAGCAGTGCCACACACTGACCCGCGCCTACACCGTGGTCAGACAGTAGGTGCGCCAACCGGTTCGCCGTCTCATCCAACTCGCGATAGGTCAGCGACCGGCCCTCGAACGTCACCGCCACCGCCTCCGGGCAACGGATCACCTGCGCGCTGAACAACTCCGACACCGACACCCCGGGTGCGGGCGAAGCCAACACCGCCCGGTTGCCGACCTCGTCCAGGTGGTCGCGCTCACCGGGATCGAGCACATCGATCGACGACACACGTGCCGACGGATCGGCGGTCATCGCCTCCAGCACCCGCCGCAGCCGCTCGATCAGCGAAGGGACGCTTTCGGTCTCGAAGACGTCGGTGTCGAATTCGACGCGCAGGCCCAGTTCGGGTCCGGGCATGGCTTGCAGTGTCAGGGGGTAGTGGTTGGTTTCGCGTGCTCTGACGTCGGTGATGGTCAACTCGTCGGTGCCGGCCAGGGCTGCGCTGTCGAGGGGGTAGTTCTCGAAGACGAACAGGGTGTCGAACAGTTGGTCGTGGCCGGTGATGCGGTGGATCTCGGTCAGTGCCAGGTGTTGGTGGTCATAGGTGTGGTTGTTGTTGCCGTGCAGTTGCGCGATCAGGTCGGTGGTGGTGCTGGTCGGTGTGATGTGGGCGCGGACGGGCACGGTGTTGATGAGAAGGCCGACAATGGATCACCGCGGTGCCGAAGACGACGTCGTGGTGGCCGGTCAGCGACATCAGTGTCTGCGCCCAGGCGGCCTGCAGCACGGTATTGAGGGTGGAGTGGTGCGCGCGGGCCAGTTCGCCGAGGGCCTGTGAGATGTCTTCGGGCAGTCGATGGGAGATGGAGCCGCGTGGTCCGAGTGCTGCTCGGTTCGGCGGAGCGACCAGGGTGGGGGTGTCGAAGCCGGCGAGCACGTCGCGCCAAGCCTGTTGTGCGGCTTCGAGGTCACGATCGGCCGACCACTCGA
>NZ_JACKSH010000140.1:1723-3709 GCF_025821625.1 Mycolicibacterium pyrenivorans
CAGCAGGATCGGCAGCGACCAGCCGTCCAGCACGATGTGATGGTTGGTCAGCACGACCCGGAACCGTTCGGGAGCGGTGCGGATCAACGCCACCCTGATCGCCGCCGCGGCCGAGAGGTCGCAGACCGCGGCGCGCTCCGCCGCGCACAGTCGCTGGACCTCCTCCTCGTCTTCCAATTCCGCATAGCGCCACGCCGCCGCCGGCTGCGCGGGGATGATCTGCACGGGCTGGTCATAGTGATCGCTGAACCGTGCTGCCAGGTTCGGGTGCCGATCGACGACGGTGTGCACGGCCTCGCGGAGCCGGTCCGGGTCCAGCGACCCTGTGATGGTGATGTCCAACTGCATCGCATACAGGTCGCTCAGGTCTTTGGTCCCCCGCGCGGTGTTGGCGTGGAAGAGCAGTCCTTGTTGGAGTGGGGTCAGCGGGAGGATGTCGGCGACGCGGTTGTGTCGTTGCAGATCGTCGAGTTGGGGTTGGGTGAGCCGGGCCGGGATGATGTCGGACGGGGTCAGCCCGCCCCCGCCGTGGGCGACGTGGGTGCAGATGCCGGCAAGGGCGTCGAACCACAATTGGCTGAGACGGCTGATCTGGGTCTCATCCATGATCGACGTGGCCCAGGTCCAGGTGGCGTTGAGCTGTGGGCCGGTACCGGAGTCGATGGTGGTGGCATTGAGTTCGACGGTGTGGCCCAGGGGCATCGGGACCGCTGTGGCGGACCCGATGAGCGAGAGGCCCTCGCGGCTGGGGCGCCACAAGTCCTCCGATATGTCGTAGGCGGCGGATGCCATCCGGCCGAGGTAGTTGAATCCGATCGTCGGTTCCGGCGCGGACAGGTCGACGTCGGGGTTGAGGTAGCGCAGCAACCCGTAGGTCAGATTGTCGGGCAGTGACCGGAGTTGCTCTTTTGCACGCTTGATGACGGGTCCGAGTGCGGCATCGCCGGACTGGACTTGTGCCCAGTGCAGTCCGCCGACGGTCAATGCGACCGGGTATTTGGTGGTGAACCAGCCGACGGTGCGGGACAGGTCGACGCCGGGGAAGAGGTCTTCGTTGCGGCCGTGTCCCTCGACGTCGATGCCGACCGGGGTGTCCTTGCTGCGAAGCAACTCCGTGACCGCCAAGGCGAAGGCGATCAGCAGGATGTCGCTGATCCCGGCATGGAACGCAGCAGGCACGTCACTGAGCAGGCGACGGGTTGTCTCGGTGTCGAGAGATGCGGTGAGATTGCCGGCCGTCGAGAACGTATCCAGATGGGGCCGTGGCGCGGGCAGCGCGAACGGCGTTGACGCCACCGTCCTCCAGGTGTCGGCCTGACCGACCGAGTTCGCATATTCGGCCAGCAGCGAGGCCCACCGCTGAAACGAGGTCCCCGTGATGGACAGGGCGGCGTCGAGTCCGTTGTGGTGTTGTGCCCATGCGATGTTGAGGTCTTCAAGAAGAATCCGCCACGACACCGCGTCCACGGCGAGGTGGTGCACCATCAGCGCCAGCCGCCCGGACCGGGCCACCCACACCGCGCTCAGCATCACCCCTGCCGCGGGGCTCAGCCGGGACCGCGCCGACAGGAGCGCCTCCTCAGACAGTTCGTCGACGACGAGCACGCAGCGTTGCGCGTCGACCGCGCCTGGCTCCGGAACATGCAGCCGGACACCGTCGGCGCGCGCCCGCAACATCCCATGCCGGTTCAGCAGCGCTTGGAGGACGACGACGACGTCGGCGTGGGTGACTCCAGGTGGGGCTTGCACGACGGCGGTCTGGTTGAACTCGTCGGTGGGACCGTCGACGGTCTGGAGCCACCGCATGATCGGTGTCGCCACCACCTCTCCGGTGCCCTCGTCGACCGTGCCGCTGATCGTCTCGGCAACGTCGACGACCTGGGCGAGGCGGGCGACGGTTTGTTCGATGAAGATGTCTTTGGGTCGGCAGGTCAGGCCCGCGGCTCGGGCCTGGGCGACCACTTGCATCGACAGGATGCTGTCGCC
>NZ_JACKSH010000141.1 GCF_025821625.1 Mycolicibacterium pyrenivorans
CGGCGCCGGAATCGGCGGATCAATCGCGATCTTGCCGCCCGCCGTCGCCGGCGGGCGTGCAATCGGGCCGGGCCGCCTGAACTGTTGAGTGGTCACGTAACTGACCCTAACCCCGTCCAGGGGGCTATATCGGCGCCAATTTCAGAGCGCCCGATAATCAGACAACCCACGATGCTGCGACCCCCTTCACGCAACAAGCGGTGACCGAACTGTCAGGGGCCCACCGGGGCAAGCCCGCCGAAACCACCCCCGGCCGCGCCGCCCGG
>NZ_JACKSH010000142.1 GCF_025821625.1 Mycolicibacterium pyrenivorans
CCAACGGGCACTTTCATGTCCGCCAGTGGGCAGTTCTTATTGGCCGCGCATGGGCATTTTCATGTCCGCCTGCGGGCATTTTTTCATGTCCGCCGACACTGCAGGTACTCTGCGAAGACGAGATCGGCCGCCGCGAATCGGCCGCCCTGGCGCGGCGGGTCCGCCGCGCCCGCTTCGAACAACCCAACACGTTCGACGATTTCGACTTCACCGTCAGCCCGAAACTCCCGGCCGCGATGTTGCGGGACCTGGCCGCGCTGCGCTGGCTCGACGCCGGCGAGTCGGTGATCCTCTACGGCCCGGGTGTTATCGCGGGTTCGAGAATGAGAATGCCGCGTTCTTCCTGTTCAGGACGTTGTTGCGATTGATGCGACGTTGGGTAAGGGGTGGATGCCGC
>NZ_JACKSH010000143.1 GCF_025821625.1 Mycolicibacterium pyrenivorans
GTCACACCCCCAAACGGGAAAAAGAGGACGCAACCCAAAACAAAAACAACAACAAACAAAAACCACCAAACACACTATTGAGTTCTCAAACAACACACCCCATTCGGCCGCGCAACCAACCCGCGGCTTGAAGCCGCTTGCTCGTAATGCGGACGATCAGGAACCCACCGAAGTGGCGCTTCCTGCTGGAGGCCGCCGCGCTCTCCGGGTTTTGGCCCGTGTCGCGGCGACTCCGATAAGTTACGCCAGGGATAACTCTGAGTCAAATGGCCTGCTAGAGCGTGTCTTCCGATTCGCACCCAGCGCGCGCACCCCTCGGTGCGTCAACTCCTGGAAGGCTCAACGCCGGGCTTCCTGGTTTTGTTCCTGTGCGCGGACAAAAGCTCCTGACCAGTCAGAACGGCCCGACAGTCACTCCACCCGCTCGACGCCCGCGATGTTCCGCTTCCCCCGGCGGAGCACCAGCCACTTGCCGTGAAGGTAGTCCGACGGTTGGGGGACCCAGTCATCTGTGGCGATCTTCACGTTGTTGACCGACACTCCGCCCTCGGCGAGCGTCCGGCGCGCGGCTCCCTTGCTTGCGGACAACCCGCTGGCGACGAGCAGGTCGATGATCGAGTCCGGAGCCCCAGGGGCCAGCGCGGCCACTGATGCCTCCCGCAGCGCCGCGGCCAACGTCGCTTCGTCGAGCTCACTGAGCTCACCGCGCCCGAACAGCGCCTGGCTCGCGTGCTCCACCGAAGCCGTCGCCGCCTCCCCGTGCACGAGTGTGGTGAGTTCCCGTGCCAGGCGCCGTTGCGCAGCCCGTTCATGGGGACGGTCTGCGGTGGCCTGTTCGAGTTCGGCCAGCTCGTCTGCGGACAGGAAGGTGAACCAGCGCAGGTACGGGACGACGTCCGCGTCGGCGGTGTTGATGAAGTACTGGTACCAGGCGTAGGGGCTGGTCATCGCCGGGTCCAGCCACAGGCTGCCCCCGCCGGTGGACTTGCCGAACTTCTTGCCCTCGGAGTCGGTCACCAACGGCGTGGTGAGGGCGTGCACCGTGGCCCCGGTCTTCTGCCGGACCAGTCGGACGCCGGCGATGATGTTGCCCCATTGATCGGAGCCGCCGACCTGAAGCGTGCACCCGTACCGCTGGTGCAACTCCACGAAGTCGTTGGCCTGCAGCAGCATGTAGCTGAACTCCGTGTAGGAGATCCCCTCACCCTCGAGCCTGCGGCGTACCGTGTCGCGGTCGAGCATCACGTTCACCGAGAAGTGCTTGCCGACGTCGCGGAGGAACTCGATCGCCGAGAGCTCACTGGTCCAGGACAGATTGTTGGCGACCACGGCACCGGTCGGCGACTCGTCGAACTCCACGAAGCGCTCCAACTGACCCCGGATGCGGCCGGCCCAGTCGGCCACGATGTCGGCGGTCTGCAAGGTGCGTTCGCCGACGTCACGCGGGTCGCCGATCATCCCGGTGGCGCCACCGGCGAGCACGATCGGTCGGTGCCCGGCCTGCTGGAAACGCCGCAGCGTGAGCAGGGGGATGAGGTGCCCGGCATGCAGGCTCGGTGCCGTCGGGTCGAATCCGGAGTAGACGGTCAGCGGGCCGTGGTCCAGCGCTTCGGCCAACGCGTCGCGGTCGGTGGACTGCGCGATGAGCCCCCGCCACTCCAGTTCGTCGAGGATCGGGGTCGCCATCGGCATTGCAGAAGACGTTGCAGAAGCTCCAGAAGACGCAGAAGTCACAGGTTTCGATCTTTCCGTACTAGTCGCTGTCGCCGGGAGCCGGTGCCCGCGGGCTGCGCCGATACGCCGACACCGCGGGGTGGCCCGCCAGCCACATCCGCCATGGACGGTCGGCGGCCTTGCTCACGCCGACCCGCGGCCCTTTGAGGCCGACGCGTTCGTCCGTCAGCGCCAGCCGGACCGGTGACGCCGCATCGAAGAGATCGATCCCGTTGTCGCCCATCGCGATCCCGAGGGCAGAGCACAGATTGCCCGGGCCACGTGCCAAGGCCGTCTGGCGGACCAGCTCACCTCTGCGGGCACGCGCGGTCGCCACGCCGGACTCGATCTCCGCGGCGCGGAGCAGAACCGCGCCCGCCACCCCGTCGGTCGCACACACGACGTTGGCGCATACGTGGATACCGTGACTGCGGTAGGTGTAGAGCAATCCGGGCGGCCCGAACATCACCGCGTTGCGCAGCCCCGGGCCGCGGTAGGAATGCGCGGCGGCGTCCGGCCAGGGGCCGGCCTCGGGCCCGCCATAGGCCTCCACCTCGACGATCACCGCATCGACTCCCCGCCCGGTCAGTACCGCGCCCAGCAGCAACTGCGCCGCGGCCAGCGGGTCGACCGCCAGGCGCTCGGTCGACACGTCAGCGCCCGAACACACCGGAGAGGGCGTCGGCGGCGACACCGTAGGCGATCTCCTCCTCCTCCGGGTGCACGCCGGGGAAGGAGTAGAACCCGTGAGGCATGCCGTTGGGAAAGTACTCGAAGGCAGTGCCGCCGGCGGCTCGGATGCGCCGGGCGAACTCGCGCGCGGAATCGACGATCGGATCGTGGGTTCCCGCGACGACGACCGCCGTCGGATAGCCGGCCAGGTCGCCTTCGATCGGGCTGACCCACGGGTGGTCCCAGGGCGCAGGACCCACGTACGCCCCCCGGATGAACCCGGCGAAGGCCACGCGGGTCGGGTCGGCCCCGATATATCCGCTACGAACGGGCGCGATCATCAGGTCGCGCAACGCCACCGGCCTGCGGTTGTTGGCGATCACCCGGTACATCGGCATGGCGGGGTCGTCCGGATCGATGTAGCTCAGCCCGTCGATCGTCACAGGTGCGGTGACGTCCACCATCCCCGCTGGGATGGCGCGCAACGATTCTCGGACCATCGCCGACATCCTACGGGCGGCGTGCCGCCCCGCTATTGACGTGAGCTCTCCGAAGCCGGAGTATTCAACTCGTGATGACTTCATCTCGCGATGAATTAACGAGGGCGGTGTCTCCCGCCGCCGTGGAGGTGAACAACCTGCGGGTCGTGCGGGGCGGGCGGGTGGCGGTCGACAACGTCACCGTCCAGGTGGCTGCCGGCGCGATCACCGGTCTGCTGGGTCCGTCGGGGTGCGGCAAGACCACGCTCATGCGCAGCATCGTCGGAACACAGATCGTGGCCGGCGGGTCGGTGACCGTGTTGGGCAGACCTGCCGGCTCCCCCGAACTGCGCCACCGGGTGGGCTACGTCACCCAGGATCCCACGATCTACCCCGACCTGCGGGTCGTCGACAACGTGCGCTACTTCGCGGCACTGTGCGGTAACGACACCCGGGACGTCGACGAGGCGATCTTCGCCGTCGGCCTGGACGACCATCGAAAGGCGTTGGCCGTCAACCTGTCCGGCGGACAGCGCACCAGGGTTTCGCTGGCCTGCGCGCTCGTCGCCCACCCCGACCTGCTGGTCCTCGACGAACCGACCGTCGGGCTCGACCCGGTTCTGCGGGTGGACCTGTGGGAGCGGTTCGGCCGGCTGGCCCGCAACGGCACCACCCTGCTGGTGTCCAGCCACGTCATGGATGAAGCGGAGCACTGCGAGGACCTGTTGCTGATGCGCGACGGGCAGGTTCTGGCCCACAGCACACCGAACCGACTGCGAGAGGACACCGGATGTCAGTCACTGGAGGAAGCGTTTCTGTCCGTCATCCGGCGCGGCACCGAAGCAACGACGGGCTGAACGCGCTCAGCCCCCGCGCGTACCTCGCGACGACGGTCCGGATCCTGCGCCAGCTCGCCACCGATCACCGCAGCGTCGCGATGATTCTGGTCGTGCCGAGCCTGGTCATCGCGCTGATGTACTTCATGTTTGCCGACGTGCCCCAGCGTCCCGGCGGCCCGTCGCCGTTCAACAACGCCTGCCTGATCATGCTCGGCGTGTTTCCGCTGATCGTGATGTTCCTGATCACCTCGATCACCATGCAGCGAGAACGCGTCTCCGGGACCCTGGAGCGGATCCTGACCACGCCCCTGCGCAAACTCGACCTGCTCGCCGCCTACGGCACCGCGTTCTCGATCGCGGCGGCCGCGCAGGCCACCCTGGCGTGTGTGGTGTCGTTCTGGTTCCTCGGGCTGGACACCGCGGGCAATCCCGGGTGGGTGATCCTCATCGCCATCGTCAACGCCGTCCTCGGCGTGGGCCTCGGCCTGTTGTGCAGCGCCTTTGCGCGCACCGAGTTCCAGGCCGTCCAGTTCATGCCGCTGGTCATCGCGCCCCAATTGCTGCTCTGCGGAATCATCGTTCCGCGCGCCCAACTCCCCGACTGGCTGCAGTGGATCAGCAACGCGCTGCCCGCCAGCTACGCTCTTGAGGCACTGCAGCAGGTCGGTGCGCACCCGGAGTTGACGTTCGTGGCGGTGCGGGACATCGCGGTCGTCGTCGGGTTCGCCGTGGTGTCACTGGGACTGGCCGCGGCGACCCTACGACGAAGGACACCCTAGACACCTTGACGACCACTCCGGACCGCAAACGTCCCGGGCGACCGCCGGGGGCATCGGACACTCGCGATCGAATCCTCTCGTGCGCACGTGAGCTGTTCGCGCGCAACGGAATCGACAACACCTCGATCCGGGCGATCGCCGCCGATGCCGGGGTGGACCCCGCCCTGGTGCATCACTACTTCGGCACCAAGACGCAGCTCTTCGCTGCGGCGATCCACATCCCGATCGACCCCATGACGATCATCGGCCCGCTGCGCGAGGTCCCGGTCGACCAGATCGGTCGGGTGCTGCCGTCGCTGCTGCTGCCGCTGTGGGACTCCGAGCTGGGCAAGGGGTTCATCGCCACCCTGCGGTCGATCCTGGGCGGTAGCAACGACGTCTCGCTGTTCCGGGCCTTCCTGCAGGAGGTGATCACCGCGGAGGTCGGCAGCCGCGTGGACGATCCGCCGGGCAGCGGGCGGGTGCGGGTGCAGTTCGTGGTCTCGCAGTTGGTCGGGATCGTGATGGCCCGCTACATCCTGGAGCTCGAACCGTTCAAGTCGCTTCCGGTGGAGCAGATCGTCGACACGGTGGCGCCGAACCTGCAGCGCTATCTGACCGGCGAACTACCGCGGATGTCCTAGGACTGGCCCCCAGCGACCAACCGCTGGTGCTCGTCGTCGTCGACGGCGACGGCCTCGTCGATCAGCAGCACCGGAATGCCGTCATCGATGCGGTACTTGCGGCGCAACCGCGGGTTGTAGAGGTGACCGTCGACGAGGAGCAGCGGGCCGCGATCGGCCGGGCACACCAGGATGGACAGCAGTTGGGCGTCCAAAACGTCTTCCGACACCGACGCTCGTTAACGGCCGGGCATCTGGAAGATCGGCGCGTCGTCCTGGATCATCGGGTTGTTCGGACCCCAGGACGGGCCCATCGGTGCGTGGGGGCTGCCCGGGGTGGCAACGGGCGGAGCGGCCTGAGCGGGCGCCTGGGCGCCTCGCTGCGCGAACTGCTTGCGCTGGTCGACCAACGTCGCCTGCAGCGCCTCGACCAGGGGTGTCTGGTTGGGCCGCGCATCGAGAGCCGCGCGCAACGCCAACGCATTGGGCACCGAAGGCCGAATCCCCTTCGCGCGCAGGTTCATCACCTGCTCGATCAGCTTCGATACCTGTCCGCCGCCGGCGCCCGTCTGGTACTCCTGCGAGATGATCATCAGAACCTGATCCGGCGACACGCGCGTCGGCTGGGCCGGCGTCTCCGACGAGTCGGCCGGCTGCGCCGATGCCGCCGGTACGGACACAGCTGCGAGTCCGCCGACCACTGCGGCGCACGCGAGCGCGGACGCGACGGAGCGGCGCCGGATGTGTGGGGACATCGATCCTCCTCGTGGACAGCAAGCCAGCGCGAGCCTAACAGTGCCGCCGCCCCCGGGCATCACTACCGACTGCCGGCGATCTCGCTGCGCACCGCAACGGTCAAGCGCTTGTACCGATGGGTATCGGGGTCGCGGTACCAGGCGTTACGGGACGCCTTCGGCACCCCCCGTTCCTGCAGCGGGGCTGCCAGTGGGCGATATGTCGCGGTGAGGGTCATGTCGGGCGCGACGTGCACGATGTCCGGGGCGTTGCCCACCGGCAGCTCGGCCAGCGCCTCGGACAGGTCGGCCGACGGGACGCTGCCACCCGGACGCAGGGCCAGTGCCGTCACCGCCAGGGTTTCCCCGTTGGCCTGGACGCCGTAGGTGACGGCCATGTCGACGGCACCCAGCCGTCCGACCGCGTCGTTGATCGCCGCTGCGAACACCGGACCCCGCGCGGTGTGGATGACCGTGTCGCGGTTGTCGACCAGCCAGTAATCGCCGTCCTCGTCGCGGCGGAACAGATACTCGGTGGACACCCACGTGTCGGCGGGGGCGAAGACCCCCCGCTTGACCGAGGCCAGCGGATCGACCGGACCACGGGGATGCGCCAGCAGCACGCCGACCTCGTCGGCCTCGGCGACCCGAACGAACCCACGGTCGTCCTCGAGGATCAGGTCGTGCTCGGGGTCGTAGGCGGCCAGCGCGATCTCGCCGCCACCGGGAAGCGGTCGGCCCTTGCTGCCGATCTTGGCGCCCGCGACGTTGGCCAGCACGGCCTGCCCGTCCGTGGTGGCGAAGAACTCGACCACCTGAGCGGGCTCGAACACGTCCAGGACCCGCTTCCACAGACCTGCAGGCATGCCGGACCCGATGAAGAGCCGGACGGGATGGCTGCCTGCCGGTGAGAACGCCGGGTCGTCGATCACGTCACGCAGCATCGCCCAGGTGTAGGACACCACGGTGACGCCGTATTGACGGATCTCCTGGAGGAAACGGTCCGGGCGCGGCCCGCGCGACAGTGCGATGCGCGCACCGCCGACGACGGCGCCGCCGAGACTGACGAGCAGGCCCGACTGATGGTGCAGCGGGGTGAGGCAGTAGACCGTGTCGCTGCGGCTGAGGTTGGCGGCCGAGGCGGTGCCGAAGGCCGACAGTGCCCACCGGTAGTTGGTGATCTGGCGGGCGATGAGCTCGCCGCTGATCGTGCTGAAGCCGATGAACGCCAGGTCACGCGCCAGCCCCGGGTTCGGCCGGTACCAGCCGGGCAGGTCGACCTGCTCGGGGTCGATCTTCTCCATGTCGACCACCGACGCCCCATCGGAGTCGTCGGTCAGGTGCAGGTCGCGGGCCTCGCCGCCGCCGAGCACCAGGACGCGCATGTCGAGACCGCGTGCCACATCGAGGTTGCTGGGGTCGGCGATGATCTCCGACACTCCCCCGAGCCGGGCCGCTGTGGCCAGGTCGGCGTCGGGCGGCATGAGCACGGCGACCGCACCGAGGCGCGAGAGCGCCGCGATGGCGACCAGCGCGCTGGGCCTGGTCTCCATGAGCACCCCGACGCGCGCACCCTGCCGTACTCCGACCCCGATGAGACCGCGAACGACGTTGTTGATGCGCCGATCGACGGCCTCGTAGGTGTGCACGCGCCCGTCGAAGAGCAGTGCCTCGCCGTGAGGTGCGTCCCGCGCCTGCTCGGACATGATCCGGCCCAGCGAGATCCTGGTGTGGTCGTTGACCTGGCCCAGGCGGGCCAGCCGCGGCAGGGTCCGTGCCGTCTCCACCGCGAGGGTGCGTGCCGACTTGTTCGCGGCGACGAACGCACCTGCCGCCGATCGCGCCAGGCTGAACGCCATCTCCGTCGCGGCCGCTGAGCTGTGGGCCAGCCGGGAACTCAGCGAGACGCCACTCTCGGTGGTCGCTGCCGGCTGCAGCGGCATCGGCGACACCCCTTCGGGCATGTCCCCGCCGCCATCGAGCCAGCGCACCCACGCCCCCACCGCGGGCCAGGTCTGGGTCGCCGCCTTCGAACCGACGACGAGACCGAAATGCCCTGCGCGGATGAGGAATTCGTACACATCAGCCTGCGGGGCCGCCCTCTTGATGCCGCGCACCGACGCCGGCTGGCCGATGTCGTCGACCTCACCGATGACGGCGAGCACCGGGCAGTCGATGTCGGACAGTGTCACCAGGTCGCCGCGGATCGAGAAGCCGCCGGTCATCATCCGGTTGTGCGCGATGAACTGCTTGAGCAGCTCGGAGATCGCCGGACCGGACCAGGCGATCCAACCCTCGGAGGCCAGGAACCGGCGTTGTTGCTCGCGCGCCAACAGCGCCTCCCGGTCGTGCAGCTGGCGCAGGAAATCCAGTCGCGACTGGGCGGTCTTGATTGGGTCGAGCATCTGGAAGCCGGTCCGTGCCAGCCAGCCGGGGATGTCGATCCGGCTGAACACGTGATCGGCCATGAAGTCGGCAGCCGCGGGCGCCAGGCTGGCCGGCAGGTTCATCGGCAACGCCGCGAGCGTGTCGACGGGCGCCCCGAAGCCGATGATGCTCGCCAGATCCTTGGACCGACGGAAGGCGGCCGTCTGATACGCGAACATCCCGCCCTGTGAGTAGCCGGCGAGGTGGACGTCGCGGCCCGTGACGATCTTGACGGTGTCGATGGCCTCACTCAGCGCGACGACGTGGTCGGCGAGGTTGCGTTGCATCCCGCCCTCGACCTTGTCGGGAGAGCCGAAATCGATCACCCAGGGATCGATCCCGGCCTTGTGCAAGATGCCGACGGCACCCTCGTCCCGGGTGACGTCCCACATGTCGGCCGACATCATCATCGGGTGCACCATCAGAACCGGAGGCCCGGCGGGCTTGGCGCCGGGACGGCTGTCAGGCGGGAAGTAGCGGCGCAGCCGGTACATCGGCACGCTCTCGATGATCTGGAACGGCGACGGAACAGCGCCCGTCTCCAGGCCGCCGTAGCGAAGTACTTCCAGTCCGTTCTGGGCGGTGGCGACGATGCGCCCCACGGGCCCGGTGATCGTCGAGAGGTCCACCAACGCACGCTCCCCTATCGCCAGACATCCTTTTCTGATCCGCCGCCTGCCGACGACATCATGGCACAGGCCGCGCCTATCATCGGCGCCTGATGGCAAACCTGATAAACCTCGAACGGGCAACGGTCGGCTACGGCACCCGCACGTTGCTCGACGCCGTCAGCCTCGGGGTCGAGGAGGGCGACGCGATCGGTGTGGTCGGCCGCAACGGCGACGGTAAGACCACGCTTCTGAAAGTGCTGACCGGTGTGCAGGATCCGGACTCGGGCCGGGCCACCCACACCGCGGGCCTGTCAGTGGGTTATCTGCGCCAGGCCGACGACTTCCCCGTCGGGGCCACGGTGCGCACGGTGATCGTCGAGGGCAGGCCCGATCACGTCTGGGCGGCCGAACCCGACACCCGCGCGGTCGTCGAGCACCTGTTGGCAGGGCTCGACCTCGACGCCGAGGTGATCGGTCTGTCCGGCGGTGAGCGCCGCCGTGTCGCGCTGGCCGAGGTCCTACTCGCCGGGCACGACGCGCTGGTGCTCGACGAGCCCACCAACCATCTGGACGTGGAGGTGATCGGCCGGCTGGCCGGGCACCTGAGCTCACGTCCGGCGCGTGCCCTCGTGGTCGTCAGCCACGACCGCTGGTTCCTCGACGCGGTGTGCACCAGCACCTGGGAGGTCCACGACGGTGTCGTCGACGCCTATGACGGCGGGTACGCGGCGTACGTGCTGGCCCGCTCGGAGCGCATGCGGGTTGCCGCGGGCACGGAGGCGCGGCGCAGGAACCTGATGCGCAAGGAGTTGGCCTGGCTGCGGCGCGGCCCACCCGCGCGCACATCGAAACCGAAGTTCCGAATCCAGGCCGCCAACGAGCTGATCGCCAACGAGCCGCCGCCACGGGATTCCCTTGTCCTGCAACGCTTTGCGACCGCACGGCTCGGCAAGGACGTCTTCGACCTGCACCGGGTGCGCCTCCAGGTCGGCGACCCGCCGCGCGCGCTGCTCGACGGCGTCGACTGGTCGATCGGGCCGGGCGCCCGGATCGGGCTGGTCGGTGTCAACGGCACCGGAAAGACGTCGGTGCTGCGGCTGTTGGCCGGCGAGTTGCCGCCCGCCGCGGGCACCGTCAAGCGGGGCCTGACACTGCGGATCGGTCACCTGAGCCAGGCTCTGAAGGAGATCGACGGCGCGGAGCGGGTCATCGACGCGGTCGAGGGTCGCCGCAGGATCGCCGAATTGGCCGGCGGCCGGGAGATCACCGCGGACACGCTGCTGAAGGACTTCGGGTTCGTCGGCGACAAGCTGACCACCCGCATCGACGAGCTGTCCGGCGGTGAGCGTCGCCGACTGCAGTTCCTGCGGCTGTTGCTCGACGAGCCCAACGTGTTGCTGCTCGACGAACCCACCAACGATCTGGACATCGACACCCTCACCGTCATCGAGGATTACCTCGACGGCTGGCCCGGCACGCTGATCGTCGTGACGCACGACCGGTACTTCCTGGAGCGGGTCACCGACGTGACCTATGCGCTCACCGGTGACGGTCGCTGCGATCTGCTGCCCGGCGGCATCGAGCAGTACCTCGCCGACCGCGCCGCGGCCGACACCGCGACGTCATCCAAACCGGCGCCGGCGCGCAGCGAGACCGCCGCGGCCCGGGAACGCCGCACCGGCAAGGAGATGGCGCGCATCGAGAACCAGCTCGCCAAGCTCGACGACCGGATCGCCTCGCTGCACGAGTCGATGGCGCAGGCCGCCGCCGATCATGTCCGCGCCGGAGAGCTCAACGCGGAGCTCAGCGAGTTGCTCGCCCGCAAGGACTCCCTGGAAGAGGCCTGGCTCGCCGCCGCCGAGGACAGCTGATGACCTGTGCTTGCCGCCGTCGACGACCCGTCAGCGCCGGAGCCGGATCCGCAACGTGTCGGCTGCTTCGCGCACCGCGCCGAGTTGCCTGGCGACCTGCACCGGGGCGGTGCCGCCGTGCGCATCGCGGGAGTTCACCGAGCCCTCGACGGTGAGCACATCGCGGACCTCGGGCGTCAGCTCGGGGTGGATGCCGGCCAGCTCGGCGTCGGCCAGTTCCTCGAGCCCCACGCCGCGGGCCTCGGCCGCCCGCACCGCCGCCCCGGCGGCCTCGTGGGCCACCCGGAACGGCACTCCACGGCGGACCAGCCACTCGGCGACGTCGGTGGCCAGGGTGTAGCCGAGCGGCGCGAGCTCGGCCATCCTGTCCACGTCGAAGCGCAGGGTGCCGACGAGACCGGCCATCGCGGGCAGCAGCATCTCCAGCTGCGCCACCGAGTCGAACAGCGGTTCCTTGTCTTCCTGCAGATCGCGGTTGTAGGCGAGCGGCTGCGCCTTGAGGGTGGCCAGCAACCCGGTCAGGTTGCCGATCAACCGGCCGGACTTGCCGCGGGCAAGCTCGGCGATGTCGGGGTTCTTCTTCTGCGGCATGATCGAGCTGCCCGTCGACCAGGCGTCGTGCAACGTCGCGTAGCCGAATTCGGTGGTGCTCCAGAGGATGATGTCCTCGGCCAGCCGGGACAGATCCACGCCGATCATGGTCAGCACGAACGCCGCCTCGGCGGCGAAGTCCCGCGACGCGGTGGCATCGACGGAGTTCTCCGCGGCGGTGTCGAAACCCAGTTCCTCGGCGATGGCATCGGGATCGAGGCCGAGCGAGGAACCTGCGAGCGCACCCGAGCCGTAGGGCGACACCGCGGCACGCTTGTCGAAGTCGACGAGCCGTTCGACGTCACGCAGCAGCGGGTGGGCGTGAGCGAGCAGGTGGTGCGCCAGCAGGATCGGCTGCGCGGACTGCAGATGGGTCTTGCCGGGAAGGATCGCGGTCGGGTGCGCGGCGGCCTGGGTGGTCAACGCTCCCACGACCTCGAGCACGCCGTCGGCGACACGGCGGATCGCGTCGCGCAGCCAGAGCCGAAACAGCGTGGCCACCTGGTCGTTTCGCGAGCGTCCGGCCCGCAGTCGGCCGCCGAGTTCGGCACCGACACGGTCGATGAGCCCGCGCTCCAGCGCGCCGTGGACATCCTCGTCGCTTACCAGCGGCCCGAAACTGCCGTCCTCGACGTCGGAGCCCAGGCTGTCCAGACCGGCGAGCAGGGCGTCACGCTGCTCCTCGGTGAGCAGCCCGGCCTGGAACAGCACGCGGGCATGGGCTTTGGAGGCGACGACGTCGTAGGGCGCGAGCACCCAGTCGAAGTGCGTCGACTTGCTCAGCGCTGCCAGTGCGTCCGACGGGCCGTCGGCGAACCGGCCACCCCACAGGGACCCTTCGTTTGTGCTCATGCTCAACGTCCAGCCAGGTCCCGCCGCGCCGACAGGCTCGACGACAGGCCGTGCACGTGTACGAACCCCTTGGCTGAGGACTGGTCGAACGTGTCGCCCTCGCCGTAGGTGGCGAGGTTGAAGTCGTACAGCGACTCCGCGCTGCGGCGACCGTTGACCGCGATGTGCCCGCCGTGCAGCACCAGCCGGATCTCCCCGGTGACGTGCTCCTGCGTCTTGGCCACGAACGACTCGAGAGCGGTCTTCAGCGGCGAGTACCAGAGGCCGTCGTAGACCAGTTCACCCCACTTCTGGTCGGTGTTGCGCTTGAACCGGCCGAGTTCGCGCTCCAGCGTGACGTGCTCGAGTTCGGTGTGGGCGGTGATGAGCACCATCGCCCCCGGGGCCTCGTAGATCTCGCGGCTCTTGATGCCGACCAGGCGGTCCTCGACGACGTCGAGCCGGCCCACTCCCTGCGCGCCCGCGCGCTGGTTGAGTTGTTCGATGGCCTGCAGAACGGACACCGGGTTGCCGTCGATGGAGACCGGCACACCACGCTCGAAGCCGACGACCACCTCGTCGGGGCTGCTCCAGTTGATCGTCGGATCCTCGGTGTAGTCGTACACATCCTTGGTCGGGGCGTTCCACAGGTGCTCCAGAAAGCCGGTCTCCACGGCCCGGCCCCAGACGTTCTGGTCGATCGAGAACGGCGAACGCTTGGTGACGTTGATCGGGATGGCGTTCTCCTCGGCGAAGGCGATCGCCTTCTCACGGGTCCACGCATAGTCGCGGACCGGGGCGAGCACCTCGAGATCGGGTGCCAGCGAGGCGAATCCGACCTCGAAGCGGACCTGGTCGTTGCCCTTGCCGGTGCAGCCGTGCGCGACGATTCCGCCGCCGTACTCACGGGCGGCGTCGACGAGGTGTTTGACGATCAGCGGCCGGCTCAGGGCGGAGACCAGTGGATAGCGATCCATGTAGAGCGCATTGGACTGGATCGCAGGCAGGCAGTACTGCTCGGCGAACTCGTCGCGGGCGTCGACGACGACGGCTTCCACCGCACCGCAGTCCATCGCGCGCTGCCGGACGACCTCCATGTCCTCACCGCCCTGCCCGAGGTCGATGGCGACCGCGACCACCTCACGCCCGGTCTCCTTGCCGATCCAGCTGATCGCCACCGAGGTGTCGAGTCCGCCGGAATAGGCCAGGATGACGCGTTCGGACATAACGAAACTCCTTCTTGTGGGGCAAATTCAGGTTCGGGAAAGGTTCTCGACGGTGGCGGCGAGTTCGGCGCCGGTCATCGGTTCGCGAGCGATCACCAGGATGGTGTCGTCACCGGCGACGGTGCCGACCACGTACGGCAGCGCCGCACGGTCGATGGCGCTGGCCAGGTAGTGCGCCGCGCCGGGCGGCGTGCGCAGCACGGCGAGGTTCCCGCTGGCGTCGGTGGACACCAGCAGGTCCACCAGGAGCCGCGACACGCGTTCGGTGCCTCCGGTGACGCCGCGCACCGGGCTGCCGTCCTCGGGGACCACGTAGACGCCGACACCGCCGTCGGCGCCCCGCAGTTTGACCGCGCCGAGTTCTTCGAGGTCGCGCGACAACGTCGCCTGCGTGACGTCGATGCCCTCGTCGGCCAGCAGCGCCGCCAACTCGCTCTGGCTGTGCACCGACTGTGCCGAGAGCAGGGCGATGATCCTCGCCTGCCGGCCGGCGCGGGTCGCGGCGCTGGTCACGGCGAACCCTGCTCGAGCAGCCACACCAGCAGTGCCTTCTGCGCGTGCAGGCGGTTCTCCGCCTCGTCCCACACCGCGCTGCGCGGGCCGTCGATCACCTCGTCGGTGATCTCATGCCCGCGGTGGGCCGGAAGGCAGTGCAGCACAACGACATCGGAATCGGCGTGGTCCAGCATCGCGGCGTTGACCTGGAACGGCCGGAACGGCCGCACCCGGTCGAGGCCGTCGTTCTCCTGGCCCATCGACGTCCAGGTGTCGGTCACCAGCACGTCCGCCCCGGCGGCCGCCTGAAGCGGATCGGCTGTCAGCGTCACAATGGCGCCGGTCTGATGGGCGCGGGTCTCGGCGGCGGCCACGAACATCGGATGAGGTTCGAAGCCGCGCGGGGCGGCGATCGTGACGTGGATGCCCGCGGTGACCCCACCCAGCATCAACGAGTGCGCCATGTTGTTGGCCCCGTCGCCGAAGTAGGCCAGCCGCAGCCCCTTCAGGGAGCCCTTGCGTTCCGCCAGGGTCTGCAGGTCCGCGAGCACCTGGCACGGGTGGAACTCGTCGGACAGGGCGTTGACGATCGGCACGGTCGCGCCGGAGCCCATGGCGGTCAGCCGTTCCTGGGCGAAGGTCCGCCACACGATGGCGTCGACGTACCGCGACAGCACCTGGCCGGTGTCCTCCAACGTTTCCTCGCGGCCCAGTTGGGTGCTGCGGCCGTCGACCACCACGGCATGTCCGCCGAGTTGCGCGATGCCCATCTCGAACGAGAACCGGGTCCGCGTCGAGTTCTTCTCGAAGATCACCGCGACCCCACGCGGGCCTTCGAGCGGCCGTCGGCTGAACGGGGCCGCCTTCAGCTCCGCCGCCAGCGCCAGGACCTCGGCCTGCTCCTCGGGGGTCAGGTCGTCGTCGCGAAGGAAGTGCCGGGTCATCAGGCCTCCACCTCGGTGCTCGCCCGGTCCAGGATCGCCGGTAGCGCGGACACGAACGCCTCGACCTGCGCCTCGGTGATGACCAACGGCGGGGCCAGCCTGACGACGTCCGGTGCGGCGGCGTTGACCAGGAAACCGGCGTCGCGCGCGGCAATCTCGACGCGCTTGGCCGCCTCGGCGGTGAGCACGATGCCGAGCAGCAGGCCACGACCACGCACGTGGTCGACGAGGGGATGGCCGAGTGCTTCGGTGCCGTGGACGATCGTCTTGCCCAGCACGTCGGCGCGTTCGATCAGGTGCTCGTCGGCGAGCACACCGAGGACCGCCAACGCGGCCGCCGTGCAGATCGGGTTGCCCCCGAACGTACTGCCGTGCAACCCCGGGGTGAGCAGGTCGGCCGTCGCGCCGACCGCGAGACACGCCCCGATCGGCAGTCCGCCGCCGAGCCCTTTGGCCAGGGTGACGACGTCGGGGGTGATCCCGTCGTGCTGATGGGCATAGAAAGCTCCAGTGCGCCCGATCCCGGTCTGCACTTCGTCGAGCACCAACAGGGCGCCGTGCGCGGCGGTGATCTCCCGTGCCGCCACCAGGTAGCCGGCGGGCGGGACGACGACGCCGCCCTCCCCCATGATCGGCTCGAGGACGACCGCGGCGGTCTCGTCGTCGACCACGCGCGCAAGCTCTTCGATGTCCCCGTAAGGCACGTGGGTGACGTCGCCGGGCAGCGGGGCGAACGGTGCCTGCTTGGACGGCTGACCGGTCAGCGCGAGCGAACCCATCGTGCGCCCGTGGAACGCCCCTTGGGCGGCAATGAGTTTCGTGCGGCCCGTCAGCCGGGTGATCTTGAACGCCACCTCGTTTGCCTCGGTTCCCGAGTTGCAGAAGAACACCCGGGCCTGCGCACCGAGGAGCCCGACGAGGGCTTCGGCCAGCGCCACACCGGGCTCGGTCGCATACAGGTTGGAGGTGTGCCCCAGTGTGTTCATCTGGCGGGTCACCGCGTCGATGACCGCGGGATGGCGGTGTCCCAGCACGTTGACGGCGATCCCACCGAGCAGGTCGACGTAAGACTTGCCGTCGACATCGGTGACCACCGCTCCGTCACCACTGGCCAGCGCCAGCGGCGGGGTGCCGTAGTTGTTCATCATCACCGCCGACCACCGGTCCAGCAGCGGCGCGTTCTCGGTCACAGGCTCACCACCTTCGTGCCTGCCCCTTCGTCGGTGAACAGTTCGACCAGCACGCAGTGCTCCACCCGGCCGTCGATGACGTGCGCGCTCGGCACTCCGCCGCCGACCGCGCGCAGGCACGCTTCGATCTTGGGCACCATGCCCTCCTCCAGGGTGGGAAGCAGTTGGGTCAGTGCGGCGACGTCGATCTCACTGACCAGCGAGCCGCGGTCGGGCCAGTTCGTGTACAGACCCTCGACATCGGTGAGCATCAGCAGCTTCTCGGCACCGAGGGCCTCGGCCAGCGCGGCGGCGGCGGTGTCGGCGTTGATGTTGTAGACCAGGCCGTCGGTGTCGGGGGCGATCGTCGACACGACCGGGATGCGGCCGGCGTCGATGAGATCCAGCACGGCATCGGTGTTGACCCGCGCGACATCGCCCACGAGCCCGATGTCGGTGGCCACCCCCTCGACCAGCACGGTGCGACGCACAGCGGTGAACAGGTGTGCATCCTCCCCGGTGATACCGACGGCGTAGGGACCGTGTGCGTTGATGAGGTTCACCAGTTCCCGGCCGACCTGACCGAAGAGCACCATGCGGGCGACGTCGAGCACCTCGGGCGTGGTGACGCGAAAGCCGCCCCTGAAATCGCCTGCGATGCCCAGCTTCTTGAGCATGGCGGAGATCTGGGGGCCGCCTCCGTGAACCACGACCGGGTGGATACCGCAGTTGCGCAGGAACACCATGTCCGCGGCGAACGCCACCTTCAGCGTGTCGTCGGTCATCGCGTTGCCGCCGTATTTCACCACGATGATCTTGCCGTGCAGCGCCTTGAGCCACGGCAGTGCGCCGGCGAGCACCTGTGCCTTGTCGTACGTCGTCGGGCTCACGAGCTGTAGGCCGAGTTCTCTTCGACGTAGGCGTGCGAGAGGTCGGTGGTGCGGACCTCGGCCGACGCCGTTCCGACCCCCAGATCGACGGTGACCGCGATGTCCTCGCCCGACAGATCGACCTCTCTCGCACCGGGTGCGCCGACGCTGTCGACACATACCGGGAAACCGTTGAAGGACACCGTGATCCGGTCTGCGTCGAGCGTCACCGGGGCCATCCCGACGGCCGCCAGCACACGCCCCCAGTTCGCGTCCGACCCGAACAGCGCCGTCTTGACCAGGCTGTCACGGGCCACCACCCGCGCGGCGGTGAGCGCGTCGTCCTCGGTGGCCGCGCCGGTGACCGCGACGACGATCCGCTTGGTGACGCCCTCGGCGTCGGCCTGCAGCTGTGCGCACAGGTCGTCGCACACCTTCAGCACGGCGTCGTCGAGTTCGTCCTGGCTCGGGGTGATCTCGCTGGCGCCCGACGACAGCAGCAGCACCGTGTCGTTGGTGGAGCAGCTGCCGTCGATGTCGAGCCGGTCGAACGTGCGGGAGACGGCATGCCGCAGTGCCTGTTGCAGCGCTGCGGTGTCGGCGACGGCGTCGGTGGTGATGACGCTGAGCATGGTCGCCAGCGACGGTGCCAGCATGCCCGCCCCCTTGGCCATCCCGCCGACCGTCCACTTGTCCTGATGGTGCAGCGCAACCTGTTTGGGCACCGTGTCGGTGGTCATGATGGCCCGCGCGGCCTCCTCACCGCCGGTGAGGCCACCCGCCATCTCGTGCACTATCTCGCGGACGCCGGCCAGCACCCTGTCCATCGGCAGGCGGTCGCCGATCAGACCGGTCGAGCACACGGCGACCTCGATCGCACCGGTCTCGGTACCCCAGTCCGACAACGCGGTCGCGACGGTCTCGGCGGTGGCGTGGGTGTCCTGGAATCCCGCCGGGCCGGTGCAGGCGTTGGCGCCGCCGGAGTTGAGGACGACCGCGCGCAGCCGTCCCGTGGTCAGCACCTGTTGGGACCACAACACCGGCGCGGCTTTCACCTTGTTGCGGGTGAACACCCCCGCGGCGGCGTAGTCGGGTCCCTCGTTGAACACCAGGGCGAGGTCCAGCGCACCGGAAGCCTTGATACCTGCGGCGATTCCGGTCGCCCGGAAACCGGCGGGTGCGGTGACACCCTGGGTGCGCAGCAACCGGGTCACGGCGCCACCCCCACCGTCGAGAGTCCGTCGGTCTCAGACCAGCCCAGCGCGAGGTTCATCGATTGCACAGCCGCTCCCGCGGTACCTTTCACGAGGTTGTCGATGGCGGCGATCGCGATGAACGTCTGGGCGTCCTCGTCGACCGCGACGGCGAGTTGGGCGGCGTTGCTTCCGATCACCGCTCCCGTCTTCGGCAGCTGACCGTCGGGCAGCAGGTATACGAAAGGCTCGCTTTCGTAGGCCTTCTCGTAGGCTGCACGCAGCTGCGACACCGGTGCGGCAGTACGCCCCGTGCAGGTGGCCAGGATGCCGCGCGAGGTGGGGATCAGGACCGGGGTGAACGACACCGTGACGTCGCCCGAGCTGACGGCACGCAGCCCCTGCGCCATCTCGGGGGTGTGCCGGTGTTTACCGCCGATGTTGTACGCGCGTGCCGAGCCGATGACCTCGGCGCCCAGCAGATCCACCTTCGCCGCGCGGCCCGCACCTGAGGTGCCGCTGACGGCGACCACGGTGACCGCGGGTTCGATGAGCCCCTCGGCCAGGGCGGGCCACAGCGCGAGCAGTACGGCGGTGGGATAGCAGCCGGGTACGGCGACCCGCTTGGCGCCGCGAAGCCGGTCACGGCCGCCGGGCAGCTCGGGCAGTCCGTAGGGCCAGCTGCCGGCATGGTCGGATCCGTAGAAGCGCTCCCAGTCGGCGGGTTCGGTGAGCCGGAAGTCGGCGCCGCAGTCGATGATGAGCGTGTCGGGTCCGAGCTGGTCGGCCAGCGCCGCGGAGTGTCCGTGGGGCAGGCCGAGGAACACGACGTCGTGGCCGGCGAGGACGTCGACCTCGGTGGGTTCCAACGTCCGGCCTGCCAACGGGAGCAGGTGCGGGTGATGCTCGGCCAGCGTGGTGCCTGCGCTCGCCGCCGCCGTCAAGGCGCCGATCGTCAGCCTGCCTGCGGCGTAGGCGGGATGACCGAGGAGCAACCGCAGGATCTCTCCCCCGGCATAACCGCTGGCACCGGCGACCGCGACGGATGTCATGCAGCGATGATGCATGGTTATGCAGAAAGATGCAAACTCATTATCCGCGGGTGGGTCAGCCGCGCTGAGTGCCGTCCCGGGCGTCGAAGGCCTCGTGGAAGGCGACCGTCCCGGTGGGGGTCTCCTCGGCCGCCGTCAGCACCAGAACGTTCTCCGGCGGCACCCCCGGCATCACCAGCGACGGGCTGGCACCGGTGAACCCGAACCTGCGGTAGTAGTCGGGGTCACCCACCACCACGCAGCCTCGCGCGCCGATCTCGCGTAGTCGCTCGAAGGCCGCGCGCACGAGCGCGGTACCGATGCCGCGGCGCTGAAGGTCCGGCCGCACCGACAGAGGGCCACCGCCATACCAGCCGAGATCGGCGCGACCTTCGATGGCCACCGGCGACAGGGCCACATGGCCGACGACCTCGCCTGCGCCATCGACCGCGACCAACGAGAGGGTGAGGGCGCCGGCAGCCCGAAGCGCGTCGATCACCGCCGCCTCCGTCTGGTGGCTCTGCGGCACGCCGGCGAAGGCGGCCTCGGTGAGCGCGCGGATCGCGGCGACGTCGGATTCGCGTTCGTCGCGGATGATCATCGACGTCAGGAGCGCAGAGCCGCGTTGACCCGCGCCGCCGCCTCTGCCACGGCTCCGTCCCTGGCGGCGCTGGCCTCCTCCTCGGTGAGGGTGCGGTCGGGTGCGCGGAAGCGCAGCGCCAGCGCCAGCGACTTGCGTCCCTCGCCGACCTGGGGGCCGGTGTAGACATCGAACAGCCGGACGTCTTCGAGCAGCTCCCCGGCGCCGGCGCGGACGGCATCGACGACACTCTGGGCCGCGACGTCGTCGTCGACGACGAGCGCGACGTCCTGGAAGACCGCGGGGAACGGGGACACCGACGGCACCGGAAGCCGTTCGGTGATGGGGATCGCGTCGAGGTCCAACTCGAGTGCGCAGGCACCCTTGGGCAGGCCGCAGCGCTCGACGACCGCGGGATGCAGCTGACCGGCGTACCCGACGACCACCGAGCCCTCGTGACCGCCGAGCGCCACCTCCGCGCAGCGACCGGGGTGCCACGGCAGGCGCTGGGCCGGGCGCAACGTCAACTCCACGCCGCAGGCCCTGCCGATGATGCGCACCGCCTCGAACGCGTCGGACGGGTGCACCGGCCGTCCCGGCCCCCACGGCCCCGCGGTCTCCCGCAGGCCCGCGAGTACCGCCCCGACGTGTTGTGGCTGACGGGGCAGCGACGCGTCGAGGACGGCGATCTCGTCATCGGTGGGTCGGCGGTCGTTCGGAATGCGGTCGACCGCACGGGTCTGCGATGTCGGCTCGACGACCTGTGCCACAGCGAACAGCGCAACGTCGACCGCCCCGCGGGACACATTGCGCGTCAAAGCCTCCAGCAGCCCGGGCAGCAGCGTGGTGGCGAGCTCGGGACGGTCCGATTCCAGGGGGTTGAGCACCCTGGTGGTGCGCCGCCGATCGTCGTCGGCGGGCAGGCCCCACTGGTCGAAGATGTCGCCGGCGAGGAACGGGGTGGGCAGTATCTCCACGTAGCCGTTGAGCGCCAACGACTTTCCGATCGCCCGACGCCGCTTCTGTACCGGGGTGAGCCCGCGTCCGGCCGGAGCCGGCGGCAGCACCGACGGAATCACATCCAGGCCCTCCAGCCGCATCACCTCTTCGACGAGGTCGGCGGGCTGCCGGATGTCGGGTCGCCAGCTCGGCGGGATGGCGGTGACCCGATCACCGTCGACGGTCACCTCGGCACCGATCTGCGTCAGCCGCCGCTGGGTGGCTCCCTGCGGGTAGCCGACACCCGCGGTGCGGTCGGGCAGGTCGATGGGCATGCTCACCGGCGGGTGCGACCAGTTCTCGGCGGGCGGGTCACCGCGCCAGTCGGTGAGCGTGGGTTCGACCGAACCGCCCGCGATCTCGGCCAGCAGGGCGGCGCACCGGTCCAGCGCCGCGACGGACACGGCGGGATCGACCGTTCGCTCGTAGCGGCGGCCGGCTTCGCTGTGCAGTCGAAGGCGGCGCTGCGTGCGTGACACCGCGGCGGGATCCCAGACCGCGGCCTCGAGCAGCACGTCGGTGGTGTCGTCGCGGACCTCCGTGGTCCCGGCCCCCATCACACCGCCGATGGCGGCGGTGGCGACGTCGTCGACGATCAGCACATCGGCGGGATCCAGCCGGCGCTCGACATCGTCGAGCGTGACGACCGTCTCCCCCGGCTCGGCGAAACGCACCCGGAAGCCGCCGGTGATCAGGCTCCGGTCGTGGGCGTGCATGGGGTGGCCCAACTCGAGCATCACGTAGTTCGTCACGTCCACCGCCGGCGAAATCGCACGGATGCCGCTCAGCAGCAACCTGCGCTGGATCCACCACGGCGACACGGCTTTCGGATCGATGCCGGTGACCGGTCGCAGCCCGAAGCGGAGTACGCCGGTTCCCGGTTCGATCGTCACCGGTAACGCCTCGCCGTCCACGGGCAGCGGCGGAACTCGGGCTGGATCGAAGGCGGGGTCTATGTACTCGAGGTCGTACGCGTTGGCGATCTCGCGCGCCATCCCGCGCACCGAAAGGCAGTAGCCGCGGTCGGGAGTGATCGCGAGGTGGAACACCACGTCGTCGAGGCCGAGCACCTCGGCCGCCGGGGTGCCCGGTTCGGCGGTTCCGGGCGGCAGAACCAGGATGCCGGAATGGTCGGCGCCCAGGTTCAGTTCCGACGTCGAGCAGATCATCCCGTCGGACGTCCGGCCGTAGGTCTTGCGCGCGGTGATGGTGAAGTCACCGGGCAGCACGGTGCCGGGCAGCGCCACCGCGACGAGATCGCCGACAGCGAAGTTTGTTGCACCACAGACGAGGTCACGTGGCTGCGCTTCACCCACATCCACCTTGACCGCGCGGATCGGCTTCTTGAACTCGGTGAGTTCATCGATCTCGGTCACGCGGCCGACCGTCAGCGGGCCACTGACCGGACCGACCGGGATGATCTCCTCGACCTCGTGGCCGATGCGGATCAACGCCTGTTCGAGCTCTTCCGGCGACACGCCCCAGCCCGGGGTGCCGGCCTGAACGACTTCGCGCAGCCAGCTGTAGGGAAGGCGCATCAGGCCCCCACCCCGAACGGCAGCGAGAACCGCACGTCGCCCTCGACCATGTCGCGCATGTCGGGGATGCCGTTGCGGAACTGCAGGGTGCGCTCCAGGCCCATGCCGAAGGCGAAGCCGGAGTAGACCTCGGGATCAATGCCGCAGGCGCGCAACACGTTCGGGTTGACCATGCCGCAGCCGCCCCATTCCACCCAGCCGGGGCCGCCCTTCTTGTTCGGGAACCAGATGTCGACCTCGGCGGACGGCTCGGTGAACGGGAAGAAGTGCGGCCGGAACCTGGTCCGGCCCTGGGGTCCGAACTCGGCCCGCGCGAATGCGTCCAGGGTGCCGCGCAGATGGGCCATCGTGAGGTTCTTGTCCACCGCGAGGCCCTCGACCTGATGGAACACCGGTGTGTGGGTGGCGTCGAGTTCGTCGGTGCGGAACGTGCGTCCGATCGAGATGATGTACACCGGCAGTTCACGCTCGAGCAGGGCACGGATCTGCACCGGCGAGGTATGGGTGCGCAGTACCTGTCGCGACCCGTCGGGCGCGACGTGGAAGGTGTCCTGTTCGCTGCGCGCCGGGTGATCGGGCGGGAAGTTCAGTGCATCGAAGTTGAACTGCTCCGTCTCGACCTCGGGGCCCTCGGCCAGCTCCCAGCCCATCGCGACGAACGTGTCGGCGACATGCTCGGCCAGGATCGTTATGGGGTGCCGGGCACCGATCGGCTGCCGGGTCGACGGCAACGTGACGTCGATGCGTTCGGCGACCAGGACGGAGGCGTCACGCTCGGCGCGCAGCACCGCCAGGCGCTCGTCGTAGCAGTTCTGCACCTCGGTCCGCACGACGTTGACCCGCTTGCCCGCATCGGCACGCTCGGCTTTCGGAAGTGACCCGAGGGCCTGTCGCGCCAGCGCGACCGGCGACCGGTCGCCGAGGTGCTCGGTCTTGGCGCGCGCCAGTTCCTCCAGGGTCGATGCCTGGTCGAAGGCATCCCTGGCCGCGCCGGCGGCTCTGGCCAGCGCATCGTCTGATAGGTCTCCTGGCTGCTCAGCCACCCGGCGATCATAGGCGATGCGTCCGGGTGCCCTTCGCACGCATTTGTCGCGCGGCGCGATGCCCGCTGATCCGCCGGAAAAAATTGGCGAAACCAGGAAACCTGCGCTCCGACCAGGCGCACACTCGACTCAGCACCCACGTGAGACAGGGGGCGACGAACATGACCACTGTTCCCGCATCTGCCCGTCGGCTTGCGCGTGCCGCCTTGATCGCCTCTGCGATCACATTCGCCGCCGCATGCCCAGGGATCGTGACAGCAGCACCCGTGTGGGACGTCGAGGAGTACGACTACTGCATGCGGCAGACCGGAGGGGTGCCGCCCGGGAGCGATCCCATTGCGCAGGAAGAGGAAAACGATCGGTACTGCTGCCACCGCTCCGGTGGTGTGTGGAACGGACTCACCTGCGCTGCCCCGCCCGCCGAGGGTGCGGTGCTGCTTCCGGAGGCACCGAAGGCCGGCCTACCCACGCTGCCGGTGCGACCGCCCATCGTGGCGCCGCCGCCCCCGCCGGTGCTCGGCCCGGTTGTTCCCGTGCTGCCCCCGATCGCGGGCTGAGCGTCGCTCTCATCGCAGTCCCGGTGAACCCCCGGGTCATCGTCAACCGCCAGAGCGGCACGGCACTGAGCGACGCCACCGTCGTCTCCGTCCGCCAGGGCAACCCGATCCGCGAGTACGTCTGGGACGCCCAGGGCGACGACAAGATTCGCCAGAACGTCGGCCACGTCATCTACCTCGACGTCAAGTAGCGCCCCGCCCCGAAAAAGGCCGCCCCACCGGGGCGGCCTTTCTCTTATCCAGAGACGTCAGGGGGTGGCTTCCTCCTCACAGATTTCTGCCACCACGCAGATCGCCTCGCCGAGTCCGTCCTGTGCCTGCGACGGCGCAGACACCTGAACTGCGGAGAGCACCGGTCCGGGACCGTTGCCCGCTGCTCCTGCGACCCCGCCGCTTCCCTGGCCGCCGTTCGCGCCACCGGCGGCGGCGCGGCTCAACCCCGTCTGGGCCCGCTCGTCGGCGTGGCTGGTGCCGTTCTCGTTGGGCGCGGCCGCAGCCATCGGCGCAGCGAAAATGGCTCCGACGGCTGCCGCGGCGGCCGCTGTTGTGACAAGAGCACGAATCATGCGAATCCCCTCACTTGTTAGCTCCCCCCCGACCCTTCCCCGACTGTAGCCCGAACCGGATTCACGATCCTTCGTTTGCTCAGCATTGGCAGCAGTACGGCGTGCACCCTTAGGTGACAACGTATGTGGTCGAACCAGCAATCGAAGGTGGATAACTGTGCAGCCGCAGACGCGCGGCGTCGTGACCGTCGGTGACTATCCGCCGGTCAGTGCCTCACCGTCGTCCGGATCCTCAGCTGCCTGCCTGCGAGTTCGCAACCGGTACATCGTGAAGTCCGGGGGCACACCCTCCTGCTTGGGCGCGAAGACCTGCCTGCGGAGTTTCTTCGCGGTCACGCCGAGGCTGTCGAACTCCTCCGGGGGAATCCGCTCCAGGGTCGCCTGCGAGACGATCAGCTCACCTCTGGTCGCACGTTCCATCACCCGCGCCGCGAGGTTCACGTCGATACCGAGCCAATCCGAGCCGAGTCGCTGCGGATGGCCGGTGTGGATGCCGACCCGCATCCGTGGCGTATAGCCTTCCACCTCAACGGACTTGAGGTCCTCGCGGGCGGTGATCGCCGCGCGCACCGCCGTCGCCGGATCGGCGAACACCGCCATGATCCCGTCGCCCATCCGCTTGACGATGTGACCGCCGGATTCGAGCAGCGGGGGTTCGACGACTTGGGAGACCCGGCGCAGCAACCGCAGCGTCGCGTCGTCACCGGCGCTCAGCGAGAACGCCGAGAACCCGACCAGATCTGTGAACACAAGTGTCGCCTCGGCGTTGGCGGGCCGACCGGAGACCCGTTCGGTCAGTGCCTGCCAGACCTGCAGGGCGCCCAGGCTGACCTCGCGGGACACCGCATTGCGCTCCAGGATGCGGTCGGCGGCCCGGGCGGCCGCCCGGGGTCCACCCACCCCGTCGACGGACAGCGGATCGCCGAACTCGGGGTCGCCGGGCAGCGCGCGGCGCGCGCGCCGTAGGAACGAAATGACGTTGGCGCTGTGGTTGACATCCTTCAGCCAGCCCAGCGGCCGTGAGGACTGACCGCCTCCTCGCTCGTCCGGCGGGTCGTCGTCCACGGACCTCAGCCTAATCAGAGCGCGAACCGGCGGGTAAACAGGCAGGTCACGGCCGTGTGGCACTGCGGTTGAGGCTGCGTAACACTGCTGCGGCGCGCTGCCCGAACCATAGACAACGAGTGTTGTCAAAGCCTATCGTGGGACGGTGCGATCAATGGCGATGGCAACAGCGGCGAACGACAATCCTCTCGGCCCTGATTCACTGACGTGGAAGTACTTCGGGGACGTGCGCACGGGCATGCTCGGAGTGTGGATCGGCGCGATCCAGAACATGTATCCGGAACTCGGCGCCGGCGTCGAGGACCATTCGATCCTGTTGCGTGAGCCGTTGCAGCGAGTGGCCCGTTCGGTGTACCCGATCATGGGCGTCGTCTACGACGGGGACCGAGCGGCCGATACCGGGGCGCAGATCCGCAGCTACCACCAGACCATCAAGGGCGTCGACGCCGACGGCAGGCGCTACCACGCCCTGAATCCCGAGACGTTCTACTGGGCGCACGCGACGTTCTTCATGTTGATCATCAAGACAGCCGAGTACTTCTGCGGCGGGCTGACCGAGGCCGAGAAACGCCAACTCTTCGACGAGCACGTCCAGTGGTACCGGATGTACGGGATGAGCATGCGGCCGGTTCCCGACTCGTGGGAGGCGTTCTGCGAGTACTGGGACCGCAAGTGCCGCGACGAACTCGAGATCAACCGCGCGACGCTGGACATCTTCTCGATCCGCATCCCGAAGCCGTGGTTCGTGTTGATGCCGACGCCGGTGTGGGATCAGATGTTCAGACCGATGGTCGGCGCACAACGATGGATTGCCGCAGGACTTTTCGACCCGGTGGTGCGGGAGCGGGCCGGCATGCGGTGGACGCCCGGTGACGAGGTCCTGCTCCGCCTGTTCGGCAAGATGGTCGAACTGGCCTTCGTGGCCGTGCCCGACGAAGTCAGGCTCCATCCGCGGGCAGTCGCCGCGTACCGCCGCGCGCAGGGCCGCCTCCCCGCCGATGCTCCACTGGTGGAGGCTCCGGCCTTCACCGCCCCCCCACGTGATCGCCGGGACAAACCGATGCACTACGTGCCACCGAACAAATCGCTGCTCGACCGAGTCGGTTCGCTGGTGCACACGACCTTCTCTCTGGCGGGTATGCGCCCCGCGCGCGGCCGCGGTAAGGCAGCCTGAAGGCATGCTCGAATGGTCTGACGTCGATATCGCCGTGCGCGACGCCGTGCGGGAGTTCGTCGACAAGGAGGTGCGCCCGCACGTCGACGCGCTGGAGAGCGGCGAGATGGAGCCCTACCCCATCATCCGCAAGCTGTTCTCGACGTTCGGCATCGCCGACATGGCGCGCGACTCGCTGACCAAACGATTGGCCCGGCTGCGCGACGGCGACGCCTCGTCGCAGCAGAAACCGTCCTCGGGCGGCATGTTCGGCGGCGGCGGTGCTCCGGGCATGGGGTTCGTGGTCGTCAGCGAGCTGTGCCGGGTGTCGATGGGCGTCGTCACCGGGATGGGCGTCAGCCTGGGGCTCACCGTGCCGACGATCATGAGCCGCGGCACCCTGGCCCAGCAGGAACGCTGGCTTCCCGATCTGGTGACCTACGACAAGGTCGGCGCCTGGGCGATCACCGAACCCGACTCGGGCTCCGACGCGTTCGGGGGCATGAAGTCCTATGTGGTGCGTGACGGGGACGACTACATCCTCAACGGCCAGAAGACGTTCATCACCAACGGTCCGGACGCCGACGTCGTCGTGGTGTACGCCAAGCTCAACGACGATGCGCCTGGTGCCGCCCCGGCGAATCCGCGGGACCGCAAGGTCCTGACCTTCGTGCTCGACCGCGGCATGGACGGCTTTGTTCAGTCGAAGCCGTTCCGCAAGATGGGCATTCACTCATCCCGTACCGGAGAGCTGTTCTTCAACGACGTCCGACTCGGGCGTGACCGGTTGCTCGGCGAGACCGAGGGAGATGGTGCAGGCGACTCCGGCCGTGACAGTGCCCGTTCCAACTTCTCCGCCGAACGTATCGGCGTCGCGGCCATGGCCCTCGGCGTGATCGAGGAATGCCTGCGTCTGTGCGTCGACTACGCCAGGAGTCGCACGCTGTGGGGCAAGGAGATCGGCCAGTTCCAGCTGATCCAACTGAAGCTCGCCACGATGGAGGTGGCGCGAATGAACGTGCGCAACATGCTGTTCCGGGTGATCGAGGCGGCGGAGACGGGCACACCCATCTCCCTGGCGGAGGCGTCGGCGATCAAGTGGTACTGCTCGCAGGCCGCGACCGACGTCGCGATGGAGGCCGTGCAGGTGTTCGGGGGCAACGGCTACATGACCGAGTACCGGGTCGAGCAACTCGCCCGCGACGCCAAGTCGCTGATGATCTACGCGGGAAGCAACGAGGTTCAGATCACCCACGTCGCCCGGGGTCTGCTCGGCGGTTAGGGCGTGCCGAGCAACTAGGCCCTGGCTCTGCGCTGGGCCCGTGAACTCTCGTAGAGGCAGATCGCCGCGGCGGATGCGACGTTCAGGCTTTCGGCGTCGCCTTCCATCGGAATCCGTACTCGCGTCGTGGCACGCGCGGCCACCTCCGGCGGCAGGCCGTGCGCCTCGGGGCCGAACAGCCACGCCGTCGGCGACACGAGTTCGGCGTCGTCGAGGCTGATCTCGCCGTCGAGCACGGTCGCCAGCACCTGCAGTCCGGCGTCCTCGAGTCGGCTCACGACCCCCAGCGCATCGGGATCGCTGACCACCGGGATCGAGAAGATGCTGCCCGCCGACGCGCGCAGGCACTTTCCGTTGTAGGGGTCCACGCTGTGCCCCGCGAACACCACCGCATCGGCCCCCATCGCGTCGGCGACCCGGATCAGGGTGCCGGCATTGCCGGGCTCGGAGACGCCCACAGGCACCGCCACCAACGTCGCCGCACCGTCGAGGACGTCACCGAGAGTGGTGTCGTCGACCGAGCACACCGCGACGAGGCCCACCGGAGTCACCGTGTCCGACAATGCTTTTGCGGCACGTTCGGTGACCAACTGGACCTCGGCTCCCACCAGCAGGTCCGCGAACCGCGCCGCTGCGCTCTCGGTCGCGAAGACCTCCGACACGACACCGCGCCGCAACGCGGCCCCGACGAGGTTAGGCCCCTCGGCGAGAAAACGTGCGGCGCGGGTGCGTCCGGAATGGCGGTGCAGCTTGATCGCGGCAGCCACCCGGTTGGAGCGCTCGGTGAGCGTCAGGCAGCCTCTCCGGAGGGTGCGTTGACATCCTCGGGCAGAGCGGCCTTGGCGACCTCGACCAGCGCGGTGAACGCGGCCGCATCGCTGACGGCGAGCTCGGCCAGGTTCTTGCGGTCGACCTCGACCCCGGCGGCCTTGAGGCCCTGGATCAGCCGGTTGTAGGTGATGCCGTTGGCGCGGGCCGCGGCGTTGATGCGAGTGATCCACAACTTGCGGAAGTCGCCCTTGCGCGCCTTGCGGTCACGGTAGGCGTAGGTCAGCGAATGCAGCTGCTGCTCTTTGGCCTTGCGGTAGAGCCGGGACCGCTGGCCGCGGTATCCCTTGGAGGCCTTGAGGATGGTGCGCCGCTTCTTCTGCGCGTTGACTGCGCGCTTCACGCGTGCCATGGGTGTTTCCTATCTCGTTCGGGTCAGGTTCAGGCTCGGGCGCCACGGGCGCCCAAAATGTCAGCCGTTGAGCAGCTTCGCGATGCGCTTCTTGTCGTTGGCGGCCACCTCGGTGCGGCCGTCGAGCCGCCGGGTGCGCTTGCTCGCCTTGTGCTCGAGCAGGTGGCGCCGGCCGGCCTTCTGGCGCACGATCTTGCCTGTTCCGGTACGACGGAAACGCTTCGAAGCGCCGCTATGTGTCTTCGCCTTGGGCATGGTTCCTCAGTTCTGCTGGGTGGTGTCAGGGTTGTCGGTGGGCTGCGCTTCCGCGGCGGGCCGTCGAGCGGCGGCCGGTGCATCGGCGTCCTGCGCCGCCTTCGCGCGAGTCTTCGCACCGCGGTGCGGCGCCAGCACCATCGTCATGTTGCGGCCGTCCTGCTTCGCGGACGTCTCGACGAAGCCGTAGTCGGCGACGTCGGCGCCCAGGCGCTGCAGGAGTCGGTAACCCAGTTCGGGACGCGACTGCTCACGCCCGCGGAACATGATCGTCACCTTGACCTTCGACCCTGCCTCCAGGAAGCGGATCACGTGACCCTTCTTGGTCTCGTAGTCGTGCGGGTCGATCTTGGGACGCAGCTTCTGTTCCTTGACGACGGTCTGCTGCTGGTTCTTGCGAGACTCGCGCGCCTTCTGGGCCGTCTCGTACTTGAACTTGCCGTAGTCCATGATTTTGCACACCGGCGGCTTGGCGTCCGGGGCTACTTCGACGAGATCGAGATCGGCATCCGCGGCGACGCGGAGTGCATCTTCGATGCGCACGATGCCTACCTGCTCACCGCCCGGTCCGATCAGGCGAACTTCAGGTACGCGAATGCGCTCGTTGACGCGGGTCTCAGTGCTGATGGGGCCTCCTATGTTGTCCTCAGGAGTCCCCCACGCCGACGGCAATCTGCCCCGAAGAACAGATAAGCCCTGCTCAAAGCAGGGCCCAATGCCGACCAGGACAGACATCAACGATGCCTGTGACCGGACCGCTGTACCTTCGAGTGAATCGGTGGCCAGCGGTGGGAGTGGGACTCCACTTGCTGTCCCTGGCGTCAGCCGGGACGGTCGCGCATGCCAGTCTAGCAGCCATGACCGATGATCCAACACGCGCTGCAGAGGCCTACCCACCGGAGCGCGACCTCGCCGACATCCCCGCGGTCGAGGTGATCACCCGCGCCGCGGTGATGCTGATGAGTGCGGCCGCCGAGAAGCTCGGCCTTTCGGCGGCGGATCCCGACGACAGCCCGCACCGTGACCTCGACGAAGCCCGCCGATTGATCACCGCGCTGGCCGGACTGGTCACCGCATCGGCCGAGTACCTGGGCCCGCACGCGGGGCCGGTACGCGACGGCCTCAAAACGCTGCAGTTGGCATTCCGCGAATCCAGCGCCGCACCCGAGGAGTCCGGTCACGGTCCGGGAGAGAAGTACACCGGCCCGGTCTGGTAGCGCCACTCGGCGTGGCCGAACATCCGCACGGGTCGCAGCACGAGCGAATATCCTCGCGGCCTATGACCCTGACGACCCCGGCGCGGACGCGTCCGACCTCCAGTTTCCGCTGGGTGCCCGCGGCGGCCGGTTGGGTGGTGGGCGTCATCGCGACGTTGTCGCTGCTGGCCAGCGTCTCCCCGCTGATCCGGTCGCTCATCAGGGTTCCTCGGGAGTTCGTCAACGACTACCTGTTCAACTTCCCGGACACGAGCTTCGCGTGGGCCTTCGTGCTGGCACTGCTGGCTGCCGCGCTGGCTGCGCGCAAACGCATCGCCTGGTGGATCCTGGTGTTCTACATGGTCGCCGCGGTCGGCTGGAACGTCGGCGATCTGCTCAGTGGCAGCGAATCCTGGATGCAGGACATCGGCGAGTGGATCGGCCTGGCCTTCCACCTCGCGGCGATCGCGTTCCTGCTGCCGGCCCGCAAAGAGTTCTGGGCGAGGGTGCGCCGGGGTGCCCTGCTCAAGGCCGCAGGCGTGCTCGTCGCCGCGATGGGTATCGGCACGTTGATCGGGTGGGCGCTGCTGGAGTTCTTCCCCGGCAGCCTGGCCCGTCCCGACCGGTTCTGGTACGCGCTGAACCGGGTGAGCGCCTTCGCCGGCGCCGACGCCGATTCGTTCAGCGGCCATCCGCATGTGTTCGTCAACGCGCTGCTCGGCCTGTTCGGCGCGCTGGCCCTGATGGCAGCGGCGATCGTGCTGTTCCAGTCACAGCGTGCCGACAACGCGCTCACCGGGGAGGACGAATCGGCGCTGCGCGGCCTGCTCGAGCTCTACGGCAAGAACGACTCTCTGGGCTACTTCGCCACCCGCCGCGACAAGGCCGTGGTGTTCGCCCCGAACGGTCGCGCGGCCATCACCTACCGCGTCGAAGTCGGGGTGTGCCTGGCCAGCGGTGACCCGGTCGGCGATCCGAAGGCATGGCCACAGGCGATCGAAGCCTGGCTGGGGCTGTGCCAGACCTACGGCTGGGCTCCGGGGGTGATGGGCGCCAGCTCGACGGCCGCGCAGGCCTTCCGTGGGGCCGGCCTCAATGCGCTGCAGCTCGGTGACGAGGCGATCCTTCACCCGGACGATTTCCGGCTCTCCGGCCCCGACATGCGGGCAGTGCGTCAGGCCGTGACCCGAGCCAGGCGCGCCGGGGCCTCCGTGCGGATCCGCAGACACCGCGACATCGGCAGCGACGAGATGGCCCAGGTGGTCACGCGGGCCGACGCGTGGCGCGACACCGACGACGAACGCGGCTTCTCGATGGCGCTCGGCAGGCTCGGTGACCCCGCGGACGGCGACTGCCTTCTGGTCGAGGCGGTGCAAGGGGACGGGCAGCAGGTCGTCGCGATGCTGTCGTTGGTGCCGTGGGGTACCAACGGGGTGTCGCTGGACCTGATGCGCCGTTCGCCGCAATCGCCCAACGGCACCATCGAATTGATGGTCAGCGAACTGTGCATGCAGTCCGAGGACATCGGGCTGACGCGCGTCTCCTTGAACTTCGCGATGTTCCGCTCGGCGTTCGAGCAGGGCGCTCAACTGGGAGCCGGGCCGGTGGCCAGGTTGTGGCGCTGGCTTCTGGTCTTCTTCTCCCGCTGGTGGCAGCTGGAGACGCTGTACCGGTCGAACATGAAGTACCGGCCCGAGTGGGTGCCGCGCTTCGCCTGCTATGAGGACGCGAGGCTGGTCCCGCGTGTCGGCGTGGCCTCGGTGATCGCCGAAGGCTTTCTGGTGCTTCCGTTTTCGCGGCGCCACGAGCAACCCCACACCGGCCACCACATCAATGCGCCGGGAACCCTGATGGCGACGGGACTGCTGCACTCCGACGGAACCACCCCCGATGAGAGCCTTGCGCCCGATCTGCCATACGACGACGATCTGCCCCGGCTGCCCGAACAGGTCCGGGTCCGGATGGCCAAACTCAAGGCGCTGCAGAACGACGGCGTCGACGCCTACCCGGTTGGCAACCCGCCCAGCCACACCGTCGCGCAGGCGCTGGCCGCGGCGGACGGCACCGAGGTGTCGGTCGCCGGCAGGGTGCTGCGGGTGCGTGACTACGGCGGTGTGCTTTTCGCCCAACTGCGCGACTGGTCCGGCGAGACTCAGCTGTTGCTCGACAACGCGATGCTCGGTGACGCCGGAACCGCCGACTTCACCCGCACGATCGATCTCGGCGATCTCGTCGAGGTGACGGGAGCCATGGGGCGCAGCCGGTCCGGCGCCTGGTCGGTGATGGTGACCCGGTGGCGACTCATCGGCAAGTGCCTGCGGCCCCTGCCCGACAAGTGGAAGGGGCTGACCGACCAGGAGGCGCGGGTGCGGGCCCGCTACGTCGACCTGGCGATCAACACCGAGGCGCGCGATCTGATCAAGGCGCGCAGCGGCGTCCTGCACGCGATCCGGGAAACCCTTGTCGCCAAAGGATTCCTGGAAGTCGAGACACCGATCCTGCAGCAGATCCACGGCGGCGCCAACGCCAGGCCCTTCCTGACCCACATCAACGCCTACGACCTCGACCTGTATCTGCGCATCGCTCCCGAGCTGTATCTCAAGCGGTTGTGCGTCGGTGGCGTCGAGCGGGTCTTCGAGCTGGGACGAGCCTTCCGCAACGAGGGCGTCGACTTCAGCCACAACCCGGAGTTCACGCTGCTGGAGGCCTACCAGGCGCACGCCGACTACAACGTGTGGATCGACGGCTGCCGCGAGCTGATCCAGAACGCCGCCCAGGCCGCCAACGGCGCACAGGTGTTCCTGCGCCCCCGCGAGGACGGCGTCCTGCAGCCCGTGGACATCTCCGGGCAGTGGCGGGTCGAGACCGTGCACGGTGCGGTGTCCGCGGCCCTCGGCGAATCGATCGCGCCGGAGACCGATCTACCCACCCTTCGCCGGCTGTGCGACGCCGCGGGCATCCCCTACCTCACCCACTGGGACGCGGGGGCGGTCGTGCTCGAACTCTACGAACGCCTCGTCGAGGATCAGACGACCGAACCCACGTTTTACAAGGACTTCCCGACGTCGGTGTCGCCGTTGACCCGGCCTCACCGCAGTATCCCCGGGATCGCCGAGCGCTGGGATCTCGTCGCCTGGGGCGTCGAACTCGGCACCGCCTACAGCGAACTCACCGATCCCGTCGAACAGCGCCGCCGACTGCAGGAGCAGTCGCTGCTCGCCTCCGGCGGCGACCCCGAGGCGATGGAACTCGACGAGGACTTCCTGCAGGCCATGGAGTACGCCATGCCGCCGACGGGCGGTCTCGGCATGGGGGTGGACCGCGTGGTCATGCTCATCACCGGCCGCAGCATCCGCGAGACCCTGCCCTTCCCGCTGGCCAAACCGCGGTAGCAACCACCTGCCGGCCGGTCATCTCCACCGCGGCGCGGTGGTCCCGGGAGGTAGCGTGGTCGGTATGCCGGACGAACCCAGCACCGAGGCAGACGTCACGCCGCTGCCAGCCGCCGAACCCGTCGACACCGGCTACACCGGCAGCGGAGTGCCGACCTTCGAGTCGGTCCGCGAGAAGATCGAGACGCGCTATACGACGTCCATCGGGTCGGCGGAACTCGCCGCCGAGACCCCGGAAGGCCGCAGCGCCGAGGAACAGTACGCCGCCCGGCAGAAGGCCGCGGCCGACCGGCTGGCGCAGATCCGCCAGTCCATGCACGCAGAGGACGACGCTCAGTAGTCGGACTCGGCGGCGAGCAACTCCGCGAGGAAGGCGTCGTCGCCCGGGCGCCGCAGCCGGGCCCGCACAAGAGCGCGCACCCGGTCCCGCACTTGAGCCGACTCGTCGACCTCCACGCCGACGGTCACCTCGGTGCCGCGCCAATCATGGTTCCAGGCAGCAGTTTCCGGCACCGGATGGTCTTCTTCGTCGAACAGCGACAGCGTCGCGCTTCCCGTCGCGTCCAGCCTGCCCTCCCCGGTGATCGCACCCGACCTGAACCGCACCTCGACTCCTTCCGGCGAACCGGAGCCGGCCAATTCGGTGTGCACCACCGCGCCGACCCCCGCGCCGTCGGCCTCGATGCGCCAGCCGACGGTGTCCTCGGCCGCGTCGAAGACGCCCTGCGGCACCGCGCCCCAGTTGACCGACCCCACCCCCGAGGCGATCGCCCCGCCCCGCCCGGCCGTTCCGGGCCCCGCAGCCAGTGCGTAGTCGGCACGGCGCCCCGGCGCGGCGACTGCCGTGGATTCCGCAAATGCCACCCCGATGTCCTCGGCCAACTCCGCGCACGCCTGCACGATGTGCACTACACGCGGATCCCCCAGCCGCGCAAAGGCGCTGAGCGCCTGGGTGTGCGGACGGAGCAGCCCTGCCACGTCCGAATCGAACGTGCCGTCTCCGAAGAAGTCCTCGGCCGCGGCGGTGAGCAGGGCGATCTCACCGTCGAGCAGCGCACTGTCCAGTTCGGCGATGCCGTCGCGCCTGCTCGCCGGCCACCACCGCCGCATCCACTGGCCGAGCGCCAGCCGTCGCAACGGGGCAAGCGTGTCGGCCGCGAAGTCGACGCCTGCGACCTCTCGCTCCCCCGCCGGGAGACCGGCCTCGAGGGCTTCGACGATCGAGCTGTGCCCGCGCTCCCCGACGAGTCGCCAAAGCCATTCGGCCCGTGCGGGTTCGGTGAACGCAATCTGGACCCGGGCTGCCGGGTCGTCAACCGTCCACGACAGCACCGCGCCGCAGACCTCCAGCACCGCCGTCAGCGGCACCGCCTCCGGCGCCGGGCCGGTGGTCCACAGGCCGGCAACACCCATGAATCTCATCCCCAGGGCCCTCCTGCTCCCCGCGTCCGCACCACCTGCAGTTCCAGCATCGACTTGATGCGCTGACGGTGGTCCAGGCTCACGGATCGGGCCACGCCCGCGAGCACCGCACGGACGTCGTCGACGTCGGTGCACGGTTCCTGCCAGACGTCGCGGCCGTGCAGGCGTGCCCACAACCGATTGAGGTAGGGCTTGTGGAAGGCCGCGAGGTCGTCGATCACGTGCTGCTGGCGCGGATGCACCGGCACACCTGCGACCAGATACCGCCGGGCGTGCAGCACGTAGGCCTCCTTGCGCAGCCTGGCCTGGATCTGGCCCGACAGATCATGGCGGGGCTGCGCCGACTCGTCGAGCGGCGCCAAATCGGCGGAGACCTCGATCCCGGCGATCAGCGTCGCCTGCTTGTCCTCGGCCAGCAGACCCCATGGCGCACAGCATCGATCGACCTCTTCGGCGCACAACAGCGGCACGTCGGGAAGCTCGTCGCGATCCATCGCCCGGCGCATGGTCGCGCGGACCCGATCGACCACGCTGCGGTCAAGCGGCCGGTCGCCGTCACCGCCCGTGACCGACGGAGTCGACTGCGGCTCAACGGAACTCAGACCGAGATCGACGATCGACCACGGCAGCGTCGAGCAGTCACGGTGGGCGGCGGCGCCGAGGTTGTACGGCGTCGCGTCCGCCACCAGCGCCGACCACACCCGCTGGCGGGCCGCGGCGGCATTGTGACCGTCGGCCCGTCCCAGCACGGTGCTCAGGCCCGCCAGGAACGGACCGGTGATCTGGTCGCCGGCCCGCACATCGCGCCAGCTGCGAACGAGTTGCGCCGACAGCGCCGCGACCACCGCACCGTCGCCGACGTGCTGATTGAGCACCTCGATCGCGGTGCGGTCGCGGTCGGAGTGGATGTCTCGCAGGTGCCGTTCGGCCGCCTCGCGGTCCTCGTGAGCGGGCGCGCCCCTGCCGACCGCGAGCTCGAAGCAGACCGGGAAATAGAGCTCCTGGGCGTTTCCGGTGGTGATCCGGAGTCGGCGTCGCTCCCGTTTCAGGAGGTCGAACCACTCGGCGGTGGCGCGCAGCGTCGCGGCCTGCCCGACGATCACCTGATGCATCTCCGCGGCGACGTCCGCGGTCACCAGAGGGGCCGAGTACTTCGTGTTGGCACGGAGCCGCAGCACCAGCGGGTCGATGATCCTCTTGACGGTCCGGCTCAGTGGGCCCCCGTCGTCGGCACTGAGCACCTCGACGCCGGGGCCGATGCGACGCCACGCCCGTTCGATCACCGCACGACGTGGCTGCCGCACGGCAACGGCTACCTCGGGGCCGGCGCTCATCGGAACAGAATAGAAGTTGGGTTCGGTAGCCGGGTGGCTCACCGAGGCTGACGGCATGCCCAGCGTGTTACCACTCGTGTTCTTCGGTTTTCTGCTCGTCGGCACCGCGGCAGTCCTGCTCGTTCCGACGGGCACCGTGGTGAGGTCGCGCGGTGTCGTGGTCGCGGCGCGGTCGACCGGTGCGGTCGACGCGGACTGCCATGAGGTCGAGCTGGACGTCATGGTGAGCCGCCCTGAGGGCGGCCAGTTCCCGGCCAGGGAGACCACGCTCATCCCCCGGTCGGCCCTGGACAGGTTCACCCCCGGCAGCATCATCGACATGTGCTACCGCCCCGGCGATGAGACCGCGGTGGCCGTGTACGTGCCGCGGGGGTGAGCGTCGCATGGATCCCGGGATTGTCCCCCCGTCGCTCCGCTCGCCCGGTGGTCATCGCGCCCCATCCACCGCGTAGGTGGTCAGCGCCGCCCAGTACAGCGGGCTCGCCGTGACCTCTCCGGCACGCCACCGGTCCAGCTGCCGCCGCTGCCAGGAGTTCACCGCACGGCCGGCGTGCTCGGCCTGATGGGCGGTGTCGACCGCGACGACGACCTCGCCCATCGGGTCGGCGAATTCGCCTGCAGTACCGCAGAACTGACGGTATCCGGCGGTGGTGGGCAGTGACCACAGCGTGGCCGTCACCAGCACCGCGCCGCCGAGGATCAGCGCGGCGACCAGCCCGGTGGCTTCATCGAACCGGTAATCACCCCCCGATGCGCAGGCCAGCAGCGCGGCCCGGGGCGGAATGGGCAACCGCGCCGTCATCATGTCTGCGGCGGTCAGCGGCCGCGGTTCGGCCAGGTGCACTGCCGCGCGGTCGGCGTGTCCGACATCGCCGTCGGCGGCGGTGGCATGCCCGACGAACAACAACCTGCTCGGCTGCAGATCGAGCTGCTCGGCGAGCCAGGCGCGGTCGGCCTCGGCGTTGCGGAACAACGCCACCGCGGTGTTCACGCCGGGGAGCACGGCGCATCGTTCCATCAGCGCGGCGAAGTGGCGGGCCAGTGGGCCGTCGGCGTCGGGTCTGCCCAGCACCGAACCGAGCGGCGAGTCCGGGAGCTGCCCAGGCACCCGCGGATCGAGGATCAGCAACGGTGGACCCTCACCTCGATCATCTGACCGCGGTGGGCGCCGAGGCGAGTTCGCGATGTTGGGCGGCGCGGCCATCAGGATGTCGGCGACTTCGATCAGCCGCGGTCCACGGCCGTCGGGCGTGGCGTTCGAGGCCAACAACGACCAGGGCGCCGTGGCCAGTCTCGCGGTGGGCGCCACGAACAGCGTGGGCAGTGACCGGGACGCGTGTTCGGCGATGAGCTGCCACGCCGCGGGAGCGATGAGGTGTTCACCGAGAACGGCGGCCAGTTCCTTCTCCGCCGCCGGGGTTGCCAAAGAGCCTCTGGCAACGGCACGTTCGATCGCCTCACGGGGACTCTCCGGCGGCCGCGGTTCCGGTAAGGCGTCGGTCAGCAGGTCCCCCACTGTCCTGAGCGCGGACTCCTCGATCACCCAGGTGACCGTCGCGGACGGTTGTCCGACCACCCGCAGGCTGGCGTAGGTGGCGACGCCGACGTCGGCATAACGCAGCACCAAGGTGGGGTTCGGCGGGTTCACGGCCATGTCGACCACTCCGGGTCGGCGGCGGTCACCTGACGGCCATAACGCTGGAACGCCAACTCCCGGTATCGCACCAGGATCGGCTCTGACCCGGGATCCATCCGCAGCGGCGGGAGTGCACCCAGCTTCGTCAACGGCCCGGTGCCCGCGGCGCCGGCACCTGGCCCGGGTCCGGAGGCCACCAGCGCGTACTCGCCGGTGTCGTCGACGGGAACCGCGGCGGTCGCGGTGTCTGCCCAGTCCGCGGGCGCGGACGTTTCGGGCACACTGAAGGTGCCTCGCGCGCAGTGGTATTCGATCAACTCGCTCACCAATGAGGTGTTCCCCCACTCCCAGGCCACCGCGAAGGCGCCGGCCAGCATGCGAGCCGACACATGAGTGGCCCAGCGCATCCGGGCGTCGGCGTCACCGAGTGCGTATCGGACCGAGTCCACGGCCAGCGCGGCAGGCACCTTGAGCTCGCAGGCCCGCGCCAACTTCTCCTCGGCCGTATCGGGATCGGACACGGCTTGCGCACGGAGGAGCGACCCGAGGTGATCGTCGAGCCTGGCGTACTGCAGCCAGCTGTGCCGCGGCCAGTCGTCGAGCAAGGCACGCGCGGCCGTGACACGTTCGGCGGCGGCACCGAAGTCTTCGCGCAGGATGTCGACCCAGCTGCGCTGCAACAGGATTCGGTGGATGTGCAGCGGCCGGCCCAGCTCACGCCAGTGCCGTTCAGCGTGACCGAGGCGCTCGTCGGCGTCATCGAGCGCACCGACCGAGATGCCGAGCAGACCGAACAGCAACCAACACCGTGAGACGTCGTGCGCGCGGGCGTGCTCGGCGATCGCCGGATACGCGCCGTGGACCAGATCCTGTGCCAGCCGCCGGTCACCGGCCACCCACGCCGCGGTGGCCCGCTCCAATTGTGTTCGGGCGGTCGCCAGGTGCCAGTCCCGCGCCTGTGCCCTGGCCCCGGCACGGCGCAGCCAGGGTTCGGCCTCGGTCAGGCGTCCGGTGTCGACGCAGAACCGGCCGTAGCCGGTGCCGGCGAGCACCCTGAGGGTGTCGTCGAACTCGCTGCCGTCCCCTGGCCCGTCGAGGGCGTCGAAGACCTTCTCCCACAGCGGGATCGACTGCACATGCAGGTCGTCATCGCACAGTGCCACCGCGCACAGGATCTGTGCGTGGGTCACCAGGTAGGCGTGCTCTGCGTCGAGGTCAGAGAACACGCCGGCGTCCTGACCGAGCAATCGGAGCCACCCCTCGGCGGACTCGTGCTCGCCGTGCGTCGCGGCCAACCCGGTCTGCAGAAACTGCGCGCGGCGCGTGTAACGGCAGATCATGGCGTCCACCGCCTCGTCGGGCATCGTGACCTGATCGGCGGCGTCGGGCCGTGCTCCCGCCCGGATCTGCGAGTAGATCGTCAGGCAGTCGTTCATGCGTTTCAGGCATTCCGTCACCCCGTCGTAGGCAGTGCGGACCAGGTAGATCTCGCCCAGCTGGGCGTAGACCTCGAGCATCAGATCGTCGCGATCGGTCTCCTCGATGGCCGGCATCAACGACAGCAGCAGGTCCTTCGCTGCTTCCTCGTCGGCAGCGAAGGCCAGGTGGCGGGCCCGCTCGAGGTCCCGCTCGACGTCGGAGGGGGTCACCGCTGAATCATAGGAAGCGGCGGACGTGTTCGGAACGCCCGCCGCTTCCCCGGGCAGGAGCGGTCAGCTGCAGGTCACCGTGACGGTGAACGGCTTGGTGATCATCCCCGCCATCGGATTGGCCATGTCGGCGCCGACGGCTTCGCCGGTGATCGTGTAGCTTTCGCCGTCGACCGTGACCTCGGCCGACCCGCTCTTGGCGCCCATCGCGTTGGCGACCGCGAGGGCGTTGCCGTCGACCACCATGCCCAGCGACTCGACCACCGGCGTCGCCTCGTCGGTCATGACGATGCCGAGCCCCTGCTGGCCACCGATCGCGCCGCTGGCGACGTTGATCTTGCCGCCCTGTTTGACGCAGGTCACCGAGTTCAGGTCGAGACCCGCCAGATCGGCGCCGTCGACCTTGACCTCGGTCTGTGCACCGGCGTCGACCGCGGAGGTCTGTGCGCTCTCCGCGGCCGTGCTCTCGGACGTCGTGGCCTTGTCGTCCGAGCAACCCACCAGCATCGCGGTACCCGCGGCCAGCGTGATCACGCCTGCGGCAACTCGCTTCATCGCCATCATTCCCTCCACGGTGTTTCCCTTCGTTCGTGCTTCGCCTCGGTGGCGTCGTCGAGGTGAAGTCAAGATCAACGTGACCGCTACCGATCCCAATTTCGCGCCGGTGTCGGTGTCCGCCGGTACGGTTCGTCGACGATGAGGTCTTTCACGGTGGACGAGCGGCGGGCCCGGCTGGCCAGGCGTCATCACCTGGCGGCCGGTGCCCCGCCCGCCTCGCCGGCGGCGCTGGCCGGATCACTGGTCGGCCTGCACGCCACCGACCCGGCGACGCCGTATCTGTCGCTGTGGGCCCGGATCCCCGGCTGCTCGGTTCCCGACGTCCAGGCCGCGCTGTACGAGGACCGCACGCTGGTCAAGCACCTCGCGATGCGGCGCACCCTGTGGGTCGTGCGTCCCGAGGACCTGCCGTCGATCCAGTCGGCCGCCAGCGACAGGGTCGCGGCCAACGAGCACCGCCGCCTCGTCGCCGACGCCGAGCGCGCGGGGGTGGCCGCCGACGGGCACGCGTGGCTGCAAACCGCCTGCTCGGCCGTCGTCGACCACCTGGGACGCACCGGAGGGCGCTCGGCCAGGCAGTTACGCGAGGCACTGCCCGAACTGACCGGGACGTACGACCCGGCGCCGGGTAAGACATGGGGTGGCGAGGGCCATCTGGCGCCGCGGGTGTTGACGCTGCTGTCGGCACGCGGCGAGATCGTCCGCGGCCCGAACGACGGCGGGTGGACCACGTCGCGACCCCGCTGGGTGCCGGCCGCCGACTGGCTGGGTCCTGCGACCGCCGTGGCGCCCGACGTTGCGCGTGCCGACCTGGTCCGCCGATGGTTGCACGCCTTCGGCCCTGCCACGGTCACCGACATCAAGTGGTGGTTCGGCAACACGCTGAACTGGGCGCGCCAGGCGCTGCGCGACATCCGGGCCGTCGAGGTGGACATCGACGGCGCGACCGGATTCGTGCTGCCCGGTGACGACGAGCCTGAACCGGAGGTGGCACCCTGGTGCGCGCTGCTGCCCGGCCTGGACGTCACGACGATGGGGTGGTTCGACCGCGACTGGTATCTCGGCCCGCACCGCAGTCAGGTCTTCGACCGCAACGGCAACGCGGGGCCGACGGTGTGGGTGGACGGCCGCGTCGTGGGGGCCTGGCGCCAGGACGCCGACGGCCGAGTTCAACTGCTGCTCCTCGAAGGCGTCGGCCGCCGGGCGCGCAAGGAGTTGTCGGCGCGCGCCGAGGAACTCACCGCATGGCTGGGCGGGGTGCGCGTCAGTCCGCGGTTTCCGTCTCCACTGAGCAGGGGTTAGGCACTGACCTTGCGCCTGCTGCGAGCTTTGACCGGTTTCGGCCGCGCGACGCCCAACGCCTCGGCGAGGAAGTGACCGGTGTAGCTGTCGACGTTGGCCGCGACATCCTCCGGGGTGCCCGTCGCCACCACGGTGCCGCCACCCGAACCTCCGTCGGGACCCATGTCGACGATCCAGTCCGACGTCTTGATGACGTCGAGGTTGTGCTCGATCACGATGACCGTATTGCCTTTGTCGACAAGGCCGTTGATCACCATCAACAGCTTGCGGATGTCCTCGAAGTGCAGCCCGGTGGTCGGCTCGTCCAGGATGTACACCGTGCGACCGGTCGAGCGCTTCTGCAACTCGGAGGCCAGCTTCACGCGCTGCGCCTCGCCCCCGGACAGCGTCGGCGCCGGCTGACCCAGCCGCACGTACCCGAGACCGACGTCCACCAACGTCTTCAGGTAGCGGTGGATGGACGTGATGGGCGCGAAGAACTCGGCCGCCTCCTCGATGGACATGTCGAGTACCTCGGCGATGGTCTTGCCCTTGTAATGCACCTCGAGGGTCTCCCGGTTGTACCGGGCGCCCTGGCACACCTCGCACGGCACATACACATCGGGCAGGAAGTTCATCTCGATCTTGATGGTGCCGTCGCCCGAGCAGGCCTCGCAGCGCCCGCCCTTGACGTTGAACGAGAACCGGCCCGGCTGATAGCCGCGGACCTTGGCCTCGGTGGTCGCCGCGAACAGCGTGCGGATCTTGTCGAAGACGCCGGTGTAGGTCGCCGGGTTGGACCGCGGCGTCCGGCCGATCGGTGACTGGTCGACGCGGACCAGCTTGTCGACCTTGTCCAGGCCGGTCACCCGGGTGTGCCGTCCCGGTACCTGGCGGGCGCCGTTGAGCTTGTTGGCCAGCACCGAGGCCAGGATGTCGTTGACCAGCGTGGACTTTCCGGAGCCGGACACACCGGTCACCGAGGTGAGCACGCCCAGCGGGAAGGTCACGTCGATCTCGCGCAGGTTGTGCTCGCGCGCGCCGACGACGGTGAGCTGGCGCTTGCGGTCTGCGGGCCGCCGCAGCGCCGGGATCTCGATCTGCTCCTTGCCCGAAAGATAGGCCCCGGTAATCGAATTCGGGTTCGTGAGCAAATCTTCGTAGGTACCGCTGTGGACGATCTGACCGCCGTGCTCACCGGCCGCCGGGCCGATGTCGACGACCCAGTCGGCGTGGGCGATGGTGTCGAGATCGTGTTCGACGACGATCAGGGTGTTGCCGAGATCCCGCAGCCGCACCAGGGTGTCGATCAACCGGCGATTGTCGCGTTGATGGAGCCCGATGGACGGTTCGTCGAGCACATAGAGCACCCCGACCAGGCCGGAACCGATCTGGGTGGCCAGGCGGATGCGTTGCGCCTCACCGCCGGACAACGTGCCCGCCGCCCTGGACAGCGACAGGTAATCCAGGCCGACATCGAGCAGGAAGCCCAACCGGGACTGGATCTCCTTGAGGACCTGCCCGGCGATGGCGGCCTCCCTGGTACCCAGGGTCAGCGCATTGAGGAAGTTCGCGCAGTCGGCGATCGACAGCTCGGCGACCTGCGCGATCGACTTCGCGCCGAAACTCCCCGCGGTCATGGTCACCGCCAGGATCTCGGGCTTGAGGCGGGTGCCGTCGCATTCCGGGCACGGCACGTCGCGCATGAAGCCTTCGAGACGTTCCTTCATCTGTTCGGAGTCGGTCTGTTCCATGCGGCGGTGCAGGAACGCCATGACGCCCTCGAAGTCCGCGTAGTAGGACCGGGTGCGGCCGTAGCGGTTCTTGTACCGCACGTGCACCTGCTCGTCGCAGCCCTCGAGGATCGCCTTGCGCGCCTTGGCGGGAAGCTTCTTCCACGGGGTGTCGACATCGAAACCGAGCTGATCGCCGAGACCGGAGAGCATCCGGGTGAAGTACTCGGCGGTGTGCCCCATCGACCACGGTGCGATGGCGCCCTCGGCCAGGGTGAGGTCGGGGTCGGGCACGACGAGGTCCGGGTCGACCTCCTTCTTGATGCCGAGGCCGACGCACTCAGGGCACGCGCCGTAGGGCGAGTTGAAGGAGAACGATCTGGGCTCGAGATCGTCGACGGCCAACGGGTGCCCGTTCGGGCAGGCCAGCTTCTCGGAGAACCTCTGCTCGCGGTGGGGGTGGTCGTCGTCGCGGTCGACGAACTCGAGCACGACGATGCCGTCGGCCAGGTTCAGCGCGGTCTCCACCGAGTCGGTGAGGCGCTGCTTGGCAGAGGCCTTGACGGTCAGGCGGTCGACGACCACCTCGATGTCGTGCTTCTCCTGCTTCTTCAGCTTCGGCGGGTCGGTCAGGGAATGCACCACGCCGTCGACGCGGACCCTGCTGTAACCCTGGGTGTTGAGCTTGTCGAACAGGTCCACGAACTCACCCTTGCGGGTGCGGACCACCGGTGCGAGCACCTGGAAGCGCAGCCCCTCGTCCATGGCGAGGACCTGGTCGACGATCTGCTGCGGCGTCTGGCGGGCGATGCGCTCCCCGCACACCGGGCAGTGCGGCGTTCCCGCCCTGGCGTAGAGCAGGCGCAGGTAGTCGTAGACCTCGGTGATGGTGCCGACGGTCGAGCGCGGGTTGCGGTTGGTCGATTTCTGGTCGATCGACACCGCGGGCGAGAGCCCCTCGATGAAGTCGACGTCCGGCTTGTCCATCTGGCCGAGGAACTGCCGCGCGTACGCGGACAGCGACTCGACGTAGCGGCGTTGCCCCTCGGCGAAGATCGTGTCGAACGCCAACGATGATTTGCCGGAGCCCGAGAGCCCGGTGAACACGATCATCGCGTCGCGCGGTAGGTCGAGGTCGACGCCGCGAAGATTGTGCTCCCGGGCACCCTTGACGATCAGGCGGTCAGCCAACTCCGTCCTTTCCCACAATCACTCGCGCATACCCAGTTCCGTGCCCGACGCATCCAGGTAGACGCACCACAGACACAATGCTAGGTGGCCCCTCCGACAAAGCTGGGCCAAGCCCTCGTCGGCAGCTCGACTGCGGGAAGTAACGTGAGTCACCATGACAGTCGTCGACGACAACTACACGGGCCACGTCGAGCCCCGGACTGCAGCCCGGCGCATCCTTCCCGGCGCCTCGATCGTCAAGGTGTCGGTCGGATCCATGGACAACAACGCCTACCTCGTGACCTGTTCCCACACGGGCGAAACCCTACTCATCGACGCCGCCAACGACCCGGCCATCCTGCTCGAGCTGATCGAGAAGTACGCACCGAAGCTGTCGTTGATCGTCACCAGCCACCAGCATCAGGACCACTGGATGGCGCTGTCCGAGGTCGTCGAGGCCACCGGTGCCCCTACCGCCGCGCACCGGCTGGACGCCGGGCCGCTGCCCGTCACCCCCGATCGCCTGCTGGCCGACGGCGACACCGTCACCGTCGGCGACCTCGACTTCGACGTCATTCACCTGCGCGGCCACACCCCCGGCTCGGTGGCGCTGGCACTGCGCGGCCCGGCCGCCGGTGACGCGGTGCAGCTGTTCACGGGCGACTGCCTGTTTCCCGGCGGCGTCGGCAAGACCTGGAAAGACGGAGACTTCGAGCAACTCCTGGGCGACGTGACCAGTCGGGTGTTCGACGTCTTCGCAGATGACACAGTCGTGTATCCAGGACACGGCGACGACACGACGCTGGGAGCCGAACGCCCGCATCTGGGCGAATGGCGCGAGCGCGGATGGTGACACAGGAGGCACGGAACACAACATGAACAGCGATCAGTTCAACAAGGCGCAGCGCGGCGCCGGGTTCATCGCGGCGCTGGATCAGAGTGGCGGCAGCACGCCCAAGGCGTTGAAGCTGTACGGCATCGCCGAGGACGCCTACTCGGACGACGGGGAGATGTTCGATCTGGTTCACCAGATGCGCACCCGCATCATCACCAGCCCGAGCTTCGACGGCGACCGCGTCCTCGGGGCGATCCTGTTCGAGGACACCATGGACCGTGAGATCGACGGTCGCCCCACGTCGGACTACCTCTGGAACGTCAAGCAGGTCGTTCCGTTCCTCAAGGTCGACAAGGGCCTCGCCGACGAGCAGGACGGGGCCCAGGTCATGAAGCCCATCCCGAACCTCGACGACCTGCTGGCCCGCGCCCGCGACAAGGGCGTCTTCGGCACGAAGATGCGTTCGGTCATCAAAATGCCCGGTGCGGGCCTGGATGCCGTCGTCGACCAGCAGTTCGAGGTCGGCCGCCAGATCATCGGCGCCGGTCTGGTACCGATCATCGAGCCCGAGGTCGACATCCACAGCCCGGAGAAGGGCAAGGCCGAAGAACAGCTCAAGGCCGCGCTGCTCAAGGGTCTGGACAGCCTCGCCGACGGTCAGGTCGTCATGCTCAAGCTGACCCTGCCCGACGTCGACGACCTCTACCGCGAGCTCGTCGACCACCCCAAGGTGCTGCGCGTGGTGGCGCTGTCCGGCGGCTACAGCCGCGATGAGGCGTGCGACAAGCTCGCGAGAAACCACGGCGTGATCGCCAGCTTCTCCCGCGCACTCACCGAGGGGCTCTCAGCTCAGCAGAGCGACGACGAGTTCGACGCCATGCTCGACGCGGCGATCACGAGCATCGCGAAGGCTTCCAACACCTGACACCCGGCAACCCTGGGTCGGCGGGTCGCCGGCCCAGGGTTGTTCCGATGTGGGTTCCGGTCAGGAAGTGTGCACGATCAGCACGTCGATCTTGGACCGACGCGCGACGTTGGCGGGCACCGAGCCGAGCAACCGCCCGGCGATGGTGCTCAGGCCGACGTTACCCACCACCAGCAGGTCCGCGCCCACCTCCTCGGCGAGCTCGACGAGCGCGTCCACGGGTGCCCCGACGACGGCCTTCTCTTCGATGTTCTCGGCTCCGGCGGCTTTCGCACGGTCCCGTGCCTCGCGCAGGATCGCATAGATCGGGGCATTGCCCGACATCTTGTAGCCCTCGTCCTTGAGCACGTCAGCGGCGCGCTGATCCTCGCTCTGCGGGAAGTAGGCCGTCGCAACGATAACCTTCGCGTTGGCCCCGGCGGCGATCTGACCGGCGCGGTCGACGGCACGCAACGACGAATCAGAGCCGTCCGTACCGACCACCACGGTTTGATAGGCGCTCATCCATATCCTCCCAGTGTCAGCTGCAACGCCACAGACAGTAACCCGGCATCAGCAGAACATGGGTACGAATCACCACACCGGGATCGCATTCGCCCAGGATTCGGCCCCGCTCGCGCCGGCAACGTCACCCTGCCCGCCGCGACGTGACGGTGCATACAGGATGGCACGGGGCAACGGATTCGGGTCGTGAATTCCGCACTGCAGCAACGATAATCTCGCCGCTCACGACCCGGGGCCGACGGCGGATGTGCCGGAGATCACCATTCGTCGCGACGATCCTGCCGGGTCGAGGCGGTCGGTACGCCCGATTCGTCCGGGGACTGGCCGGCCGACCATGCGGTGCCCTCGCAGACGAGGTCGTGCGGGACCGGCAAAGTGGCGGGCAGCAGTGGCAGCCCCGGCAGCGCATCGCCGAGGGGCACCGCGGGGAGCGCGGCCGCCGGTGCAGCGGGCACCGGCGGACCCGCCGGCACGGCCGGGACCA
>NZ_JACKSH010000144.1 GCF_025821625.1 Mycolicibacterium pyrenivorans
GAGAGGTCCTCGCGGTAGCGGCCGCGCGCCGCCGTGCGCAACTCGACCAGGGCCGCGTCGAGGTCGGCGCGGGCCGCGTCGCGCCTGGCGACCCGGGTGATGCGCAGCACCGCGGCCGCGTCGCGTAGCACCCGCACCGCGGGGTCCTTCATGTCGGCGAGCGCGGCGCCGGCCTTCTGCCCCGTGCGGTCGGTGACCCACTCGAGATCGTCGACGACCCGCACCAGGGCCCGGCTGCCTGCGGTCAGGCCGACCGGCCGGAAATCGGCGCCGAGGAAGTTGGCGCGCAACGCGTCCATCGCGGCGGTGACCTCGGCGGCGGACGCGCGTCCGTCGAGCCTGTCGGCCAGCGCGCGACAGGCCTTGGCGGCGTGCCGCCGCAGCGCGCCGTGATGGCGAGGCGGGAGCACGAAAAGCGCTGCGGGCACGCACACCGCCAGCGCGATGGTCCATCCCAGGAGGCGGTCCCCGATCGGTCCCGGCGGGGTACACGCCGGCAGGACGAACGTCAGCAACGTGGCGCGCTGGCCCGCGGCGATCGTCTCGCTGAGCACCCCCGAGAACGTCACCACCACCCCGAGGACGAACATCGCCAGCACCGCGGGAATCGGATGCGGGGACACCAGCGTGCCCAGCGTGATGAGCACGAACCCGTTGAGCGCCAACCCGGCGTAGGCGACCGCGCGGTTCTGACGATTACCGGGAAAGTCGGAGAACACCAGCAGCGCGACCGACCCGAAGATGGTGAACAGCGACGTCTGCGCGTTGCCGCCGGAGACGACGATGCTCAGCGCCGCCGCCGACGGCACCACCAGCGCGGCGCGCAGCGCACGCCGCAGTGCGTCGTTCTCCGGATCGCGCCGTTGGATGCGCCGCGCGACGCGGTGTCGGAAACCGTTCGCGCCGCCGACCATCAGTGGGCGAGGACCTTGATGGCGATGACCAGCAACCCGACGCCGGTGAGTAGGACAACAGTCACAATTTGCTGCCACAGGGGCAACCGGGTCTTGCGAACGGCGGCAAGGGCGATCAGGCCGAGTTCGCCGACGAGGATCCACTTCGCGATCCACATGGCGGTGTCGGTCTCGAGCACCCCGATGCCGGCGGTCGCGAGCGCCAGCAGGGGAAGCAGGCTGGCCTGCAGGATCTGGCCGGAGGACTGCAACATCCGCCAGACCTCGACGCGGCCCGGCGCCTGTTCGTGCACGCCCAGATGGGCGACCCAGTCCGCCAGCAGGCTGGCCGCCCACAGACTGCCCATCGTGACGGCGACGTCGAGCATGCGTCCCCATCCGCTGGTGTCGTCACCCGTGTAGCGGGTCAGCACGGCGAGGGTCGCCAGGCACGAGATCGCGCCGTAGAGGCGCTCGCGCAGCATGGCGACGACGTGCTCGACGGGCGCTGCCCCGCCGTCCGCGTCGACCCCGGCGGCCGCCCGGACGTCCCCGTCGTCGCTCGGGTCACTCACTGTCGGGCACCGAGTCGAACCGACCGGAGTCGAGGCAGTCGAGCAGTTGGGCGACGATCCACGCCAGGCCAGGGGTGTCCGGTGGGAGGATCGCCTGCTCATAGCCGACCAGCAGATACACCGCCCACGCCGCGAACAGCTTCGCCTGGCGCTCGTTGCGCAGGATCGCCAGAGCCGACTCGTACATCGCCTCGAAGCGTTGCCGGTCGACCTCGGCCTGCACCGTGCGCACCAGCGGGTCGATGGAACTCCACACCCGGATCGCGGCCTCCGCCCCGTGCGGCAGCGTGAGGCCGGCCTGGATCAGCGTGTCGATGCGCTTGCGCGGATCGGGCTCGGCCCGGACGGCCTCCAGGATGTCAACGGTCATGCCCTCACGCCAGTGCGCGACAAGCTGGCGGGTGTAGGACGACCAACTGGAGAAGTAGTGGTAGAACGAACCGGTCGTGACGCCGAGCCGCTGACACACCTCGGCCAGCTTCAATCCGCCGTAGCCGAGGTCGCACAACACATCCAGCCCGGCATCGAAATACGCCTCCTGCGACGCGACAGCCCCCATCCCCGAAACCCTAGTTCGGCAGCCGTCGGCTCACTCGTCAATGACGCGCCGGAGGCCCGAGGGCGTGACCGGACATCGATCGAGAATTTGCTGAATTGTCACGGTCGGGTCGTCTGAGAGGGTGCCGTCGCCACCGGCCCGGTGACGTGTGGCACAATTTGACCGTGCCGTATACGGCGAGTCGAGGTCCAGGTCGTCCTCCCGCAGCGAAGGCCGCTGAAACGCGGGAGCGCATCGTGCGCGCTGCTCGTGAGGTATTCAGCGAACTCGGTTATGACGCGGCGACGTTTCAGGCGATCGCCATCCGTGCGGATCTGACCCGTCCGGCCATCAATCACTACTTCGCCAGCAAACGCGTCCTTTGGGCCGAGGTGGTGGAGCAGACCAACGCGACGATTGTTAGCGCGGGCATCGCCAAGGCGCATGAACGGACCGCCCTGATCGACAGGCTGTCGGCTTTCCTGTCGGTCGCGACGCAGTCCGACGCCGAAGACCGCTCCGCGGCGGCGTTTCTCGTGACATCGGTGCTGGAGGCTCAGCGCCATCCCGAACTCAGCACCGACGAGCACGACTCGCTGCAGAACTCGCGCAGTTTCGTGACCTGGGCGGTCAACGACGCCATCGCCAACGGTGAGTTGAACACCGACACCGACGTCGGGCATCTCGTGGAGATGTTGGTGGCGGTGCTGTGGGGCATGGGTTTCTACGCCGGTTTCATCGGCGATCGTGAGCAACTCGGTGCGGTCGTGCACAAACTCGAACTACTCCTGGCGAACCGGCTCTGGAAGCTCGGCGACTGACGCCAGGCTGCGCCTCGGCTGTGGATCGCCTGTGGGCTGACCTGCGCTGATGTGGTGTGCGCCACAGCGGGGGAGAACCGCGCCGAGCATTAGATAGCCTGGCGAAGTAATCCCTGTTCGTCACATGAGACGGAGCCCTGCATGAGCACACTGCGCACCGACAACGACACCTGGGACATCGCTTCCAGCGTCGGGGCGACCGCCGTGATGGTGGCCGCCGCCCGCGCCGCGGAGACCGACCGGCCCGACCCGCTGATCCGCGATCCGTACGCCAAGATCCTGGTCGCCGACGCGGGCACCGGAGCGTGGGAGTTCATGCTCGACGACGCCTTCATGGCCAAGATCGCTGACACCGACGCCGAGATCGCCGCGATGTTCCAGCACATGGGCAACTATCAGGCGGTCCGCACCCACTTCTTCGACGACTTCTTCGCCGAGGCGGCCGACGCCGGTATCCGTCAGGTCGTCATCTTGGCGTCCGGACTCGACTCGCGGGCATTCCGCCTGCCGTGGCCGGCCGGCACCACGGTGTACGAGATCGACCAACCGAAGGTGCTCGAGTACAAGGCCGCCACCCTGGCCCGCCACGGCGTGGCACCGTCCGCGGATCGTCGCGAAGTCGCCGTCGACCTGCGGCAGGACTGGCCGGCCGCGCTGGTGAAAGCCGGGTTCGATGTCGAGACGCCGACCGCGTGGCTGGCCGAGGGCCTGCTGATGTACCTGCCTGCCGACGCCCAGGATCGACTCTTCACCCAGGTCACCGAACTGTCCGCGCCGGGAAGCCGGGTCGCCGCGGAGACCATGGGCATCCACGCCGAGGACCGCCGCGAGCGCATGCGGGAGCGGTTCGCCTCGCTCACCGCGCAGTTCGGGGTGCAGCCCATGGACATCACCGAACTGACCTACGAAGACCCCGACCGCGCCGACGTCGCGGTATGGCTGGCCGAGCACGGTTGGCGGTCCGGCGCCCTGTCCTCCAACGACGAGATGCGGCGTCTCGGCCGGTTCGTGGAGATCGCCGACAGCGACGGGCAGTCGTTCTCGACGTTCGTCACCGGCGAAAGGGTCTGACCCCCTTCGGGATCCTGCTTACCCCCGTACGGGCGCTGTTCACCAACCGGCCGGTTGGTTACCATTCGGGTACTCCGCAGGTCAGGAAGGACCCCCCAACATGACCACCGAATCCGCCGCTCCCGCCCAGGTGACCACGAGCCCCGACGTCGTCGACATCCCGGCGACCGTCCGTCGTCTCCGCCAGACCTTCGCGTCCGGCCGCACCCGCAGCGTCGAATGGCGCAAGGAACAGTTGCACGCTCTCGAGCGGCTGATGTCCGACAACGAGTCCGCCGTCGCCGACGCCCTGGAAAAGGATCTGGGCCGCTCACCCTTCGAGGCCTGGCTCGCCGACGTCGCCAGTACCACCGGTGAGGCCGCATTCGCGGCCAAGAACGTCGGCAAGTGGATGAAGCGCCGCCACCGCCTGCTGGAGTTGTCGCAGCTGCCCGGCCGGGCCTGGGTCGAATACGAGCCATACGGCACCGTGCTCATCATCGGTGCGTGGAATTTCCCGTTCGCACTCACCCTCGGCCCTGCCGTCGGCGCCATCGCAGCGGGTAACACCGTGGTGCTCAAGCCGTCCGAGGTGGCGCCGGCCTCCTCGGCGCTGATGGCCGAACTGGTGCCGCGATACCTGGACAACGACGCGATCGCCGTGGTCGAGGGCGACGGCGCGGTCAGCCAGGAACTCATCGCCCAGGGCTTCGACCATCTGCTGTTCACCGGTGGCACCGAGGTCGGCCGCCGCGTCTACGAGGGTGCGGCGCCGCATCTGACGCCGGTCACCCTGGAACTCGGCGGCAAGAGCCCGGTGATCGTGACGGCCGACGCCGACATCGACGTGGCCGCCAAGCGCATCGCCTGGACCAAGCTGATCAACTCCGGCCAGATCTGCATCGCCCCCGACTACGTGGTGGCCGAGGCGTCCGTGCGCGACAAGCTGGTCGACAAGATCAGGGAGGCCGTCGAAGGGTTCGAGGCGGGCAACACCGGCGGGAAGCGCATCGTCAACGAGCGCCACTTCGACAGGCTCACCACCGCCCTGGCCGCCACCAAGGGCAGGGTCGCCGTCGGCGGCGGTTCGGATGCGTCGACGCTGAAGATCCAGCCCACCGTCGTGGTCGACCCCGCCCCCGACGAGCCGTTGATGACCGACGAGATCTTCGGGCCGATTCTTCCCGTGGTCACAGTCCAATCCCTCGACGAGGCAATCACTTTCGTCAACTCCCGGCCCAAGCCGCTGGCCGCCTACCTGTTCGCCAAGGCCAAGGCCGTGCGCGAACGGGTGATCAAGGAGGTGCCCGCCGGTGGCATGGTGGTCAACCATCTGGTCTTCCACTTCGCCACCCACAAACTGCCGTTCGGCGGCGTCGGCCCCTCCGGGATGGGCGCTTACCACGGCAAGTTCGGCTTCGAGGAGTTCAGCCACCGCAAGTCGGTGATGACGAAGCCAACCCGACCCGATGTCACCGCGATGATCTACCCGCCGTATACAGAGAAGGCGTGGAAGCTGGCGCGCAAGCTCTTCTGATGCCATAGCGCCAGGCCCGCGCCCAACCAGCGAGACCCCCACAGGAGAGGAACACCAGTGCCAGGAGTGCAGGATCGTGTCATCGTCGTCACGGGCGCAGGAGGCGGACTCGGTCGCGAGTACGCGCTGACCCTCGCGCGTGAAGGCGCCAGCGTCGTCGTCAACGACCTCGGCGGGGCGCGCGACGGAACCGGTTCCGGTTCGGCCATGGCCGACGAGGTGGTCAAGGAGATCAAGGACGCGGGCGGCCGAGCGGTAGCGAATTATGACAGTGTCGCCGAATCCGAGGGCGCGGCCAACATCATCAAGACCGCCATCGACGAGTTCGGCAAGGTCGACGGCGTGGTGAGCAACGCGGGCATCCTGCGCGACGGCACCTTCCACAAGATGGAGTTCGGCAGCTGGGACGCGGTGCTGAAGGTACATCTCTACGGCGGCTACAACGTCATCCGCGCCGCATGGCCGCACTTCCGGGAGAACGGTTTCGGCCGCGTCGTCGTCGCCACCTCGACCAGCGGGCTGTTCGGGAACTTCGGCCAGGCCAACTACGGCGCCGCCAAGCTGGGCCTCGTCGGTCTGATCAACACGCTCGCCCAGGAAGGCGCCAAGTACAACATCAAGGCCAACGCCGTCGCGCCGATCGCGGCGACGCGCATGACGCAGGACATCCTGCCCCCCGAGGTGTTCGAGAAGCTGACCCCGGAGTACGTCGCCCCGGTGGTGGCCTACCTGTGCACCGAGGAGAATCCCGACACCGCTTCGGTGTTCATCGTCGGCGGCGGCAAGGTGCAGCGGGTCGCGCTGTTCCAGAACGCCGGTGTGACGTTCACCGACGTGCCTTCGGTCGACGACGTCGCGGGCAAGTGGGGCGAGATCACCGACCTGTCGGCGGCCGAGCGGGCCACCCTCAGCCTCGGCTGACGTACCCATGAAAGCGCTTGTCGCGCAAGAGCTGTCGGGACCTTCGGGGCTGGTGTACACCGACGTTCCCGACCCCGTCGGCGGGGCCGGCAACGTCGTCGTCGACGTCGGTGCGGCCGGCGTCTGCTTTCCCGACCTGCTGATGCTCCGCGGCGAGTACCAGATGAGGATGGATCCGCCGTTCGTGCCCGGGCTCGAAGTGGCAGGCACGGTACGGTCGGCCCCGGCTGATTCGGGATTCGTTGTCGGGCAGCGGGTCTCGGGATTCAGCCTGCTCGGTGCATGGGCCGAACAGGTGGCGATTCCGGTGTCGGGCGTGGTGCCGACGCACGAGGATCTCGACGACGCATCGGCCGTCTGCCTGCTGGGCAACTACTACACGATGTACTTCGCATTGCAGCGCCGCGGTGCGCTGCGCGCCGGTGAGACCGTGCTGGTGCTCGGCTCCGCAGGCGGGGTGGGTACCGCCGCCGTGCAGATCGCGAAGGCGTTGGGCGCCAGGGTCATTGCGATGGTGCACCGGCCTTCGGCCATCGAGTTCGTCGACTCGCTCGGCGCCGACGTGGTGTTGCCGCTGACCGATGGATGGCTCGATGCGGTCAAACAGCACACCGACGTACGCGGTGTGGACCTGGTGGTCGACCCGATCGGCGGTCAGGCGTTCGACGACGCGGTGCGCGCGATGGCCACCGAGGGCAGGCTACTGGTCATCGGCTTCGCGGCGGGCGGCATCCCGACCGTGAAGGTGAACCGGTTGCTGCTGCGCAACGTCAGCGTCGTCGGCGTCGGCTGGGGCGAGTTCGTCAACCGCACCCCGGGAGCCCAGGCGGAGGTCGGTGCCGCGCTGAACAAGCTCGTCGACGCCGGTCTGAGACCCCCTGCACCGGTGCGGTTCCCGCTGTCGGCCGGGGTGCAGGCGCTGCAGAGCCTGGCCGACGGTGCGGTGCACGGGAAACTCGTCCTGGAGCCGACGGTGTGAGCACCGCCGGAATCGTCCTCGTCGCCCTGGCGATCGCCGTCGGCCTTGCCGGCATCATCCTGCCGATCCTGCCGGGCGGATTGCTGGTGATCGGCGCCATCGGCGTGTGGGCGTTCGTCGAGGGCACCGTGGTGTCGTGGGTGACGTTCGGCATCGCGGCGGCCCTGTTCGCCGCCGCGATGGTCATCAAGTACACGTGGCCGGTGAAACGCATGCGGCAGGCCGACGTCCGGACCTCGGTGCTGGTGATCGGCGCGCTGGCCGGTTTCGTCGGTTTCTTCGTGATTCCCGTCATCGGCCTGCTGATCGGCTTCGTCGCGGGCGTCTTCGCCGCCGAGTTGGCGATCCGGCGCGACCTCACCAGGGCATGGGCCTCCACCGTGCACGCCCTCAAGGGTGTGGCGTTGTCCGTCGGGGTGGAGTTGACGGGCGCGTTGCTGGCCGCCGTCGCGTGGGGCATCGGCGTGTGGGTCATGCACGGCTGACCCACTGGCCCCCGAAAGTACGGTTTCTGATGAAAATCAGTCGGAACTCGTCATAAACCGTACGTTCGGCGCGGCGCGGAGCCTTCGGCGCGGAAGACTCGTGCCTCAGTCGTTGAGCGCGGCGCGCAACCGGGCGATGTCCTGCTCGCTGAGCCCCGCCGCCTCGAGATAGCCGCGCAGAGAACCGAACTCGGTGTCGATCGTCCGGCGCGCGGTGTCGAGGTATTCCTCACGGACCCCGAGCACCGACTCGGTCAACCGGGCCTCGGCCATCTCCAGCACCTCTGGTGCCTCGGCTGCGCGCTCGCGGATAGTGGCCAGGATGCTCTCCCGTAGCTGCGGCACCGCGGCGTTGCTGCGCAGGTAGTCGGCCATGATGGCGTCGCGCTCGACCCCGGCGGCCTCCAGCACGACCGCGATGGTGAACCCGGTGCGATCCTTGCCCGCGAAGCAGTGCGCGAGCACCCGGCGTCCGGAACCCAGCAGCATGGCCACGCGATGCACGGCTTGGCGCGCCAGCGGGGCGCCGGCGATCCGTCCGTATTCCTCGGTCATGTACCGCGCCGCGGCGTCGGCGACCGACTCGTCTTCGGGCTTGTCGGTCATCATCCGCTTGAAGGCGTGCTCGTGCGGGGCCTCATCGTCGGAGGCGGCGGTCTCGATGAACGGCAGGTGGTGGATGTCCACGCCGGCAGGCACCAACCCGGCTCCGTGCCGCTCGAGTTCGCGCAGCGTGCGCAGATCGGCGACATCGGTGACGCCATAGCCCGCCAGCGCGGCACGGCCGGCATCGTCGAGCTTGGACAACTCGCTCGCCCGGTAGAACCGGCCGGGCGCGATGCCTGCCTGCTCGGAGACGTCGCGGAAGTTCCAGGCTCCCGAGAGTTCCCGTCCTTCGTGCCGGTCGGCCACCACTAGCCCGTCACCGCCGCGGCGAACGCGGACTTCTCTTGACCGAGTTCGGCACGCGCGATGGTCCGCATGTGGACCTCGTCGGGGCCGTCGAACAATCGCATCGCGCGGTGCCACGCGTACAGCCGGGCCAGCGGGAAGTCGTCGCTGACGCCGGCGCCGCCGTGCACCTGGATGGCGCGGTCGATCACGTCGCACGCCATCTGCGGCGCGATCGCCTTGATCTGGGAGACCTGCTTCTGCGCTTCCCTGCTCTTGTTGCCGTGCTGGTCGATGGTCCACGCGGCCTTGTGGCAGAGCAGCCGGGCCTGGTCGATCTGGTTTCGCGACAACGCGATCTGCTGCTGCACCATGCCCTGCTCGGCCAACGGCTTGCCGAACGCGATGCGCTTCTGTACACGGTCGATCATCAACGCCATCGCCCGCTCGGCGACACCGATCGCCCGCATGCAGTGGTGGATCCGGCCCGGCCCGAGCCGCGCCTGGGCGATCGCGAAGCCACCGCCCTCCTCGCCCAGCAGGTTCGACACCGGCACCCGCACGTTGTCGAACGAGATCTCGCAGTGCCCGTGTTGGTCCTGCCAGCCGAACACCGGCAGTGACCGCTCGATCGTGACCCCGGGGGTGTCGACGGGCACCAGGATCATCGACTGCTGCTGATGGCTGGCCGCATCCGGGTTGGTGCGGCCCATCACGATCATGATCGTGCAGCGCGGGTCGGCGACCCCGGTGATCCACCACTTGCGGCCGTTGATCACGTAGTCGTCACCGTCGCGCAGCATGGTCGTCTGGATGTTGCGGGCATCGCTGGAGGCCACCGCGGGCTCCGTCATCGCGAAGGCGCTGCGGATCTCACCGTTGAGCAACGGCTCCAGCCACTGCTTGCGCTGCTCGTCGTCGGCGAACAGGTGCAGCGTCTCCATGTTGCCCGTGTCGGGTGCCGCACAGTTGAGCACCTCGGGCGCGATGTCGCCGCTCCACCCGGACAATTCGGCCAGCGGCGCGTACTCCAGGTTGGTCAGGCCGGACTCCGACGGCAGGAACAGGTTCCACAGACCCTGTTCCTTCGCGAGCTTCTTGAGCTCCTCGACGACGGGCGGGACGGTGTGATCGTCGGGGCCCTTCTCGTGCCGGTAGGCGTCGTAGGACGCCTCGGCGGGAAACACGTGCTCTGTCATGAAGGCCGTCAACCGGCCGTAGTAGTCCTGGCCTTTGGCTGACATCGCGAAGTCCATGCCGTCACGATATGACACGCGTGAACAATGGCCCTCCCCGGCTGGATCCGGCGTCCTCGAATCCGGAAATACCCCGTGCCGCTGTGCGAAGCTGAGCGTCATGGTGGGACCGTGACCGGCGCTCAGATCGACAGAGTGCGGGTGGTGGTCGGTGACGACCACCCGATGTTCCGCGAGGGCGTCGTGCGCGCCCTGCAGTCGAGCGGGTCCATCGACGTGGTCGCCGAGGCCGACGACGGGACGGCCGCGCTGGCCGCGATCCGCGAGCACAACCCCGCGGTCGCGCTGCTGGACTACCGGATGCCGGGCATGGACGGCGCCGCCGTCGCGGCCGCGGTGCAGCGCGACGAGTTGCCCACCAGGGTGTTGCTGATCTCCGCGCACGACGAGGCGGCGATCGTCTACCGCGCGCTGCAGGACGGGGCCGCGGGATTCCTCCCCAAGGAGTCGACGCGCAGCGAGTTGGTCAACGCGGTCCTCGACTGCGCCAAGGGCCGCGACGTCGTCGCCCCGAGCCTCGCCGCCGGCCTGGCCGGGGAGATCCGCCGCCGTGCCGAACCCGAAGGGCCGGTGCTGAGTCCCCGCGAACGTGAGGTGCTGGCGCTGATCGCCGGTGGCAGCAGCATCCCCGCGATGGCCAAGGAACTGTTCCTCGCCCCGTCGACGGTCAAGACGCACGTGCAGCGGCTCTACGAGAAGCTCGGTGTCAGCGACCGGGCCGCCGCCGTCGCGGAGGCGATGCGACGCAAGCTGCTGGACTAGCGTGGCCCGGCTTATCCAGCGACTGGGTGATGCCGCCGCCGAACCTGTCCGGGTGTCGGCCATCCTGAGACTGCCGTTGATCGCCCTGATCGCGATCCTGGTGTGGATCTGGGAGGTCGACCACTGGCTGCCCGGGCTGTACGCGGTGATCATCGGCTGTTACGCCGTGGCGGCGATGGCGTGGTTGGTCGCGGTGCTGCGCGGGCCGGTGCCGCGGTGGGCCGACTGGGCCTCGACCGCGGTGGACGTCCTGGTCATCGTCGCGCTGTGTCTGGTCTCCGGCGGCGCCACCGCGGCCCTGCTCCCGGTGTTCTTCCTGCTGCCGATCTCGGTGGCGTTCCAGGATCGCCCCCGCTTGACCGCGGTCATCGGGGCCGTCACGGCGTTCGGCTATCTCGCGGTGTGGATCTTCTACTCCAAGCGCGACGACAAAGTGGGGCTGCCGGACATGGTCTACACCCACTTCGGGTTCATGGTGTGGCTGGCGGTGGCGACGACGGCGCTGAGCTTCGTGTTGGCGCGCCGCGCAGAGCGTCTCGAGGCCCTGCAGCAGATGCGGCTGCAGTTGGTGTCGGAGGCCATGGAGTCCGACGAGCGGCAGCACCGCGAGGTCGCCGAGCATCTGCACGACGGTCCCCTGCAGACGCTGCTGGCGGCGCGGCTGGAACTCGACGAGGCGCGCGACCGCAACCCCGACCCCGCCCTGGACAGGGTGTACGCCGCGCTGCGGGAGACGGCCACGGGTCTCCGCTCCACCGTCACCGAGCTGCATCCCCAGGTGCTTGCGCAGCTGGGCCTCACCGCCGGGATTCGAGAGTTGTTGCGGCAGTTCCAGTCTCGCTACGACATCGAGGTGATCGCCGAGCTCGAGGAAGTCGGCAAGCCGCAGAGCCAATCGCTGCTCTACCGGGCTGCCCGTGAACTGCTCACCAACGTGGGCAAGCATGCCGGCGCGACGACGGTGCGGGTCGACCTGCGGGACCGCGGCGATCGCGTGATCCTGACCGTCGGCGACGACGGCACCGGTTTCGACCCCGCCGTCGTCGGGAAGTCGTTGGCGGAGGGCCACATCGGGCTGGGCTCGCTGCTCGCCCGCTTCGATGCGATGGGTGGCTCGATGCGGATCGCGACGGACGTGGGCCTCGGCACGCAGGTGACGGTCACGTCGCCACCCGAATTCGGTGAGTAACGGTGTCCTAGACCTTTTCGCCGACCGACAGCGCCGCGTTGATCGCGTCCACCCGGTCCTTGGCGTCGCCGAACAGCATCTGGGTGTTCTCCCGGAAGAACAGCGGGTTCTGCACGCCGGCGTAGCCCGAGGCCATGGACCGTTTGAACACGATGACGTGGTCGGCGTTCCACACCGTCAGCACCGGCATGCCTGCGATCGGGCTGCTGGGATCCTCCGACGCCGCCGGGTTGACGGTGTCGTTGGCGCCGATGACCAGCACGACGGAGGTGCCGTCGAAGTCGTCGTTGATCTCGTCCATCTCGAGGACGATGTCGTAGGGCACCTTGGCCTCGGCCAGCAGCACGTTCATGTGGCCGGGCAGGCGTCCCGCGACGGGGTGGATGCCGAAGCGGACGTCGACGCCGCGTTCGCGCAGCTTGCGGGTCAGGTCCGCCACCCCGTACTGAGCCTGGGCGACGGCCATCCCGTAGCCGGGGGTGATGATCACCGAACTGGCCGAGCTGAGCAGTTCGGCGGCGCCGTCGGCGGTGATCTCGCGATGCTCGCCGTAGTCGATTTCGGACCCGCCGCCCGAACTTTCCAACCCGAAGCCGCCGGCGATGACCGAGATGAACGACCGGTTCATCGCCTTGCACATGATGTAGGACAGGTAGGCACCGGACGAGCCGACCAGCGCGCCGGTGATGATCAGCAGGTCGTTGCCCAGCAGGAAGCCGGAAGCCGCTGCGGCCCAGCCGGAATAGCTGTTGAGCATCGACACCACGACCGGCATGTCGCCGCCGCCGATCGAGGCCACCAGATGCCAGCCGAGCAGCAGCGCCAGCACGGTGACCACCACCAGCAGCCACAGCGTCGGGTCGATCACGAACCAGACCGTGAGCGCGAAGAAGACCACCAGCGCGCCGACGTTGAGAATGTTCTTGCCCGGCAGCATCATCGGCGCCGACTTCATCCGCGCCGAGAGCTTCAGGTTGGCGACCACCGAGCCGGTGAACGTCACGGCGCCGATGAAGACCCCGATGAACACCTCGGCAGAGTGGATGCCGAGCATCCCGTCCTGGGCGAGTTGCATGGCTTCGGCGCCGGTGGGGTCCGCTTCGGCGTGCAGGTAGCCGTTCCAGCCGACCAGAACGGCGGCCAGGCCGACGAACGAGTGCAGCAGCGCGATCAGTTCGGGCATACCCGTCATCTCGACGATCTTCGCTCGCCACAGCCCGATCACCGCACCGATGACCATGGCGACGATCAGCAGCGCCAGACCCAGGGGTTCGATGTGGCGGGCGAGCGCCAGCGCGATGGTCGCGATCAGCGCGACTGCCATCCCGGCGATGCCGAAACTGCTACCGGCCTTGGATGTTTCGTGCTTGGACAACCCGGCCAGCGCCAGGATGAACAGCACGGCCGCGACGACGTACGCCGCGGTTGCGGTGGTTTCTAGCGTGAACATCGTTCTAGCTCCTCGAGAACATGGACAACATGCGACGCGTCACCGCGAAGCCGCCGAAGACGTTGATGCTGGCGAGCAGGATCGCCACGAATGCGATCCCGGTGATGATGTTGTCGCCGTGCCCGATCTGCAGCAGCGCGCCGACGACGATGATCCCCGAGATCGCGTTGGTCACCGACATCAGCGGGGTGTGCAGCGCGTGATGGACGTTGCCGATCACGTAGTAGCCGATGACGATCGCCAGCGCGAAGACCATCAGGTGAAACTGGAGTGCGGACGGCGAGAGCGCGATCAGGGCGAACAGTGCCGCCGCGACGGTGAAGGTCACCCCCAGGCGGCGCCCGGTCGTCATGGGCTTCTTGGCCGGTTTCGCCTCGACCGGCGCGACGGCGGTAGCCGCTGGGGCGGCGGACACCTGCACCGGTGGTGGCGGCCACGTGACCTCACCGTCGCGAACCACGGTCACCGAGCGCTGCACCACATCGTCGAAATCCAGGGTGAGCTGTCCGTCCTTCTCGGGGGTCAGCAACTTCAGCAGGTTGACCAGGTTCGTGCCGTACAGCTGCGATGCCGTGGCGGGCAGTCGGCCGGCCAGGTCGGTGTAGCCGAGGATGGTCACCCCGTTGTCGGTGACGACGGCCTGGTCCTTGACGGTGCCCTCGACGTTGCCGCCGTTGGCCGCCGCCATGTCGACGATCACGCTGCCGGACTTCATCGATGCCACCATGTCGGCCGTGATGATCCGCGGCGCGGGCCTTCCGGGGATCAGCGCGGTCGTGATGATGATGTCGACGTCCTTGGCCTGCTCGGCGTACAGCGCCGACTCGCGGACCTTGTAGTCGTCGTCCATCTCCTTGGCGTAGCCGGTGGCCGACACCTCCGCCGCCGCAGGATCGACGGACAGGTATTCCCCGCCGAGGGACTTGACCTGATCGGCGACCTCGGGCCGGGGATCGGTGGCACGCACGATGGCGCCCATGCTGCCTGCCGCGCCGATCGCGGCCAGGCCGGCAACGCCTGCGCCGACGACCAGCACCTTGGCCGGCGGCACCTTCCCGGCCGCGGTCACCTGTCCGGTGAAGAACCGGCCGAACCGGTGGGCCGCCTCGACCACGGCGCGATAACCGGCGATGTTCGCCATCGACGACAACACGTCCAGCGACTGCGCCCTGGAGATGCGCGGCACCGCGTCCATCGCGAGCACCGTGATCGGCCGCGAGGACAGTTCCTCGACGAGTTCGGGCTTCAGCGCAGGCGAGATCAGGCCGACCAGGGTCGCGCCGTCACGCAGGGCGGCGATCTCGGCGCTGTCGGGGGCGTTGACCTTGAGCACCACATCTGCCGACCAGGCCTGCTCGGCGGATCCGGCGTCGGCGCCCGCCTCGGTGAACGCCGCATCGGAGAAGCTGGCCGCGGTGCCCGCCCCGGCCTCCACGACTACCTCGTAGCCCAGCTTGATGAGCTGCCCGACCGTCTGCGGGGTGGCGGCAACGCGCGTCTCGCCAGGCAGGGACTCTGTCGGTATCCCGATGATCATCGATTTCGATCCGATCTTGACTTCGCTCACGGTGCGGTCGGGCGCTCGACGACGCCCCGACACAACTCGTCGTTGGACGGGTGGAATACGTCAGTGTAAGAGTTCGCCCGGCCCCCGAGCGCGCCGTATGGCATGCCACCTCGATGGACGTGACGTCTTGGCGTCGCCGTGTAACGGACGGCCGGTTGCTGAAACGCGCGAGTTGACGGGCGTCAAGCGGGCGTTACGGTTACGCACATGCCTGCCACCTCCGCGGTGTTGTCCTACGGGCCACAGGACCCGTTCGTGGTCGCCGACGTCGACGTCGACGATCCGCGCCAGGACGAGATCCTGGTCCGCATCGAGGCGTCCGGTGTCTGCCACACCGATCTGGTCAATCGTGGCGCGGGTGACCGCGATCGTCCGGTGCTGCTCGGTCACGAGGGTGCCGGTGTCGTCGAGGCCGTCGGTGTCCAGATCCGGTCGGTCCAGCCCGGTGACCGCGTGGTGCTGTCGTTCCGGCACTGCGGCACGTGCGCGAACTGCCGGGTCCAGCGACCCGCCTACTGCCGAAAAGCGGCCCGCCTGAATCACTTCGGTGCCCGCGCAGACGGCACGCCGCGGGTGACCGTCGGCGGTGTGCCTGTGCTCGACGGGTTCTTCGGCCAGTCCAGCCTCGCCGGTTACGCATTGGCCCATGAGGACAACACGGTCGTGGTGGACCCAGGAACCGACCCGGTGATCGCCGCACCGCTCGGATGCGGGTTCCAGACCGGCGCGGGTGCGGTACTCAACGTCCTGCGCCCCCGCCCCGACAGTGCTCTGGCGGTATTCGGCGCGGGCGCAGTCGGTTTGGCCGGTGTGCTGGCAGCGCTGGACACCACCGGGCGCCCGCACGCCGACGTCGCCGACGCGCTCGCACGGCAGCACTCGGGAGAGGTCGTCAAGCCCGTGCTGACGTGGTGATGGCATATCTCGAAACGGCACCGATCGTGCATCGAGATTCCTGCGCCGGTGCGCCATGCGGCGTGGGAGCCGCACGATGTCTCCCATGAGCATGGTGGTCGAACGTGGGCTCGCGAGATGCCCGCGATGCGTCTCGGTGGCGGACTACGTCTTCATCGAGACAAGGTCCGGCGCGGGCGGGTCCAACGGGATGCGCTACGAGGTGCGCTGCCGCAAGTGCGGCGAGTGCTACGGCGAGGACAGCCGGCCGCTACCGACGCGACTGGTCGCGGTCCCGGAACCGCCGATCGAATGGCCCCGCGACCGGGAACCAGTGGAACCGCGGGACTGGCGCACGGAGCTTCGCGAACGGCTGGCGGTGGCGGCGCAACGGCTGGGCACCGAGATCGACGCCACGGTGCAACGCACCCGCACTCTCGCGCAACGCACCCGCACTCTCGCGCCCGAACGTTGGTTCGCGCGCGGCAGTGAGAAGGGTGATCAGACCGGCGGATAGGCCGGCGGCGGATACACCCCGCGCAGAATCCAGGCGAACCAGTTGATGCCGTACTCCAGTTCGTCGCTTGCGTCGTAATCCGGGTTCGGGTCCACGTTCCACCTCTCGCCTGCATGCCGGCTCTGGGAGGAGTCTAGACCTGCTCGGCCCGAGGCGACATGGCAACGGCTTAGACTGCACCAACCAGTTAGTCGACCCCGAGATCATCCAGCGCGGTCCGGGCCCTGCCTAAAGTGAGTCGCCATGTCTGAAACCGTCACGACCAACGGGATGTCCCGCCGTGAGGAGCTGTTGGCCGTTGCGACCAAGCTGTTCGCCGCGCGCGGTTACCACGGCACCCGCATGGATGACGTCGCAGACGCGGTCGGGCTGAACAAGGCGACGGTCTACCACTACTACGCCAGCAAGGCGCTGATCCTCTACGACATCTACAAGGGAGCCGCCGACTTCACCGTCGACGCGCTGCACGACGATCCGGCGGCGTCGGCGCGGGAGACCATCTACCACTTCACCCGGCGTCTGCTCGTCGGCATCGCCAGCGACATCGAGCGTGCCGCCGTGTACTTCCAGGAGGGGCCCTACATCACCGAGTGGTTCACCGAGGAGCAGGTCGCCTACATCAGGGAGAAGGAGACGCAGGTCTACGAACACGTCCGCGACGTGATCGACCGCGGGATCGCCAGCGGCGAGTTCTACGACTGCGACTCGCACGTGCTCGCCCTTGGCTACATCGGGATGACCCTCGGCTCCTACCGCTGGTTGCGTCCGCACGGCAGGCGTACCGCGCAGGAGATCGCGGTCGAGTTCAGCACCGCCCTGCTGCGCGGTCTGATCCGCGACGAGGCGGTGCGGGAGACGTCGCCGCTCGGCATCGAGGCCGATGCAGGGTCACGCCCCTGACCCACGGCGCCAGGGGTCCCGCAGGAATCCGGTCAGCACCGCCGCCATTGCGGGGATCGCATCCACGGCGATGACCTCGTATCCGTGGGTGCTCAGCGTCGGCAGGCACAGCAGCGCCGCCTTGGGCGTCAGCGCACTTGCCTTGGCGTGCGAAGCATCGGATTCGAAGGCGCCGAGCACCGCCGCCTGGGGCGCGAGGCCCAGTTCGTCGGCCATGTCCATGAGCCGGTCGGCCACAGACTTGTCGTAGACACACAGCGCGTCGCTGTAGGCGACGATCGGGCCGCCGCCGACCGTCTTGTCGTACTCCGGCTCGGTGGGTCCCACCTCGAGGGCGAGGGTGAGTTCGCCGGGCAGGGTGCGGCTGGCGTATCCGCCGCCGACGCCGCCGATCTCCTCGTTCGTCGTGAACACGAAGTACACGTCGCCCGACGGGGCCGGGCCGGCGTGCAGAGTGCGGGCGCAGCACAGCAGCGCGGTCATCGGCGCCCGGTCGTCCATGAAGTAGCAGCCGAGGTAGTCGTTGCCGACGTCGATCAGCGTGCGCTTGCTGCGGTCGACGCAGACCCGGGTACCCGGACCGACCCCTGCATGGCTCAGTTCCTCGAGGGTGAGCCCCGTGAACACGTAGACGTCCGGCCAATCCAGCGCCTTGTCACCCTGATCGGGTTTTCTGGCCCAGATGCGGGGACTCTCCGGCGTGGTGTGTTCCGAGCCCAGCGCCAGCACCCCGCACAGGGTCTTGCGCTGCCCCAGCACGGCGACCGGGCCCAGCCCGAAGTTCGCCGGGTACATCGTGCCCAGCGGGGTCAGGTGCAGCGTGCCGTCGGATTCCACGCGCTTGACCAGCATGGACAGCTCGTCCATGTGCACCATCACCCGCACCGGAGGCTCGTCGCCGCCCCGGATGACGCCGATCAGGTTGCCCGCGGGATCCACCCACGTCTCGTCGACGACCGGGTCCAGCTCGCGCAGGCAGACGTCGCGGACCGCCTCCTCCTGCCCGCAGGGCCCGTAGGCCAGCAGCAGCTCCTGCAACAGGTGTCGGTACTCGGGCACGCCTGTAGCGATTGCCGTTGCCCGGATCCTCAAACGCGGGTACCCCGGCTGACGTGACGGTCCGCATCGGCACCTCCGGGTGGTCCTACAACCACTGGATCGGTGTCCTCTACGAACGCGGGCTGCCTGCGGCGCGCCGGCTGGAGCGCTACGCCGCCGAATTCGACACCGTCGAGCTCAACGGAAGCTTCTACCGCTGGCCGCCCGACGCCTGGTTCGCACGGTGGCGTGACCAGCTGCCGCCGGGGTTCGTGATGGCGGTCAAGGCCGCACGGGGTCTCACCCACGCCCGCCGGCTGCGCTCGCCGGAGGTGTGGGTCGAACGCCTGGAACGCGGGCTTGCGCAACTCGGCGACCGGGCGGGTCCGGTGCTCGTGCAGCTGCCGCCGACGCTGGAGCGCGACGAGGCCCTGCTCGAACATTTCCTCCGCGCGACGCCGCCGGCCATCCCGGTCGCCGTGGAGTTCCGCCACCCCTCCTGGGATGCGCCGAGCGCTTACGAGATCCTCGAAAAGCACGGCGCCGCATACGTCGTCATGAGCGGAGCCGGCCTGCCGTGCATCCTCAAGGCGACGGCGCGGTTCGTGTACGTGCGGCTGCACGGCCCCGACCCGGGCGCGATGTACGGCGGCTCCTACAGTCCCGACGACCTGCGGTGGTGGGCGGAGCGAATCCGCGAGTGGGTCGATCAGGGCCGCGACGTCCTCGTGTACTTCAACAACGACCTCGGCGGCAACGCCGTGCGCAACGCCCGCGACCTGCGGGCCGAACTCGCTGGCTGACGCAGGTTTCATGACGGCGCGCAGCGGGTGCCTAACCGCGCCATGAAGCCGTCTCGAATCCTGACCAAGGTGCAGGCGTTCCTGCGGGCGGGCTACCCGGCGGCCGCGCCACGGCAGGGGTACGTCACCGCGCTGGCGCTGTTGCCGCCGTCCTCGACGAGGGGATGACGGCCGCCCTGGGCCACCGGTTCCTCACCACGGGCCTGCACATCGCCCTGGTGGTGATGTTCGCGATCCTGGCCACCCGGGCGATCCGGTGGGGCGCCGCACGCCTCGGCCGGCGCCTCGCCGAGGCCGACGACCGCGACCCGACGGTCCGCTCCGAGCGGGTCAAGCACCGTCAGGCCGTCGCATCGGTGATCTCCTCGGTGGCGATCGGCCTGATGTACATCGGCGTGGCCATCGACATCGCGGGTCGACTCAGCCTGCCCGTGGGCTCACTCGTCGCACCGGTCGCGGTGATCGGCGCCGCACTCGGTTTCGGGGCGCAGCGGCTCGTCGCGGACCTGCTCAGCGGATTCTTCGTGATCACCGAAAAGCAGTACGGCTTCGGCGATCTGGTGGAGTTGACGGTGTCCACCGGCGGGACGGCGACGGGGACGGTCGAGTCCGTCACGTTGCGGGTCACGACGTTGCGCACGAGCGAGGGTGAGGTGTACACGATCCCGAACGGGATGATCGCCAAATCCTTGAATCTGTCCAAGGATTGGGCCCGCGCCGTGGTCGACATCCCGGTGCCCGCCTCGGCCGACATCACCCACGTCAACGAGGTACTGCGCGGCGTTTCCGCGGCTGCGATGGAGGACGACACGTTGCCCGAACTGTTGCTCGACGAGCCGCAGTTGATGGGTGTGGAGAGCATCCAGGTCGACACCGTCAACATGCGGATGGTGGCGCGCACGCTGCCCGGCAAGCAGTTCGAGGTGGCCCGGCGGCTGCGCGCGCTCGTGGTGTCGGCGCTGCGCAGGGAGGGCATCGCGACGGCGGCATGAGGCGCCCGCGCCGATCGCTATGCTCAGCCAATGCCGCTGGTGAGTAAGACAGTCGAGGTCGCGGCCTCCGCCGAGTCGATCATGGCGATCGTCGCCGACTTCGAGAGCTACCCGCACTGGAACGAGGAGATCAAGGGCTGCTGGGTGCTGGCCCACTACGACGACGGGCGCCCGAGCCAGTTGCGGCTCGACGTCGTGGTGCAGGGCCAGGCGGGCACGTTCATCACGGCGGTCTACTACCCCGGCGAGAACCAGATCTACACGGTGCTGCAGCAGGGCGACCACTTCGACAAGCAGGAGCAGCGGTTCTCGGTGGTGCCGATGGGACCGACGTCGCTGCTGACGGTGGACCTCGACGTCGAGACGAAGCTGTCGCTGCCCAAGCCGATGGTGAAGAAGGCGATCGGCGACACGCTGGACTACCTCGCCGACAACCTCAAGAGTCGTGCCGAGCACCTCGGAGCCACGTAGCCGGGCTCACCTCCACAGCCCGACCTGGCCCAGCCAGGCGAGCAGCCGCGCGAGGCCGTCGGTGAACTGCCCCTCGGTCAGGTCGACGACGGTCGCGACGTCGCGGCGGCGCAGCGCCGCGATCAGCTTCTCGTGGCTGGCCACCGCGGTCGCGCCCCACGTGGGGTCCGTCGCGAACAGCTGCGGGGGCAGATAGCGCGCGGCGTGCAACAGAAACCACGCCAGCTTGATCCGCCCCGAGGCCCGGTTGAACGCGCGGTGGAACGCGAACTCCGCCAGCGCGATCGCCTCGGGTTCCTGCCGCTCGACAGCCGAAGCCAGCGCCGCGTTGAGCACCTCGAGTTCGTCGATCTGTGCGTCGGTGATGCGCCGGGCGGCGGTGACCGCCAGTTCCTGGGCGATCGTCGACTGAAGCCAGAAGATGTCCTCGATGTCGTTCCGTGACAGCGGCACCACCCGGTGTCCGCGATGGGGTTCGAGCTCGACCATTCCCTCGCCGCGCAACGTCCGCAGGGCTTCCCGCACCGGGGTGATGCTGACCCCCAGCCGGGCAGCGGTCTCGTCGAGGCGGATGAACGTATCGGGGCGCAGGACGCCGGTCATGATCTCGGCGCGCAGGCGGGAGACCACTTCGTCGGACAACTGCTCCCGGCGCAACGCTCCGGCGAGGGGCGTCCCGGTCGGGGCGTTCATCTCGTCCGTCCCCTTCCGGCCGTATGGGCGACGGGTTGTCCCGACACCGCCGGGGCCATAGTGTGACCGAGGCAACTTCATGCTTGATCAAATATCAACCAGCCGCAACCCAGCAGATGGAGCAGCCGACGTTGACTCTCGAGCAGCCGTATCTCGCCCGTCGCCAGAACTGGACCAACCAGCTTTCCCGGCACGCCCTCATGCAACCTGGCGCCACCGCGCTGAGGTATCTCGGAAAGACGACCACCTGGGGTGAACTCGAACGCCGGGTCACCGCGCTCGCCGGGGCGCTGCACCGGCGCGGCGTGGATTTCGGCGACCGCGTGCTCATCCTGATGCTCAACCGCCCGGAGTTCATCGAGGCCACCCTGGCGATCAACAAACTCGGTGCGATCGCGGTGCCGGTGAACTTCCGGATGACGCCGCCGGACATCGCATTCCTGGTGTCCGACTGCCAGGCCGGTGTCGTCATCACCGAGCCCGTGCTGGCGAAGGTCGCGACCGCCGTCCGTGACCTCGACGCCACGCTGGGCACGGTCGTCGTGGCCGGCGGCGCCACCGAGGACGGGGATATCGGGGTCCTCGGCTACGAGGATCTGCTGGCCGAGGACGCGCCATGTCCCGTGGTGGACATCCCCGACGACTCGCCGGCGCTGATCATGTACACCTCGGGCACCACCGGCAAGCCCAAGGGCGCGGTGCTCACCCACAACAACCTGAGCGGTCAGGCGATGACGCACCTGTTCACCAACGGTGCCGACATCAACCACGACATCGGGTTCATCGGGGTGCCGCTGTTCCACATCGCGGGCATCGGCAACACCACCTTCGGACTGCTTCTGGGCCGGCCGACCGTGCTCTACCCGCTCGGTGCGTTCGACCCGGACGAATTGCTCGACGTGCTGGCGGCCGAGAAGGTGACGGGGATCTTCCTCGTGCCGGCGCAGTGGCAGGCGGTGTGCGCCGTGCAGCGCGCCAACCGGCGCAACCTCAAGCTGCGCGTGCTGTCGTGGGGCGCCGCACCCGCGTCCGACACGCTGCTGCGGGAGATGGCCGAGACCTTCCCCGGCGCGCAGATCCTGGCCGCGTTCGGGCAGACCGAGATGTCGCCGGTCACGTGCATGCTGTTGGGCGAGGACGCGCTGCGCAAGCTCGGTTCGGTCGGCAAGGTCGTCCCGACGGTCTCGGCGCGCATCGTCGACGACGAGATGAACGACGTGCCGGTGGGCCAGGCCGGCGAGATCGTGTACCGGGCGCCCACGCTGATGGCCGGGTACTGGAACAACCCCGAGGCGACGGCCGAAGCCTTCCACGGTGGGTGGTTCCACTCGGGCGACCTCGTCCGTCAGGACGAGGAGGGTTATATCTGGGTCGTCGATCGTAAGAAGGACATGATCATCTCCGGCGGCGAGAACATCTACTGCGCCGAGGTGGAGAACGTCCTGGCCGCCCATCCCGACATCGTGGAGGTCGCCGTGATCGGTCGCGCGCACGAGAAGTGGGGCGAGGTCCCCGTTGCTGTGGTCGTCGTGCGGAGTTCGCTGGGAGCCGCGGCTGAGGCCGCGATCCAGCTTGCCGACCTCGAAGAGTTCCTGACCGCCAGGCTGGCGCGGTACAAGCATCCGAAGGTGCTCGAGATCATCGACGCACTGCCCAGAAACCCCGCGGGCAAGGTCGTCAAGACGGAACTGAGAATCCGCTTCGGCGGCGGCGAACTCTTTGACGCCCGCGAAAGTTCCGCTCCGCCAACGGTTTCGGCTGGGCCCCAACGGGATTAGCCGGATGCCAGGCTGTTTTTCTAACGGTTGAGGTGACAATCGCGCCGATGCGGTACAAAGGGCACACCCCATCGGGTACAGTCCTGTGGTCCGACTTGCTACCGGCAGGTAGGGAGGCGGTTCTCACACGACCAGGGGTTGGGACTGGAAGGGAGCGTGCGACACGTGCTGCCGGTGCGCTACGCCAGTGACAGGATCGTCGCGGGAGCCTGCCGTTGACGACCCCATCGAACCTGACGGGCTACGTGCGCGATCAGACCAGGCCGGCTCTGGAAGCCGTCGGCGGCTTCGTGCGGATGTGCGTGCTCGTCGGCAAGGCCCTCCCGCGGCCGTTCCAGTGGCGCGAGTTCGTCCTGCAGAGCTGGTTCCTGCTGCGGGTCGCCTTCCTGCCCACCGTGGCGGTGTCGATCCCGCTCACCGTGCTGCTGATCTTCACGCTGAACATCCTGCTCACCGAGTTCGGCGCCGCCGACATCTCCGGAGCGGGAGCCGCACTGGCCGCCGTGACCCAGTTGGGGCCGCTGGTGACGGTGCTCGTCGTGGCCGGCGCCGGGTCCACCGCCATCTGCGCCGACCTCGGCGCCCGGACGATCCGCGAGGAGATCGACGCCCTCGAGGTGCTCGGCATCGACCCGATCCACCGGCTGGTGGCACCCCGGGTGGTCGCCTCCACCTTCGTCGCGATGCTGCTCAACGGCGCGGTCATCACCATCGGCCTGGTCGGCGGCTTCATCTTCGGCGTGTACCTGCAGAACGTCTCGGCGGGCTCCTATGTCTCCACCCTGACGCTGGTGACCGGGCTGCCCGAGGTGCTCATCTCGCTGGTCAAGGCCCTTACCTTCGGTCTGATCGCCGGCCTGGTCGGCTGCTATCGCGGTCTGACGGTGGCCGGCGGCGCCAAGGGCGTCGGAACCGCGGTGAACGAGACGCTGGTGTTGTGCGTCATCGCGCTGTTCGCGGTCAACGTCGTGCTGACCACCATCGGTGTCCGCTTCGGAACGGGGAGCTGACATGTCGACCGCCGCCGTCCTGCGCTCCCGGTTCCCCCGCGGTGTCGCGACCGCCGAGAAGGTGGCGGGCGCGCCGGCTCGCGGCCTGGAATCGATGGGCCACGTCGCCTGGTTCGTCGTCATCGCGATCGGCTCCATCGGCCACGCGCTGCGGTACTACCGCAAGGAGACGCTGCGGCTGATCGCCGAGATCGGCATGGGCACCGGTGCGATGGCCGTCGTGGGCGGTACCGTCGCCATCGTCGGTTTCGTCACACTGTCGGGTTCGTCGCTGGTGGCCATCCAAGGCTTCGCGTCCCTGGGCAACATCGGCGTCGAGGCGTTCACCGGTTTCTTCGCCGCGCTGATCAATGTGCGGATCGCCGCGCCGGTGGTTGCCGGCCAGGCGCTGGCCGCCACGGTGGGTGCCGGCGCCACCGCCGAGTTGGGCGCCATGCGGATCAGCGAGGAGATCGATGCGCTCGAGGTGATGGGCATCAAGTCGATCTCCTATCTGGTGTCGACGCGGATTATGGCCGGCTTCATCGTGATCATTCCGTTGTACGCGATGGCCATCATCATGAGCTTCCTGTCGGCACAGGCGACCACGACGATTTTCTATGGGCAGTCGACCGGTACCTACGAGCATTACTTCCGGACGTTCCTGCGGCCCGACGACGTGTTCTGGTCGTTCGTCCAGGCCGTGATCATCTCGGTCATTGTCATGCTCAACCACTGTTACTACGGCTTCTACGCCAGCGGCGGTCCGGTCGGCGTCGGTGAGGCCGTGGGCCGCTCGATGCGGGCCTCGCTGATCGCGATCGTGTGTGTGGTCCTGTTCGCCTCGTTGGCGCTCTACGGTGTCGACCCGAACTTCAACCTGACGGTGTAATGCGATGACGGCACCCATGAACTCCAAGCGGCAGCCCCCGTACAAGTTGGCCGGTCTGCTGCTGGCCCTGTTGACCATCGTCGTGCTCGTGCTGGTCTTCCTACAATTCCGGGGTGACTTTCTGCCCCGCACGCAGTTGACCATGATGGCCGCTCGCTCCGGGTTGTCGATGGACCCCGGCGCCAAGGTGACCTACAACGGTGTCGAGATAGGGCGCGTCGGCGAGGTCGAGCAAGTCAGCGTCGGCGACGAACCCAAAGCCAAGATCATCCTGGACGTGGAGCCGAAGTACATCGATCTCATCCCGAAAAACGTTGATGCATCGATCAGCGCCTCCACGGTTTTCGGCAACAAATACGTGTCTTTCACCAGCCCGAAGAGGCCGGCGCCGCAGCGGATCTCCACATCGGATGTCATCGACGTCACGAATGTGACGACAGAGTTCAATACGTTGTTCGAAACTGTTGTGGCCGTGGCGCGCCAGGTCGATCCCATCAAGCTGAACCAGACACTCACTGCCACGGCACAGGCCCTTGATGGCCTCGGCGATCGATTCGGGCAGTCGCTCGTCAACGGAAACCAGATACTCGGTGAGATCAACCCGCAGATGCCGCAGATCCGCCGCGACAACCGCCTGCTCGCCGACCTCGGCGAGGTGTACGCCGATGCGGCGCCGGACCTCTTCGACGGATTGAACAACGCCGTGATCACCGCGCGGACCTTCCACGAGCAGCGCGCGAACGTCGATCAGGCGCTGATGGCCGCTGTGGGTTTCGGCAACACCGGTGGTGACATCTTCGAACGGGGCGGTCCCTATCTGGTCCGCGGCGCGCAGGATCTCGTTCCGACCACCGAAGTGCTCGACCGGAACAGCCCGGCACTCTTCTGCACAATTCGCAATCTCCACGACATCGCGCCGAAAGTCGCGGCCTCCCTGGGAGGCAACGGGTTTTCTCTGAAATCGAGTACGTCGATCTCCGGTGCCCAGAATCCGTACGTGTATCCCGATAACCTGCCGCGGGTGAATGCCCGCGGCGGACCGGAGGGCCGTCCCGGTTGCTGGCAGTCGATCACCCGGGACCTGTGGCCGGCTCCGATGTTGGTGATGGACACCGGCGCGAGTGGTGCGCCCTACAACCACTTTGAACTGGGGCAACCACTTGCGATCGAATACATCTGGGGACGCCAGGTAGGGGAGAACACGATCAACCCATGAGGATTCTCGGTACTTCGATCAAACTCGGCGCCTTCTCCCTGGTGCTTCTTCTGTTCACTGCCGTCATCATCGTGGTGTTCGGGCAAGTGCGTTTCGACCGCACCAACGGCTACAGCGCGATCTTCTCCAATGCGAGCGGTCTGCGACCCGGTCAGTTCGTCCGTGCCTCGGGTGTCGAGGTCGGCAAGGTCTCGAAAGTCGAATTGATACAGGGCGGCTCGAAAGTACGTGTCGACTTCAGCGTCGACCGGTCGCTGGAACTGTTCGACGAGACAACCGCCTCGATCCGGTACCTCAACCTGATCGGCGATCGTTACATGGACCTCAAACGAGGGCAGAGCAACAAGCGACTGGAGGCCGGCGGGACGATCCCGATCGAACGGACGGAACCGGCGCTCGACCTCGATGCGCTGATCGGCGGATTCCGGCCGGTATTTCAATCCCTGGATCCCGAGAAAGTCAACAACATCGCGCAGTCCATCATCACGGTCTTCCAGGGGCAGGGCGGAACCATCAACGACATCCTCGATCAAACTGCTTCTCTGACATCGGCGCTCGCTGACCGCGACCAGGCGATCGGGCAGGTCATCACCAATTTGAATACCGTGCTGGCCACGACGGTCAAGCATCAGCAGCAGTTCGACGACACGGTGAAGAACTTCGAGGCGCTGATCACGGGGTTGAAGAATCGCGCCGATCCGATCGCGAAGTCGGTGGCCGACATCAGCGATGCTGCGGGGACCATTTCGGAGCTGTTGGCGGATAATCGTCCGCTGTTGCAGAGCACGGTGGGGCATCTGGAGACAGTTCAACAACCGTTGGTGGAACAGCGGGATCGGTTGAACGACCTGCTCGTCAAGTTGCCCTCCGCGCTGAAGATCATCGGGCGTACGGGCGGCATCTACGGCGACTTCTTCAACTTCTATCTCTGCGACATCACGTTGCGGCTCAACGGCCTTCAGCCGGGGGGCCCGGTGCGCACCGTGAAGGTGACGTCGCAGCCGTCGGGTAGGTGCACGCCGAAGTGAGAGCCCTCGAAGGATCTAATCGAGTCCGCAGCGGGTTGATGGGCGTCATTCTCCTGGTCATCGTCATCGGGGTGGGACAAAGCTTCGCCAGCGTGCCGATGTTGTTCGCGACGCCGACCTACTATGCGCAGTTCTCGGATACCGGAGGGCTGAACCCCGGTGACAAGGTGCGGATCGCCGGGGTCGATGTCGGGCTGGTGAGGTCGATGCGAATCGACGGCGACAAGGTGCTCATCGGGTACTCGCTCGGCGGAACCGAGATCGGCGCCCAGAGCCGTGCCGCGATTCGCACCGACACCATCCTCGGTCGCCGTAATCTGGAGATAGAGCCTCGCGGGACCACGCCTTTACGCGCCAACGACGTGCTACCTCTCGGTCAGACGACCACGCCCTACCAGATTTATGATGCGTTCTTCGACGTCACGAAAGCATCGTCGGGATGGGACACCCAGACGGTGAAGCGCTCGCTGAATGTCCTATCGGAGACGATCGACCAGACCTCTCCACACTTGAGCGCAGCCCTCGATGGCGTCGCCCGATTCTCTGACACCATCGGCAAACGCGACGACCAGGTGAGGAAGCTCCTCGCGAACGCGAACAAGGTCGCCGGCGTTCTGGGCAATCGAAGCGAGCAGATCAACCGTCTCCTCGTCAACGCGCAAACTCTGCTGGCAGCGATCAACGAGAGGAGCGCTGCGGTCAACGCTCTGCTCGAGCGCGTCTCGGCGTTCTCCGAGCAAGTGAAGGGGTTCATCGACGACAACCCGAATTTGAACCGGGTGCTCGAACAACTCCGCACGATCAGCGACACACTTGTTGAACGTAAGTTCGACTTAGCCGATACGCTGTCCGTGTTGGGCAAGTTCACCGCAGCGCTGGGGGAAGCCGTAGCGTCAGGGCCCTACTTCAAAGTATTGCTCGTCAACCTGGTCCCCTACCAGATTCTGCAGCCGTTCGTCGATGCGGCGTTCAAGAAGCGGGGCATCGACCCTGAGGAATTCTGGCGCAACGCGGGACTGCCTGCCTTCCGCTTCCCGGACCCCAACGGCGTCGGGTTCCCGAATGGTGCGCCGCCGCCGGCGCCCACGCCGCTGGAGGGGACACCCGAACATCCCGGCCCGGCGGTGCCCCCGGGTTCGCCATGCTCGTACACTCCGCCGGCGGATGGCCTGCCCAGTCCGGGTAATCCGCTGCCCTGCGCGAATCTGAATGTCGGACCGTTCGGCGGCAACCCGTTCGGTCCGAACTACGGCGCACCCGAGGTTGCGACCTCGGCGCCTAACCCCCATGGCTCGCAACCGTCTCCCGGGGTGCCCGCGGCGGCGATCCCTGGCCGACTGTCGCCCACTGTGCCGGGTGTCGCGGCGCCTCTGGCACCCGGCCCGCCCGGCGCGCGGACCGTGCCGGTGGCCCCGCAACCGTCGCCGCCGGACTTCACGCCGGGGATAGCTCCGCTGCCTCCCGCACTGAACGGGCCACCGCCGCCTCCCGGGCCCGGACCGCAACCTGCGCCGGCGGGCCAACCGGTACTACCCGGCAACCCGCCGTTCCTTCCGCCGGGTTCGCAAGGCTGAGGAGGCTAGGCCATGTCGACCATTTTCAATGTGCGAAACCTCCGGGTGCCCGGGGTTTCGCGGACGGCGCTCGTCGTTGGGATCGCTGTACTGGTCATCGCGATCGTCGGGGCATTCCTCGGATGGAACCTCTACAAGCGGCTCACGACGAACACCGTCGTGGCGTACTTCTCCCAGACACTGGCCTTGTATCCAGGCGACAAAGTGCAGATCATGGGCGTCCGGGTGGGGTCGATCGACAAGATCGAACCTGCCGGAAACCAAATGAAGGTGACCTTCCACTACGAGAACAAGTACAGCGTGCCAGCCAACGCGACAGCATCGATCCTGAACCCGAGCCTGGTGGCGTCTCGCACCATCCAGCTCTCGCCGCCGTACACCGGCGGCCCGGTACTCGGCAACGACGCTGTGATCCCGATAGATCGGACACAGGTACCCGTCGAGTACGACGAGCTGCGTGACTCCATCAACCGCATTCTGACCGACCTCGGTCCGACTCCAGAGCAACCGAAAGGGCCCTTCGGTGACATCATCGAATCGGCCGCGGATGGGTTCGCGGGCAAGGGAAAGCAGCTCAACGACACCCTCACCGGACTATCCGAGGCTCTCTTCGCGCTGAACGAGGGCCGCGGCGACCTCTTCAGCGTGGTCAAAAGCCTGGCGTTGTTCGTCAACGCGCTCTACAAGAGCGACCAACAGTTCGTGGCATTGAACACGGATCTCGCGAAATTCACCAACGCGTTCACCAACACCGACCAAGAACTGGCCACGGCGGTCAAAGACCTCGATACGCTTTTGGCCACAACGCGCCAGTTCATCGACAAGAACGGCTCGGTGCTGGTCAAGGATATCGACAACCTCGCTGACGCCACGAACGCCATCTTGCAGCCGGAGCCGCGCGACGGTTTGGAAACAGCGTTGCACGTGTTTCCCAACCTCGGATCAAACTTCCTGAACATCTATCAGCCCGCGCACGGCTCACTCAATCAAGTCGCAGCTTTCGCGAGCTTCGCCAACCCCATGCAGTTTCTGTGCAGCGCCATACAGGCCGGTAGCCGGCTTGGGTACCAGGAGTCGGCCGAACTGTGCGCCCAGTACCTGGGTCCGATACTCGACGCGATCAAGTTCAACTTCCCGCCATTCGGGCTGAATCAGTTCTCGACGGCGGCGACGCTGCCTAAGCAGATCGCGTATTCCGAAGACCGGTTACGTCCACCGGGCGGATACAAGGACACGACCGTTCCGGGCATCTTCTCGCGCGACACCCTGTTTTCTCACGGTAATCACGAGCCCGGATGGGTGACTGCACCCGGCATGCAGGGCGTCGACGTTCAGCCGTTCACCGCGAACATGCTGACCCCCGAATCGCTGGCGGAGCTCATGGGCGGACCCGACGCGCCGATTCCCGGTGCGCCACCGGCCTTCGGCGCACCGCCAGGAGGAAACCTCCCCGGCCCGCCGAACGCCTACGATGAGCGCAACCCTCTGCCGCCGCCGTGGTACCCGCAGCCCGCACCTCCACCCGGACCCGCTCCAGGAGTCGTTCCGGGGGACGCCGGTGGGTCTCCGTTGACGGCATTCACGGGCCCGGCTGCTAGTGCGCCCCCAGCACCGGTGCCCGCAGGGCCGCTCCTTCCCGCCGAAGCGGGGGAGTGAGTCATGGCCCGCGGACGACGCGCATCAAGAGCCGGAAGGAGGCGCAGCGCTATGACTGTGGCCCGTCGAGCGATCGCACTCGTTGTGCTTGCTTTGATGATGACCGCGTGCGGATCGTGGAAGGGCATCGCAAACGTCCCCCTTCCAGGGGGGCCGGGCACCGGTTCGAAAGCGATGACCGTCTACGTGCAAATGCCGGACACCCTCGCGCTCAACGTGAACAGCAGGGTCCGGGTAGCCGACGTCTACGTCGGCCGGGTGCGATCCATCGAACTGAAGAACTGGGTGCCCACCCTGACGTTGGATCTTGACTCCAGCGTGAAGCTACCTGCCAACGCCATCGCGCGAATCGGCCAGACCAGCTTGCTCGGCTCGCAGCACGTGCAACTCGATCCGCCCGCCAACCCCTCTTCGGAACCTCTTCGAAATGGCAGCACGATACCGTTGGCGAACGCCGAGGCCTTCCCGACGACCGAGCGTGTGCTCGCAAGCATCGCCACGATCTTGACCGGCGGCGGTGTCCAGAATTTGGAGACCATCCAGACCGAGGTGAACAACATCCTGAACGGCCGAGCCGACCAGATTCGCGAGTTCTTGAACCGGCTCGACGTTTTCACCGACGAACTGAACCAGCAGCGGGACGACATCACGCGGGCGATCGACGCCACCGACCGGCTGCTGTCGATCGTCGCCCAACGCAACGACACTCTCGACCGAGTCCTGACCGAATTCCCACCGCTGATCAAACATTTCGCCGACACCCGAGACCTGTTCGCCGACGCTGTCGAAGCGCTCGGACGGATCAGCGGCGCCGCAGACGACGCGCTCGCTCCTGCGAGCGGGGATCTCAACACCAACCTCAAGAATCTGCAACGCCCGCTCAAGCAACTCGGCAGAGCCTCGCCGTACGTCATCGGTGCGTTGAGTCTGTTGCTGACCGCGCCGTTCAACATCGACAATGTGCCGAAGGTCATCCGGGGCGACTACATCAACCTGTCCGCGAACTTCGATCTGACGCTCAGCACGCTGGACAACGAGTTGTTGACGGGAACCGGATTCTCGGGCGCGTTGCGCGCACTGGAACAGGCCTGGGGTCGCGACCCGAACACGATGACGACTCCCGACGTCCGGTTCACACCCAACCCGCATGACGTGCCGGGCGGACCACTCGTCGAGAGGGGGGAGTGAAGAATGTTGACGCGCTTCGTCCGCATCCAGCTCGTGATCTTCACCGTCCTGACCCTGGTCGCGTTGGGCGTTCTCGGCCTCTACTACCTTCGCCTTCCCAGTCTGGTGGGCGTGGGTCAGTACGAACTGAAAGCGCAGCTGCCGCGATCAGGAGGGTTGTACCCGACGGCGAATGTCACCTACCGCGGCACGCAGATCGGCAAAGTAACGAGCGTGGAACCGACCGAATCCGGCGCGGAGGCGACGATGCGCATCGACAGCTCGGTCAAGATCCCGGTCAATTCCTCTGCCGATGTGCATTCGGTGTCGGCGATCGGCGAACAGTATCTCGACTTGGTCTCTCCCGAGGACACGGGCCAGTATTTCTCCCCAGGCCAGACCATCACGGTCAGCTCCGTCCCGAGCGAAGTCGGACCCGCTCTTGACGCGGCGAACCAGGGACTGGCCGTGCTACCGAAGGAGAAAATCGATTCTCTGCTCACCGAGACGTCGCAAGCGGTCGGAGGTCTCGGTCCCGCCCTGCAGCGTCTGGTCGACTCGACCACCAACATCGCACAGGGCTTCAAGGACAACCTGCCTCAAGTGAACGACATCATCGCCCATTCGGCTCCCATCCTGGACAGCCAGGTGCGCTCGGGTGACAACATCGAACAGTGGGCGCGCAACTTGAATGTGCTGGCCTCGCAGTCCGCCCAGCAGGATGCCGCCCTTCGAAGCGGTCTGCAGCAGGCGCCGCCCACGTTGGACCAGGTGTCGGCGGTCTTCGGCGACGTGCGCGAGACACTTCCCCAAACTCTGGCCAACGTCGAAGTCGTCGCCGATATGCTCAAACGTTACAACAAGGGCCTCGAGCAGACCTTGGTCATCCTCCCTCAGGCTGCAGCGGCCGCGCAGACGGCTTCCGGTATCGATCCGAGCGGCGGACGTCTCGACCTGTCGCTGACATTGAACCAACCCCCGCCCTGCCTGACGGGATTTCTCCCCGCGTCGGAATGGCGGTCCCCGGCTGACACATCGACCGCCCCCCTGCCCTCGGGGCTCTACTGCAAGATCCCCAAGGACTACCAGGGCAACGTCGTGCGCGGCGCCCGCAACTACCCATGCGTCGACGTTCCCGGGAAGCGGGCGGCCTCGCCGAAGGAATGCCGCAGCAACGAACCCTACGTCCCACAGGGCACCAACCCGTGGTACGGGGATCCCAATCAGATCTTGTCGTGCCCAGCGCCCGGAGCGCGGTGCGACCAGGGCGTTGATCCTGGTCGGGTCGTGCCGGCGCCGACGATCAACAACGGCATGAACCCGTTGCCGGCGGACCAGCTGCCGCCTCCCGAACGGAATTCCAACATGGTGACGAGCGACCCGATCACGCCTCCCCGCCAGGGCTCGGTGTCGTGCAGTGGACAGCAACCCAACCCGTGCGTCTACACTCCAGCACCGAGCCTGCCGGGCTCCCAAGCCGTATACAGTCCGACTCGAGGCGAGGTCGTCGGACCCGACGGCATCAAATACAATGTCACGAACTCGACCAACCCAGGAGACGACGGATGGAAGGAGATGCTGGCACCAGCCGGCTGAACTCCTCAGACGCCGAATCGCGTGCAGCTGCAGCATCGATCGATCGCGACACCGGGACCGACGCCCAGGATGCGGGACGCAGACCGTCCAGGCTAGGTTGGGGCACCGCCGCGGCACTTGTCGGCCTGCTGCTGGCCGTGACCGCCGGACTGGGCGTGGCCGGCTACCTTGCGAACCGTGCGAACGACTCCGCAGCCGTTATCAGTTCGAACGACGAAGCCGCGCTGGCAGCGGCGAAAGATTGTGTGGCCGCCACGCAGGCGCCGGACACGGCCGCCATGACGGCTAGCCAGTCGAAGATCCTCGAATGCTCAACCGGCGACTTCGGCGTACAAGCCGGGCTCTACGCGAGTGTGCTCGTGGACGCATACCAGGCGGCGAACGTGACGGTCCAGGTGGCCGATATCCGCGCGGCGGTCGAGCGTCACAACGGTGACGGGTCCATGGACCTCCTCGTAGCGGTCCGGGTCAAGGTAGCGAATGCCGAGGTAGAGGACCGCGAGCAGGGTTACCGGCTTCGCGTGCGAATGTCTCCAGATGACGGGAAGTACAAGATCTCGCGATTGGATCAGGTCACATCTTGACGGCCGATCTGCTTACTCGGGTCAGCGACAGGGCTGAGCCCAACCTGCAGCAGCCTCCGAATCCGTCCTGGCCTGCGCGGGCATTGTCGCTCGGCATTGACATCTTGCCGGGTGCCGGCGTGGCCACGACGACAGCGTTCCTGGCCCTCACCGCGCCCACCGACGGGTGGACGCGCTGGCTGTTCACGACGCTCTTCGGCCTGACACTGTGCGTGCTGATGGTCCACCGACTGGTTCTGCCCAGCCTTACCGGTTGGACGCTGGGGCGCGCGTTGATCGGGATGGCAGTTCAGGGCCGCACCGGAGAGCCGGTCGGGATCCTGCGGCTGACGGCGCGGGAGCTCGCGCACTTGCTGGATACGCTGTCGTTCTTCGTCGGGTGGTTGTGGCCGCTGTGGGATCGGCGCCGACGAACCTTCGCCGACCTTCTCGTTCGCACCGAGGTGCGCCGTGTGGAGAGGCCCTCGCGCGATATCCACCGCCTCGTCGGCGGTGTCCTGATGGGGGCGACGGTCTTGTGCGCAGGGACGGCCAGCCTCGGATACGTCACGACGTACGCCCATGAACGGGCAGTGAGTCAAGCCACAGCGCAAATCGCCGAACAAGGCCCGCGGATCGTGGAACAGATGTTGAGCTACAGCGCAGAGTCGATACAGCAGGATTTTGCCCGCGCGCAGGCGCTCACCACCGACGGGTACCGGCCGCAGCTGATCGCGCAGCAGCGTGCGGCGCAGGACGCTGGCGCAGCCAGCAACGAATACTGGGCTGTCTCGAGCGCCGTGCTTCCGGTCCCACCCGTGACGCCGGATGAGGCCTCGATGTTGGTGGCGCTACAAGGCCAGCGTGGCACCGATCCGAAGGACCTGAAGTTCATCACGGCGACGGTACGCGTAGATTTCCGCAAGGCGGACGGTCAGTGGCGTGTCGGCAACCTCACGGTACTGAAAAAACCACACATGAATCAGGCGGCGGGACAGTGAGTCCGAGGCGGAGGGTCGACGGCGACTTCGTCGCCACCGACTACTTCACGGTGACTCCGAGGCCAGTGCGGCGTTGGGGGCTGACGTTGGTGACGGTTACGGCGACACTGGTGACCGCAGCTGCGATCGCTGCCAGCGTATTCATGTTCGTCGAACACGAGTCTGATCGCCGGGACGAGGTGAAGGAAGCCGCGGCTTTAGGGTACGCCCGCGAGTTCATGACCATGTACATGACGCTGGACCCGTTCAATGCCAACGCTTATGCCGACCGGATCGCTGCCCAGGCCACCGGTGAGTTCGCAAAGAATTTCCAACAGAAGGAGAACGACATACTCATCCAGGTAGCTCGCGCAGAGCCGACTACCGGTGAGGTGCTGGATGCGGGCCTGCAGCGCTGGAATGGCGACAATAGCGCCGACATCCTGATCGCGACAAAGGTGACTTCGAAGACGCCTGACGGGAAGTCCACGATTGAAAGCGGAAGTCGTTGGATCGTAACGACGAGCAGGGAAGGAGAGCAGTGGAAGATCAGCAACCTGATCCAGGTGATCTGACTGCCTTGGACGAGGCCGTCGCGGCGCGCGGCGACAACATCGAGGCCACCCCGACGACGCCGCGCCGCCGACGGTTCTTCCGGCGGCGCTCCGAGAGCGTGGCGCTCGAGCAGAACCCCGCCGAACCGGTGCCGGCCGCCAGCCAGCTTAAGACTCCCGTCGGCAAAGCTGCGCGTGCTGCGAAAGCCTCCGAGCCGGAACCGAATCCACCATCCGACCAGCAGCCTGAGGCCAACACCGGAGAGGTCACGCTGGTTCCGCACCGGCCCGCGGGCTCGCGGTTCATCGCTGCGGTCATCTCAGCATCGGTCCTCGTCGTAGCCGCGGCAGCGTTCGCAGGCGCCGCGGTGCAGCCGTACCTGTCCCAGCGGGCGTTGGTGGAAACGAAGTTGGACATCGCGCGCACGGCCACGAACGCGATTACCACTCTGTGGACCTACACTCCAGACGACATGGCCGCGTTGGCGAACCGGGCATCGCGTTACCTCACTCCAGACTTCGCCGACGAGTACCGTAAATACATCGATGCGATCATCGAACCCAACAAGCAGGCGAAGGTCACCAACACCACCGACGTCAAGGGTGCCGCCGTGGAAAGCGTGTCCCCGGCCGGCGTCCCGACCGAGGCCACCGCGCTGGTGTACACCAACTCGGTCGCGACCAGCCCGGTGACCAAGAACATTCCGTCGCTGCGGTACCTGTCCTACCGGCTGACGATGAAGCGCGACGGCCGAGACTGGCTGATCACTCGGATGTCGACCATCACGTCATTCGACCTGACTCCCCAACTCTGACCGCGGCCTGCGCCCTTTCCCTCCCCGGTTGGTCGGGTATAGCAGTCAGTACCGAGGCCGTCATTCTTGCGACGCTTGCCGTTGGGGTCAGGGCCCTCCCCCCCCTGGCAAGCGACATCGGTGATGCCTTTCCAGGCATGGGTGCAGCCGGCCCAGAGATCCCGAGGCGCAGCCTCAAGGGCTCGTCCCCGGGCTCGTAGACGACGAGCCCATACGCGCAAACGACCGACCGAACGATCTGCCTGACGAGTCGTCGCTGCGGCCGGCACCGCGTTTGCCGGCAGCCCGCCCGCCAGCTGGGTCGCTGGTTTCGGAACGACTCTTGTCCGCGACATCACTCGTAGCAAGGCGATTTGGGAGAATTCGATCTCTGCTGGTCACCTCGGTTGATGCCCTCGCCGATAGTGGGGTTTCGGCGCTTTCGCCGACGTCTCCTTCGGCGTTCGGAACGGCACCCGCGGTGCTGGGCTGACCAAAGGTCGCCCACGAACGTGCGCCATCCTCCCCCGTGCTGAGGTCTGTAATGGGCTGACGGGCGTAGCGATTACGCGGTTGTGAAGGCGGGCTGTCTACTTGCTCTCCGCTTGCACCGTCAGAAAACTCCTCGGCTCTGCTACCGTCTTCGTCGAGCGCTGGTTCTCGAGGATGAACCTCTGGGTCGGCCGCGCCATTCAGACTGACACGCAGCTTCGAAGACAGCGATGTGGAAAGATCGGTACGCGAAGGGTTTTCATCGGCGGCCGGGCCGAATTGGGCCGGAAACTGGTGAAGCACCGCATCCGCGGATGCTGGATCCACAAGGTTTGGATAGTCACGGTCGTATGCGGAATCGATGACGACTTTGACGGGACCGTTGAGAACGTGTGCGAGCCCGCTCAGTCCAGCCATGCGCAGAGGCGCGAGAAGTGGGACGTCCTCACTGCGTATCAGTACGTAGGTGGTGTTCCCCTCCACCCACACGAGTTTGTCGGAAGCCTCCAGGTCAACCCTCTCGTAGCCGGGGACGTGGATGAAGACAAAACCGGCATAAGCATTCGCGAGAGCCACCAGATTGAGGGGATTGTCCGGAAAATCAGCAGCGCCGTCGTACTCGACGGCAACATCCAAGACGGGGTAATCCGTGCCAGGGGTCTCCGGCCTCAAACCGAGGTCGGGGCGTATCCCGCCGTACTTGCGCTCCGGGTTGGCTGCCAGTACGAACGACACCTTGCTCGGATCCGGCGCGCCCTCCTTTCCAGCGTTCTGCCGCAGCCATTGTGAGGCAACACTCGCGCCTTGCGAGAAGGCCAGTACGGTTGTAGGAGTACTGGCCGATCTCATGACCCAGTTGAGCGCCAGCACTCCGCCTGGTTCGCTGAGAGCGGGCACACCGGCCGGGTAGGGGATTGTCGAACACGAACTGCCAGAGGCCTCTTCGCAGAAGGCACCCTGGAATATTTTCTGCATGTTCCAGTGCAACGTGCCCAGATTCGTGTAGCCGGTAAGCGTACGAACAGAAGCCGTCAGCGCGATGTTCTGAGGGATAAGCGATGTGACGGCCGTGACCGATGCCGCTGCTGCAATGGTCAAGAAAGTGCGCATTTCTGCCCTTTTCGTTCGACTTCGACAGCTCGCCAACCTAATAGCTAGTGAACCTAACTGTAATGGGTCGTGTGGCATACCGCTTGTTGTCCGTCGCTTTCGATGCCGATGATGCCGTCACTGTGATTGACGACCATCGTTGGGCCGTTTGTCGGCATGGTGACGCCGTGATCGGCGTGGTGG
>NZ_JACKSH010000145.1 GCF_025821625.1 Mycolicibacterium pyrenivorans
TGTGATCCTCGAGAAATCTCATTCTTTCACCACGACAGGGCATTTCGCTGTTACAACCCGCCTCCCATCCCTACCTCATCGGTGAATCCAGGCTAAGCGACTTGTGTCTGGATCTCGACGAAGAACTGCACCGGGTATTGATCGAGAAGTTGTTCCCACGTCATGGCGATGTCATGACGTCCACAGAGTGGGCGTCGTAGTACCGGAAATGTGCCCTCACAGCCCGACCCACGCGGCGACTGCCAGCCCGCGCGTGGCAGAAGCGTTATGAACACGGCTTACTCCAGAACGCTGCGCACCAGCGGGGTGGCCTTGGTCCACCTTACCCGCCACCCCAGATTTTGCCGCGAGTAGACATCGACGCAGAACGCGGTGTAGACGAATGTGGCCAGGGTCCAGGTGTAGGTGAAATCAGCCACCCACCGCTGGCCGGGGCGGTACGGGCGCCCCCACTGACGCTCGATCGGATCCGGGTGCCGCGCCGCGCCAGGATCCGCAGTGGTGGTGATGGTGTGCCGCTTGCCGCGCACCACCCCGGAGATCCCGCAGATGCGACTCCACCAGACCCGCGCGTCGCCTGGTGCCCTCTTTGGCTGCCATGGGGCCGGCTTCGTCGCAGTGCCACTGGCCGGAATGACGCTGGCGCAAATGGGCGCCGACGTCACCCGGGTGGATCCCATTGGCGGCGCCGCCGACTATCGGCGATGGCCCATCACCGAGTACGGCGAAAGCATCTACTGGGCGGGGCTGAACAAGGGCAAGCAGTCGGCAGCTATCGATGTGAGCTCCGCCGAGGGACAGCAACTCATTCAGCGGCTCATCGTGGATGCCGGCATACTGATCACCAATATTGCCGGAAGACAGTGGCATTCACACGCCACCCTGGCGGCACAGCGACCAGATTTGATCCAGATCAAGATTTCCGGGCGTGCCGACGGCGGCGCCGGGGTCGACTACACCGTGAACGCAGGTGTCGGATTTCCCATGGTCACCGGTCCGGAGGCATTGGCAACGCCGGTGAACCACGTGCTGCCTGCATGGGATGTCGCGTGTGGCATATACACCGCGCTCGCGGTGACCGCGGCGCTTCGACACCGCGAACAGACCGGTGAAGGTCAGCGGATCACAACTCCATTGGAGAACGTCGCGCTGGCGACGTCGGGCAACCTGGGATTCCTAACCGAGGTAATGGTCAACGGTGTCGCGCGAGAACGGATAGGCAACTCGCTATACGGACAGTACGGCCAGCACTTCGTCAGCGCGGATCGCACGTCGTTCATGGTCGTCGCGCTGACCGGGCGGCACTTTCGCGACCTCACAGAGGTGACAGGAACCGACGAATGCCGTTGCAGCGCTTGGCCAGACGCTAGGCGCTGAGCTGACCGACGAGGGTCAACGGTATCGCCATCGCGGTGCTCTCACTGGCCTGTTCACCGTGTGGTTCAGCGGGCACACTCGTCGACGCTGGGTGCAGCCTTTCCTCGTCGGTACAGGCCTGAGGGTCGGCGGGCAAACTCGCCATACGAGCACGTGTGTCGGCCGCTCACGTATCCGTCTTCCGATTCAAATCTCGCCGCAGATCCGTCGCGTTTTCTTCGCGGCCACGGCCGCGAGTCGCGCTTGGTCAGATGTGGTAGTCGTACCACTTCAGATAGGAACCAGCGTCCACACGCAACTGCACACCGGTGACATAGCGTGCCTCATCGGACGCAAGCCAAAGCACCGCGTTACTCATATCCTCGGGCTCGACGTAGGGAACCGGCATCGCCTGCTGGACAGGGAATGTGAGCTCAGCATCCTCTCGGGTCGGCTTCTCCAAGTCGGGCCGGAAGACTTTGTACATAGGCTCGCTCTGGAGCATTGGTGTGTTGCAGTTGGTCGGATGTAAAACGTTGGCCCGAATGCCGCGCGGGGCGAGTTCGGTCGCGAGATCATGGACGTACTGCGACAGCAGTCGCTTCGAGACCGAGTACGCCTGTCCGCCCATGTCCGCACCGGGATTATCCTTCTTGCTCAAATCCATCAGCGCAGCCGTCGAGCCCGTCGCGATGATCGAAGCGCCCGGTTCAAGATACGGCAGTGAGGCCTGGATCGCGTTGATCGTTCCAATGAGATTGGTGTTGATGGTGTCCGACCACGCCTTGATCGCGGGCTCCCCGGTGAGTCCCATGATGCCAGCTTGAGCAACCACGATGTCCAGCTTGCCAAACTCGTCGACGCCTTGCTTGACGGCAGCAGCAACCTTTGATGCGTCGGCCACATCCGCTACGACGGTGACCACGCGCTGACCGGTCTTCTCGATGAGGTTCGCTGTCTCTTCAAGGTCCTCAGGGCTGGCCATCGAGTATCCGACGGTCTCGAAGTCCTTGCAGATGTCCAGCGCGACGATATCGGCGCCCTCTTCGGCGAGTCGCACGGCGTGGCTACGGCCTTGACCGCGCCCGGCACCCGTAACGAAGGCAACTTTACCTTGAACACGTCCCATGCGATTTCCTCTCTAGAACGGCGACTCGCGTCAAAACCGTCAACCAGTAACTGCACGCCCTAACCAAAGGCGGCGCAGAACCCTTTGTTGCACAACAGTTAGACACCTTCGGGTGGCTCGAAGGCCCCGGCGCCGAGCACAACAGCACTCAGCGATGTTGACGCTATGTTAGTGTGCCAGGCACGCTCATGTCAATGAACGACATTTGTATATGATTGGCACAAACTTGGGTGTCGGGCGGCGATTCCGAACCGGAGTATCACGGAAACCCGAGTCTCACAAACTCTTTCAGATATGCTTCGAATTTCAGACAATCTCTCCTGTTACCCCAGGCCAACGGTCTGCTCCGCCGTTCGGGCCCAGGTCGCGCAACACCTCATCGGATGCTGCCCGATCTGAGCGCAACCGGTCTCGAACTGGGCCGGCGTGCAGGAGAAGACCATCTGCGAACGCGGTTCGCGCACCAAGCTGGCCTCGGGGTGTTCCCACTCGACCGGCCAATCCCTGGTCGGAATCCAATAGTCCGAGCCTCCGGGACCAGGACAGTTCACTCATCCTGACTCTGGTCGGCTATATCGGCGTGAGCTTAAACGGCATCTCGATGGTCAACCAACGGTTGATGCCGCAGGCGCCGCTGGGGCCGACAGTCTTGTCCAAGCCGATAAATTGTGACGGATTGGCCGGATCCACCCAGAACGTGAAGTGTTGCTCACCGGCGACCGCTGGGGCGCCAACGCACTTCACCCAACCCTCGACGGTGTGAAACACCACCCACTGTCCAGCACGGTATTTCAATTCGCCAGTCCAGCCCTGACTAGTGGTCACCTGACCCGTGCAATCCATGAACGTGCGGCATGTCGAGGTCACTGTCCATGTACTCATGACTGGCAACTCGTTGTAATACACCTGGTTCTTCTTCGCCCAGTCACCGTCGGAGAAGGCGGTGTAGGTCCCGTTGATCGCCACATCCGAAGGGGACGCTACTGCGGGCGCAATGGAGCCACACCACAAAGCCACCACCAGCGTGCCGATCTTCGCGAACGACATCACGATCCGTTCTCAGGCAACACGAGTCCCTGCCACGTCCTGGCCGGATTACCAGCCAGATTAGTCTGCGTTTGGACGGTCCCGTCGGGGGTCAGATATCGGCCGGTCCGCGGGTCGTACTCGACTGCCGTGACACGAGGCCCTGCAGCAGCGCCGGTGTCATATGAGCTGGGAGCTATCACCGCGAGTGGACCGCCAGGGGGTGGTGGAGTCCCGATACTTGGATCAGGCGGGTTGGGTACAGGCGGAACCGTCGGCGGCAAGGGATCGCCACCAGGCATGGGCGTGCCCTCGATTGGTCCGTAGATATGCGGCTCCCTCTCCCCGAGTACCCGTTGGTCGATCGGGACGCCCTGCGCAACCAAGTTGGGGTCAAAGGGATCTGGCCCCAGGGTATGTTGACGCATCGCCGCGGGCTTATAGGGCTTGTCGCTGTTGCAGATCTCGACAGTGGGCGCACGCTTGCCGGGATGGCCCATGCACGGCAGATTCCTCGCGCCGCGTACAGCGATCGGCGAGTCCTGAGGAAGCTTGCAGTACAAGCCGTCTGGTGTGTCGATGGTGGTGGTATCAGCAGGTGAACGCCACTGAGACGGTGGCAGGAAGCCCACGGTGCATGGTGGCGTATCGCCCATCTGTGCACGAAAATCTGCAAGGGCGATTCCCGTCGAATTGTTCTCGGGTCCTGACGACTGGAGGTAAGAAAGGTAAGGGGGCAGCAGCACCAACAGCTGTTCGAGCGACGGGCGGTACGTCACCGCCACCTGGCCAAGACTGGACAGGTTTGCCAGCAGTATGGGTAATGTCGGCTTTATCTGATCGAGCAGCTGGGACGCCTCGCCCAACGCACCGGGCCCAGCCTGGAGCAATCCTCGTATCTGGGGGTCGTTTGCGACGAGCTGGTCGGTCACGCCAGCCAGGCTGCGGGCCCACAAGCGAGTGTTATCTGCCGACTCAACCTGCCCGTCGAGGAGAGGTCCGCTGTCGTCGATCAGAGTTCGCGTCTGGTCGGCGACGCTCTTGAGGTCAGCGCTCAGGGTCGCGCCGGACTCCAGCAGCGATCCGAGGTCATACCCTGCCCCGTTGAGTCCCTGGAAGGACTCGTCCACCAGTGTGCTGAGTTTGTCCTTTGGTATGGACCCCAACAAGGCGCTGACCCGGTCCAGCATCGGCCCGACCGGCTGCGGGATACTGACGTCGCTGGCAACGATCACCGAGCCGTCAGCCAGGTAGGGCGACTCGTCGTGGCGCGGCTTGAGCTCCACGTACTGCTCACCGACCGCTGAGAGACTGCGCACTTCGGCGACAAGGTCGGAGGGAATCCGGGGCTTGCTGTCCAGAGACAGCTCCGCTTGCGCCCCAGTGGGAGTCAGCGTGATGTCCATGACCTTGCCGACCTGCACGCCACGGTATGTGACGTTAGAGAATCGATACAGCCCGCCGCTGGCGGGCAATTCCATGGTCACGGTGATGTGCCCAAAGCCCAGGAGCGCAGGCACCTGGAGATACACGACGGCCATCGCGGTCATCCCGATGACGGAAGCCATCGCGAACACGATCAGCTGTACCCGAATGAAGCGCGTGAGCATCAGCCACCTGCTCCCTGCGGCACCGGCGGAATGCTTTCAGGCTCCGCTCCGGGCGGCATTGGCGCGGCAGCGGGAAGCTCGTCGGCGGGCAGCGGCGCAATCGGAATCCCCAGTGGGTTCCGGGCATAGAAAGTCTCGTAACCCGGATCGCCCGGAGCCGGCACGAGCGGTAGGTCGGTGTTTCCGAAGCGGGTGCCGTTCAGGAGGTCTCGCTTGAGGCGAGTTCTGGTGAGGTCCAATACGACGAACAGATTCATGTAGTCGCCGCGGGCGCCCCTGTCGATGACGTTCTGACCGAACGGCGCCACCGTTACCCAGGCCAGTCCACTGTCGATGTCGGGGCCGACGTCTGCCATCGCGCGCACCGTGGGACCGAGGTTGTCCAGGTTGCGTACCAAATCAGCCTGAGTGTCGTTGACCACTGCTGACGCAACATCGCTGAATTCGCCCAAACTCTTCAGGGCGGTCACGAAGTTCGGTCGCTCACGGATCAGCACATCAAGCGCCGGAGGCAACTCATGAAGCGCTTCAGAAACCACCTCGCGCTGTTCTGCGAACTGGCCCGACAGTCGGTTCAGAGCCTGGATAGAAGCGACCACTTCCTGGCGCTGGTCGTCGAACACCCCCACGAACCGGTCCAGCCGCGCCAGGAGGTCACGCACTGCGCCTTCCCGCCCTGATAGCGCCAGGTTGAAGTTGTGGATGATGTCACCGATCTGCCCCAGTCCACCGGCGTTCACCAGGGCTGACAGTGAGGACAACGTCTGTTCCGTCGATGGATAGGACGACGATCTCGCAAGTGGAATAATCGGCCCGGGAGGTATTACTCCGCTGGCTTGCTGCCCAACCGGCGGATCCAGCGCCAAATGCATAGACCCAAGTAGACTTGTCTGACCCACTGTGGCCACAGCATTCGCTGGAATCACGACACCGGGCCGAACCGATACCTCGACGTCGGCATGCCAATTCCTCACAGACATCGGCCCAACGCTTCCGACGATGACGTCATTGAGCATCACCGGCGAATTAGATTCCAAAGTACCGACATTGGACACTTCGACGTGAAAGATGTGCGCGGAATCGCCGCGGCCGACAGTTCCGGGTAGCGGCAGCGAGTTCAGACCGCTGAAGCTGCATCCGGTCACGCACAGCATCCCCGCGAGCGATGCCGACATCAATCGACCGAGAGTTCTGGCCCTGATCATGATGACGGGGTCCCTGCGTCGACCGGGGCGGGACCGGGCGGCATCTCCGCAGGCAGAAGCGATGGCGGTGGTTCGCCGGCGGAATGCTGGCCGGTATCTATGCCACTGCCGGACGGCGCCATCAGGTCCTCAAGGTTTTGTGGCTGGCTAGGCAGAAATCCGGGCGGAGGCGGCACATCGCCGGACCCCGTGTAAGCCGAGACCGAAGGTGGGTCGAGCGGCCCAGGCGCTGTGCCTTCATTACCCGGGATCAGGGCCGGATCCGTGTAGATCAGTTTGGACGCCGGGGGCGTAGACATGAGGAACGGGTTCAACGGCAGCGGAATGTTGTTGAGGCTCACTGTGTCCAGCCCAGGGCCGAGATACAGGTTGCACAGTTTTGCCGTCTCTGCCGCCGTCACGTTTTCGAGTGCGCCAATCTGATTGCACAGGAAGGCCTTGGGATTCGACAGGTTGTTGAGCGTGAACACGCCGGCAGCATTTCCGGTACGCGGATCAAACATGTTGTAGGTATTCGCGATTGCAGTCGGCGCCACATGCAAAACCTGTTCAAGGTCGGTTTGATTATCGACTAAGTTCTGCGTCACGGCTGCCAGCCGATGAATCTGTTCAGCAGTCTGATCTCGACTTCCGCTGATGAACCGCTGCACTTGCCCAACAACATCCGAGATATTGGTGAGAGCGGCGTCGAGATCCGACCTGCTGCCGTCCAAGACGCTGGTCAATGTCGCCAGCCGGCCCTGAAACTCGACAATCTGTTCATTGCTCGATCTCAGCGTGCTGATGAACGCCTGTAAATTCCTGATGATGTCCACGATATTGCCCCCGCCTTCGGCGAGCACGCGCCCGACACCCGAGAGTTCAGTCAGCGTCTGGCGCAGCTTGGCGCCATTGTCGCCCAGCGCGTTTGCGGCACTGTTGATGAATCGGGATACCGAAGTGTCTGACACGCCGCCGTGCGGCCCGAGTTCTGTTGCCAGCCGGGTCAGTTGCTCCTTAACCGAATCCCACTCCACCGGGATCGCCGTTTTCTCAAGCGGTATCGTTCCGCCATCGACCATGACGTCGCCGCCGACATACGGAGGGGTGAGCTGTACGTATCGCGCGGCCACCAGGCTCTGAGCGACAATCACTGCGTTGGCCGCTGCGGGCACAGCTACTCCGTAGTCGACTTTTAACACGACAGCGGTGCGATCGCCCTGGGGAACGATGTCCGTGATGGTCCCGACCTTTACCCCGACGACACGCACCTCGTCACCGGGATAGATCCCGGTGGCTGACGTGAAGTACGCCGTGATCGTCTTCGGGCCGAAGTACCTTTGGCCGATGACAGACCCCACTGCCGCCACGAGGAGAAAGGCGAGTGTGGCACCAGTTATTCGGGCCAATCGTCTGGTGGGCATCAGTTACCCCCCCTGCTGGATGATGGGAATTCCGTTGCGGGGGAAGGGGATCTCGGCTCGTGGGCCGGTACTATCCGGCGGTTGTCCGGCATCGACTCCGCGGCGGAACCCAAATGCGTAGTCGAAGAAGGGCTGCATGAACATCGGCATGGACAGGTTTGGTACGTGCGCCACGTAGTAGGGGCCGGTGGCGACCGACTCGCTGAGGGTGCTCTGATACTTGGCGTACAGCGGCACCGCCTTGGCGATGTTGTCCCGGCTGCGCTCGAGCATCTCAGTCACCGAGTTCAGCTGCTCCAGTGTCGGTGCAAGCTCTTGCTCGTTGTCCGCAATGAGCCCACTGAGCTGGCGGGAAAGTGCCGATGTGCCGTTGAGCAGTCGCACGATCATCTGGCGACGCTCGACGAGCACCGCCAACAGGTCGTTGGAGTTGAGGATGAGTTCGTTGACTTGCTGACTCTGCGTTGCCAGGACGTCGGTCACGTCACCTGCGTGGCGCAGGAGTTCACCGATGGTTTCGTTGCGGCTGTTGAGCGAAGTGGAGAGCCGGCTCAATCCGTCGAAGGTCGGCCCCAGTTGCGGTGCGATCTGGTCCAAGGTCGTGGCGAGAGTATCCAGCGAAGTGTTCAGCGCCGCTGTGTCGGTCGCGGCGGAATTGGTAGTGAGTTCGCTGACAGCCTCAGTCAGTGAATAGGGGGACCCGGTACGTGACGTCGGTATGACCGCGAGGGGCTCCAGCGTGCCGCTCCCCGCAGACTCCAGCGTGAGCACGCGTGCTCCCAACAGAGTACCGGTTCGAATGTGTGCCGTAGTTTGGGATCCCAACGACACCCCGCTCGTCACCGTGAAGGTGACCAGAGCGTGTGGACCGCTAAGGGACACATCGGTCACGGATCCGACTGAAACACCGGAGACCTTGACGTCATTGCCAACGGCCAACCCGCCCGCTTCGGTGAACACCGCGGCGTATTTAATCGCCGACATCCATCCGATGATGCGTTCCGGTTGCAGGCCGACCGCGATGATAAGCAGGATCAGCACGACGCCGATGAATCCTGACCTGATGAGATGCGTCCCGCGATACTTGATCATGAGGGCTCAGCGCACCTTCCGCCTTCTTGCTTGTACACCGGGAAAACAGCGGTCCGGTTTTCCAGATCCGACACTCGAGCCGTGAGGCCGCACAGGTAGTAGTTGAAGAAGCTGCCGTAGGCACCGAGTCGGGTCAGCTTGTGGAGATTCTCGGGCGCCCTCTCCAGCGCCGCCTCGATCCGATCCTGCTGTCCAACCAGGGAAGGTGCGAGTCGGTGCAGTTCGTCGACAGTCGTTGCAAGGGGCGGCCGCGCCTGGGTCAGCAGGTCAGCAAGTGAGGCGGTGCCTGCGCTCAACGACTCGATCGCCGACCCGATTGGCTCCCGCTCTGCGGACAACTCACCAACGAGTTGGCGGAGCCGCTGGATCGTGCCGGAGAATTGCTCACCGTCCTTGGCCAGTGTCGCCATGACGCCATTGAGATTGTCGATCAACTGCTCGACGACCTGACTGTTGTCCGCTAGGGCGTTGGTGAACGTCGACGTATGCGCCATCAGTGATTCGATAGTGCCGCCCTGGCCTTGCATGATCTGGATCAAAGAGGACGTCAGCGCGTTGATGTCCTGCGGATCGAGGCCCTGTACAACCGGTTTCAGCCCCCCAAGCAGTAGGTCGAGGTCGAGGGCGGCCGAGGTCCGGTCGTCGGGGATCTGCGAACCGGCAGGCACGACGCGGGTCGATCCGGGTGCGTCGAGCAGTTCGAGGTAGCGATCCCCGACGAGGTTGAGGTATCGCACGGCGGCCTTGGTGCCAGTGGTCAGCACGATGTCGTCATCGGCGTCGAAGTCGACCACGACGCGTTTGTCGTCGCGCAGCGTGACGCCCGTAACCGTGCCGATCCGAATGCCGGCGACTCGGACCGAGTCGCCCGGTCGAAGCCCGGAAACGTCACCGAACACAGCGCTGTAGTTATCGCTTGCCCCCGTTCGGTATTGACTGAAGACGACGATGAGGAATGCCGTGAGCAGTGACATGGTGAGCGTGAACACCAGGACTTTGACCGGGACCGCAATCTGCCGCATCATCCGGGCTGACCGATCTGCGCGGTGTTTCTGGGCGGGCCGTCGATCGGTCCGAACAGATGTTGCTTCAGCCCGTCGGAATTCAGGAGGACGTTCTGATTGCCGTAGGGCCACGGCGTGGCACCGGTGTCGGCGACGACGAACGGCGGCCGTTTCTCGAAGCCGACCACCGGCATCCCGGTGCACTGCGGGCCGCCCTGAGCACTGACCTTCGGGACATTCGATGGATAGCGGTACCGTTCTGCGCCCGGCGTGAGTCCAATCAACAGCTCGATGCCGGGAACGCGCGACGGCGAACCCTTGGACATGTACACCGTCCCGCCGAGCCCGCAATAAATTGCCTGGTTGTATTCGTTAGTCAGATCCGTCACTGGCGCAAGTAGATCGAGCACTGTCGTCAACCGTTCACGGTTACTACCCAGCACGTCGGTGCCGACATTGCCGAGGCCGATGGCGCTGAACAGGAACGCGTCGAGGTTCTGCTCTTGTCCGACGACCGTACCGCTCAGGTCTGTGACGTTCTTCAGGACCGTCACAAGGTCTGGCGCCGCGTCGGCGAACGAATTCAATGCGGCCGGCGCGGTCCGGATGTCTTGTGCGAGGTTGTCCAGACTCGGATCGAGACGAGCCAGGGTGTCGTTGAAATCGCTCAGGGTCTGCCCCAACTGTTCACCGCGCCCGTTGAGCGCCGAGGACAATGTGCCGAGCACTTGGTTAAGCTTTACTGGCTCGATCGTCGCGATCACCGAACTCAACTGTTGGAACACAGTGTTGATCTCGACCGTGACGTGGTCGGCTTGGATTACGGCGTCAGCCGAGATCGTGTCCATCGACAGCGTTCGCGGCGGAATCAGCTCGACGAATTTGGCGCCGAAGACTGTTGACGAAGCAACATCCACGCGCACGTTGGACGGAATCATGCCCACCTGAGCTGAGTCCAACGCGAGGTGGATGATCGCCATTCCGTCCGGACGGTCTTCGATGGAGGCCACCTTACCCACCTGCACACCGCGCATCTTGACCTTGGCGTCGGGGTTCATCAGCAGACCGGCCCGCTGCGATACCACCATGACCGGCACCGTCGAATGAAACGCACCGCGAAAGGAGAATACAGCCAACACGACGACCATGATCAGACCGAGAACTGCCAAGAATCCAATCAGCGGGGACTTCACCGATGAGAGCGTCATCCGCTGCATTCCCGTCGGCTGAGTCATCGGCGGCCAACGACAAAGCTGTCAATCGGCCGGCCGGAACCTCTCGTGCAACACGGGGCGACTGCCCGCCTTCGTTCGCTAACCACAGGCACCGGCCCAAAGTACGTGAATGCCACCTCTCCAGCAAGAGAATGGTGCTTTTCGTAATTTGCGACGAAGTAAAGCATCCACGACTCGGCGCGCGATAAGAACCCGGGACTGGTGCGGCTCAGTTTGCTCAGCGTGCGTTGGAGGATTCGGGGTTCATGAGGCTCTTGTCCGAGAACCCATCGACTTTGATCTTGCGCGACGCGAACAGACACTTTCCATCGACCGGCACCAAGACGTCGCGATAACGTCCCCAATGATCACAACCCACATCGGTAAAGACGATGAAATAGCTGCTCGACTCGACACGGTCCAGCTCGACCTGGGAAATCCGAACGCTGGATACGTGGTGGCGGACATACGTCGGAGTGGGGCCGGAGCCTAAACCGGAAAGTTGCGCTCTCAACCCCGCCTCAATCTGAACGCGGCCGACCAGGGGTTTGGCCCCACTGGTGTATTCGAGGGTTCCATCGGCGATGAAACAAGATGCCAGCAGGGCTAGATCGAAGGCATCCGTGGCCGCGGTGTAATCGGCGAGCGTCTGCCTCACCGACTCGTGCAGCGTCAGTTCCCATGACTCCATGATCTAGCGCGACGACCGCAGGGTCCTGTGGCCCGGTCGACCGAGAACCGGTTCAGTCACCTGGTGGAAAAACCCATTCGGCGGATGATGAGGGTGAGCGGCAAGTTGCTGCCGGACGCCGATGAGCCGGGGATCGTCGGGCGCTGCCCCCGCCATCTCGCGGATCCGGTTGAGACCAGTGTCCGGTGACCGCATCGCTCCGACGACGCATCCCCTTTGCTTGTTCAGCCGGGCCGTTGAGGCCAGCCCCAGTCCCCTTGAGGCGCCGATGATGACGACGCTACGAGTCTTGGCCACGGGGCGGTTACTGGGGACCGTTGGGAAACTTCGGGTACACCCCTGCGTCCACCCGAATGTGCTGGCCGGTGACGCAGCCGCTCTCGTCGCTTGCGAGGAAGACCGCGAGGTTGGCGATGTCTTCGGGTATGACGTACGGGATTGGCATCCCATTAGCGAAGGTGAAAGCCGGTTCGGCGTCTTCACGGGCGGCGGATACGTTCCTGCCCGCGGGCAGCGCCAGTGATGTAGGCAACCTTGCCTTTGAGCCTTGCGGCCATTAGACCTCCGTCACTCACGGCACGGCCGTGCGCCGGCACCGAACTCCATTTCAACCTACGGCGTGTATGTTGAACGTTCAATAGGCAATATTCCGTGCGAGTGCCGAGACGCGCAGTCGACCCATCACATCGGCATGCCGCAAGGCCGTCACGCCGAAATCGGGACGAAGACAGGTACATAAGCCACCTCATCGCCAGCGTGCTGTCGCTCGAGACGCACCTCGACCGGCATGCCGCTATAGACCGAATCAGGCTCGCAGTCAACGATGTTGGCTGCGAGCCTGAGGTCGCGCTGCTCCTCGAGCTCGATGATCGCGATCACGTACGGTACCGGCACAGCCGGATTGAACGGCTGCCAGTTGACCGTGTAGGTGAGCACATTGCCGTGACCTGACACTGGCCGCGCTTCAAGCCTTGCTCCACATTCGGGGCAGTCATCTGCGGGTGGACTCACCCACAGGCTGCACTGCGTGCACTGAGTGATGTACAGCCGTCCATCAGCGCCAGCCGTCCAGAACTTCCGATTGCGATCCCGCAACTCAGGCAGGACTCGCGCGGGAATGGCGGGTGACGCGTGATCGGACATTGCCGAAAACGTACATTCTCATTGGTGGTCTTCACAACTCCGCGCACACGCCTCCAGGCCATGCGCGACTCTCTTAAGGCGGTAACGGACTAATGAACAACTTCGAGAAGAACGCGATCATCAGCGGCCTGGGTATCTCGCGGACCGGCAGGCGCACTGGCATCCCTGGTCTGGAGCTGTCGCTCGAGGCGGCAAACGCAGCGATCAACGATGCGGGGCTAGTAGCAGACGACATCGACGGGATCATCACCTTCGGCGACACGCCGCCGTCAGACGTCATCGCTGGTCTCGGAGCCAAGGCGGCAGACGTCGGATTCGGCTTCGCCACTGGCGGTGTCATCACCCCCGTCATGTCGGCAATTCTCGCCGTGGCCGAAAACCGCGCCCGACACGTGTTGGTCTACCGCACCGTCGCGATGCTGGGCGGGGCGATGACAGAGCAGCCGGTGTCGGCTTTGCTCAACCCATTGGCCGACCCACCAGCAGAACCGCGCACGCCCGGAATGCGCCGCAAGCTGAAGCCGTTCGAGGACATGGACGAATTAGTGTGCGCCCATGCCTACTCGGCTGCGAATTGGTTGGCGATGCATTGTCAGCGACATATGGATCTTTATGGCACGACCAAAGAGCAGTTAGGCTGGCTGGCGATCAACAGCAGGCGCAATGCCGGGTTGAATCCGCTTGCCGCCTTCCGGGAACCGATGACTATGGACGACTACCTGGCTAGCCGGCCCGTGTCCTCACCCTTCGGATTGTTCGACTGCGACGTGCCGATCGACGGTTCCATCGCATTGGTGGTCTCGCACGCCGATTTCGCGCGAGACTGTCGCCATCGTGCAGTCAAGGTTGAAGCGGTCGGCGGTACCTACGGTTCGGGCGGCTGGTTTCATCGCGACGACTTCCCGAAGATGGCGTCAGTCGAGGCCGCGGCCGAAATGTGGGCGCGTACCGACCTGCGTCCCTCAGACGTTGACGTCGCCGAACTCTACGACGGCTTCACGTTCTTGACGTTCGCGTGGCTGGAGGCGTTGGGCTTTTGCGAGGACGGCGAAGCCGGGCCATTCGTCGAGGGCGCGAAGCGGATTGCGCTCGAGGGCGAACTTCCGCTCAACACCTACGGTGGCCAACTGTCGGCGGGGCGCCTTCACGGATACTGGCTGCTGCATGAAGCGTGTCTGCAACTGCGCGGTGAAGCAGGTGATCGTCAGCTCGTCCGACAACCCGAGGTGGCCGTCGCCGCCGCGGGCGGGGGTCCGATTGCCGGATGCATGCTACTGACGCGCTGATCACACCCTCGTCACCTAGCCTCGCATCCACGGTTGCGCAGTGTGATGCTGTCACGTCTCAGTGTTGAGAGTAACGGCTTTCCTTTCGGGCCGGACGGCCCTGAATCCACGTCCGCGGCGGTCTCAGGCCACGCCCCGCATGGACGAATGGCACGCCGGGAGCACATGGCCATGACGGGGCTCGTCAACTGCACCATCGACGAGCCTGAGCACCGCAGCCGGAAGGGAAGAGCGCGTGGGTAAAGCACTGCTGCTCATGCAGTTCGACCTCGACCATCGGGCGGTAGCGACGATATTCGTTGAGCCAGCATAGTTTTCGAGCCTGTTTACGGGCGTTGAGTTGGAGTGCGTGGTGGGGTCCGATTTTGAGGTTTCTGCCGTCGATGCTGGTGGTGCACTGTGCGCGCAGCGCGCAGCCCCGACACGCAGTCCCGAACGTGGGCGTTGCCGCATGCGCTGAGGGGCCGAAAAACCCCGGCCGCGCAGGTCACAGTGCCAGCGCTGCGATCAACGGTGAAGTTATCGATAGTGAACCCGCCGGGCACAGCCGCGCGCCGGGGCGCAGGTTTGACCCGATCACGATGACGCGATCTCGTCAGGTGAGCGCGGAAGTCCCCAGTGCCGTAGGCCGAATCCGCCAGCACGGTCACCGGTGCGGTCTCACCGGGCCAGAAGCTGCGGCACCACTGCCGCGTCATGGGTGTCGACGCCGCCTGCCTCGGGTTCGACCGCGAGATGGCCTTTGAATCTGTCCTGGCGGCGGTGCACGCTCTTGTGGGCATGACGGGCCTCGGGATCGACGGTCGAGATCACCCGATCCGGCGCGACGCGGTGAGCGATCCGCCACCGCCCGTCAGTGCCATCGGAATCCTCGACGGGTTCGACGTCTTGACCGGCGATCAACGCCAACAACGCCACGGCCTCAGCACCGCGGGCACCGAGCTCCTGGTCGGGCAGATGACCCAGCAGCCGGTGAGCATCACCGACCAAAGCGTCGACCAATGTTTCCCTTTACCGGGGTCGTCGTAGTCATGGGCACGGCACTGAGAGGTGATCACCTCCGCGGCGCCGGGGATCTCCCGGCGCACTCGACGGATCGCCCCGATCAACTGCGTCACGGTGTCCTGGGTGGCCACCGCGTCATCGAGAATCGTGGAGTCCAACACCCGCCGCCACGCGGATTAATTCAGCAGTCTCCTACAGGCCCAGCAGCTCCGGCAGGTCAGCGACGGAATCGATGACGTGATTGGGTTGCATCGCGAATTCGTCTGCAGCCCAACGGTCCAACGTGTCCTGACGGAACTTGCCTGTCCGCACCAGCACGCCGGTCATACCGACGACCTGGGCGGCGAGGACGTCGTTGTTGAGGTCGTCGCCGACCATGTGCATCTCCTCGGGGTCCACCCCCAGCCGTGCGGCCGCGGACAGGAATCCCTCGGGCGCCGGCTTGCCGACCGCGGTGGCCTTGCGCCCCGAGGTCTCCTCCATCCCGATCAGATACATGCCGGTGTCGACACGCAGCCCGTCGGCGGTGGTCCACGCGGTGCTGCGGTGCATCGCCACGACGGGAACCCCCTGCGCCATCCAGTCGTACACCCACGACAACGTCAGGTGGCTGTACTCGGGTCCGGCCCCGCCCAGTAGCACCACGTCGGGAGTCTCCGGCGCGCGCGGTCCGCTGAACTCACTGGAGTACACGATGTCGATGCCGGGCATGTCCTCGGCGATCTGCCCACTGTTGACCAGGAAGCACCGGGCGTCCGGGTGACGGCTGCGCACGTAGTCGGCGGTCAGCACCGCCGCCGTGATCACCTCGTCGGCGGTGACGTTCATGCCCGCGTCGGTCAGCAACTCGGCGATCTGCGCGCGGGTGCGGGTGGTGGTGTTGGTGAGGTAGGCGCACGCGACCTGGTGGTCGGCCAGCGTCCGCAGCGTCTCGGCCGCACCGGGGATGGGCTTCCATGAGGTCACCAGCACGCCATCGATGTCGAAGAGCACTCCACCGATAGCCATGGTGCGACAGTAAACCGCTGCAGGGAGAGCGCAACTGGAGGCCCTGCTAGCCGCGGCTCCAGGAACTCTGCGCCACCCAGGGCGAGGTCGTCGCCGCCAGCGACCAGGCGATGTCGGCGGGCACGTCGACGACCTCGTAGCGCTTCACCCCGGCGGCGGTCGCCGCGATCAACGTGGCCACCCCCGCCCGGCGTTGCAGCAGTGTCTGGCGCACGGTCCAGCCGACGATGCCGGCCGCGGCCACGCAGTCGCGGCGCCGCGCCAGGCTGCCCGCCCGCGCCACCAGCCAACCGTCACCCACCCGGTGCCCCAGCGACCGGCACCGGTCGACGGCGAGGAACACGCTGCCCACCGTGAGCAGCACCAGCGCAGGCCACACCCAGACCGCGACACCGGCCGTGGCGGCGGTGATCGCCGTTGCGGCGGCCACCGCAGCGGGCAGCGCCATCGCCCTGGTCCAGCGCCGCCGGACCGCCGCGGGCCCGTGGGTGGTCAGCACGCCGGTGACGGCGTCCTGCCGGCCGATCAGGTCGGCCAGCACCGCCTCGGCGGTGCGCCGCGGGCACGGCGGCAGCAGCTGCGACGCCTCCCCGGCCCCGGCGACGCCGGTCATCACGGCATCCAGACGGGCGCCGCCGAACAGCCGGACCAGCAGTGGTTCCCGCAGCGTGCCGCCGCGCAGCCTGCGCATGTCGAAGGTGTGCTCACGAACCCGCAGCAGACCGTGAGAGAGGTGCAGGAGCTCGGCGTCGCGGCGGAGCTCCAGGTTGGCGTAGGCCAGCAGTGACTGCAACACCGACAGGGTCACGGAGGCGGCGAGCACCACCAGGGCGCCGATCACGACGCCCCCGAGCAGGCCGACCCCCTCCAGCGCCCCCGCACCCACCCGCGCCAGTCCCGAATCCTGCAGGGCTGCAACCACTCCCGTCTGGTAGACCACGCCGACCGCCGCGGCGATCATCAGCAGTCCGGTGAAGGTCAGCGGGCTGTAGCGCAGCCACGACGGCTGCCACCGGGCCAGCACCCGGCCCGGTGCGGCGGCGCGCTCGGCGTCGCCGCCGGCCGGTGCCAGCGAATCGGCCAGCAGCACGGCCCGCAATCCGGGCACCTCCCGCGCGGGTACCGCGTCGAGCGCGAACAAGGTGTCCCCGGCGGCCTCCCGCCCGGTGCTGACCTGCACCACCGTGAGGCCGAGCAGCCGGTGCAACACCCGCGCATCCGTGGACACCGAGCGAATTCTGTTGCGCGGCACCGAAAGCACGTTGCGCTGCAACACCCCGGTGCGCAGCTGCACATCGTCGGAGCCGATGCGGTAGGTCGTGGTGAACCACCGCGCCAGACCGTATCCGACGATCAGGCCGATGCCGATCAGCGTCCAGACCGGGTTGCCGGTCGCCGACCCGAGCACCAGCGACCCGATCAGCACCGGGATCTGGCGCAGCACCTCGTGCACCGGGTGCACCAGCAGCATGCGCGGGCTCAGGCGGTGCCAGTCCTGCGCGGCAGCCTGGGTCATGTGGCGTCCTCGGCGCCGAGCGCGGCGATGTCGGTCAACTGCGCGACCACCCTGTCGGCGACGTCGGAGTCCAGCGCCACGATCCGCACGGCGCCGGCCGACGACGCCGTCGTCACCGTCACGTTGGCCAGACCGAACAGCCGGTCCAGCGGACCGCGGTAGGTGTCGACGGTCTGCACCCGCGAGATCGGGGCGATCCTGCGCTCCTGCACCAGCCAGCCCGAGCGGGTGTACACCGCGGTGGGGTCCACGTCCCACCGGTGCACGCGGTAGCGCCACAGCGGGACCACGAGCACGAACACCGCGATGCCCGCGACGGTGCCGACCGCGGCGAGCACGTGCAGCCACGCGAACCGGCCGTCCACGGCAACCCACACGATCTGCGCCACCACCGCGAACAGCCACGGAATCGCCGCCCCGATCGCCCACACCAGCGGCGCCTTGCGGCTCGGACGGTGCGCCGGTTCAACGAGGTGCATGTATCGAGCATGGCCCATCGACGGCTCAGTATGTTGAACCCATGAGTGCCAAATGGACTGCCGCCGACGTGCCCGACCAATCCGGCAGGGTCGCCGTGGTCACCGGCGCCAACACCGGGATCGGCTACGAAGCCGCCGCCGTGCTCGCGCGCAAGGGTGCCGGCGTCGTCATCGCGTCGCGCAACCTCGAGAAGGCGCGGGAGGCGGCGCGGCGCATCGAGGCGGCCCATCCGCACGCCGACGTCGCGCTGCAGGAGCTGAACCTGGCGTCGCTGGCCAGCGTGCGCACCGCCGCGGACGAACTGCGCGCGGCGTATCCGCGGATCGACCTGCTGATCAACAACGCCGGGGTGATGTACCCGCCCAAGCAGACCACCGACGACGGCTTCGAGCTGCAGTTCGGCACCAACCACCTCGGCCACTTCGCACTTACCGGCCTGCTGCTTGACACCCTGCTGCCGGTCGAGGGCTCGCGGGTGGTGACCGTCGCCAGCATCGCCCACAACATCCAGGGCGGCATCCACTTCGACGACCTGCAGTGGGAACGCAGCTACAACCGCGTCGCCGCCTACGGGCAGTCCAAGCTGGCGAACCTGATGTTCACCTACGAGCTGCAGCGCAGGCTGGCCGCCGCGTCGTCCGAGTCCCCTTCCAGGGAAGCGCACACGATCGCCGTCGCCGCCCACCCCGGCATCTCCAACACCGAGCTGATGCGCCACATCCCCGGCACGGGGCTTCCCGGTTTCATCAAGCTCGCCGGCCTGGTCACCAACAGCCCACCCGTCGGCGCTCTCGCCACGCTGCGGGCAGCCACGGATCCCGGGGTGACGGGCGGGCAGTACTACGGACCCTCCGGCTTCCGCGAGTTGGTGGGCCATCCGAAACTGGTGCAGTCCAACGCCAAGTCCCACGACGTCGCCGTGCAGCAGCGGCTGTGGACGGTGTCCGAGGAACTCACCGGCGTGAAGTTCGGGGTGTGATGCGCTCCGTCGAAGAGCACCGGCGGGTGGTCGCCGCCCTGATCACCGCACGACAGCCGGTGACCCTTCCGGTCGCCGAAGCCCTCGGCCTGGTTCTCGCCGAGGACGTGGTTGCCACGTTGTCGCTTCCGGGCTTCGACAACTCTGCGATGGACGGGTACGCCGTCATCGGCGACGACATCGCGGCAGCGACGGACGACACCCCGGTGCGGCTGCCCGTCACCGAGGACATCCCGGCGGGCCGCACCGACATCCCGACGATCACGGCGGGCACCGCGCACCGGATCATGACCGGCGCTCCGCTGCCCTCGGGCGCGACGGCGGTGGTCCCCGTGGAATCCACCGACGGCGCGATCGACACCGTCACGATCAGGGCGAGCGTGCGGCCGGGCCAGCACGTCCGGCGCGCGGGTGAGGACGTCAGCGCGGGCACCACGGTGCTGCGCGCCGGCCAGGTGGTCACCCCCGCGGCGCTGGGGTTGGCGGCCGCGCTCGGGTTGAGCGAGCTGAAGGTGGTCCCGCGCCAGCGGGTGCTGGTGATGTCCACCGGCACGGAACTGGTGGCGCCGGGCACGCCGCTGCAACCGGGCCAGATCTACGAGTCCAACGCGGTGATGCTGGCCGCGGCGGTCCGTGACGCCGGCGGCCACGTGGTCGCCTCGCCGATGACCGGCGACGACGCCGAGGTGTTCCGCGAGACACTGGCCGGCCACACCGGTGACGCCGACCTCGTCGTCACCACCGGCGGTGTCAGCGCCGGGGCCTACGAAGTCGTGAAGGACGCGCTGACGGGGACCGTCGAGTTCGTCAAGGTCGCGATGCAGCCGGGCATGCCGCAGGGTGCGGGCATCCTCGAGGACGGCACGCCGATCATCACGCTGCCGGGAAACCCGGTCAGCGCGCTGGTGTCCTTCGAGGTGTTCATCCGTCCGGCGCTACGGGCCGCGATGGGGCTGCCGAACCCCGGACGGCCGCGGCGCACCGCGGTGCTGACCGAGGACCTCACCTCGCCGCGCGGGAAACGCCAGTTCCGCCGCGGCGTGCTCGACGGGGACACGGTGACCAGCTACGGCCCGCCCGCGTCCCATCATCTGCGCTGGCTGGCGTCGGCGAACTGCCTGCTGGAGCTCGACGAGGACACCGTGGAGGCGGCCGCGGGCGAGCGCGTGCAGGTGTGGGACCTGCGCTAGCGGGACCTCACCTGGCGGCCTGCTCCTCGCGCAAGCGCTCGTCGGTAGAATCGCTGCACGATGGCCAGACGCCCCGACCTCAAGACAGGCCCAGAGCGACTCGTGGCCCTGGTGCGCTCCTCCGTTCCTCCCATGCACCCCGCGGGTCTGCCGTTCGTCGGTGCGAGCCTCGCGGTCGCTGCGGTGGCGCGCCGGAACCGCTGGCTGCGCCGCGCCGGGCTCGCCTCCGCGGCGGCCAACGCCGCCTTCTTCCGGCATCCGCCGCGGCAGCCACCGACCAGGCCCGGTCTCGTCGTCGCACCCGCCGACGGACTCATCTGCCTGATCGAGGAGGAGATACCGCCGGGCGAACTCGGCCTTCCCGCAACGCCGTTGCCGCGTATCAGCATCTTCCTGTCCCTGCTGGACGCCCACGTGCAGCGGGCCCCGATCGGCGGGGAGGTCGTCGCCGTCGCGCACCGCCCCGGGCTGTTCGTCTCCGCCGACCTTGCCGCCGCCAGCGAGGACAACGAACGCAACAGCGTCGTCATCCGCAGCGCCGAGGGCGCCGAGGTGATCGCCGTGCAGATCGCGGGCCTGCTCGCCCGCCGGATCGTCTGCGACGTCACGCCCGGCGACAAGATCGGCATCGGCGACACCTATGGCCTGATCCGGTACGGCTCACGCCTGGACACCTACCTGCCCGCGGGCTCCAACATCCTCGTCGACGTGGGGCAGCGGGCACTGGCCGGCGAGACCGTGCTGGCCGAGTTGCCATGATCAAGCCCCGCAAGCGCCGGATCAAGGCTCCCGTCATGAGCGTTCGCATCCTGCCGAGCGCGATGACGGTGGCCGCGATCTGCCTCGGCCTGTCGGCCGTCAAGTTCGCCCTCGACGGCCGGCCGACCGAGGCGATGGCCTTCCTGGCGATCGCCGCCATCCTCGACGCGCTCGACGGGCGGCTCGCCCGCGCGCTCAACGCGACGTCACGGATGGGCGAGGAACTCGACTCCCTGGCCGACGCCGTGAATTTCGGTGTCGCACCGGCCTTCATCGTCTACGGCACGTTGTTGTCCACGTCCCGGATCGGCTGGATCGTGGTGCTGCTCTACGCGGTGTGCATCGTGCTGCGGCTGGCGCGGTTCAACGCGATGCTCGACATCGAACAACCCGACTACGAGAAGAAGTACTTCGTCGGCATGCCCGCCCCGGCGGGAGCGATCGGCGCGATCGGGCCCCTGGCCGCCAAGATGCAGTTCGGCGACGGCTGGTGGACGTCGGAGCCCGCCGTCGTCATCTGGATGATCGGTGTGTCGCTGCTGGTGGTCAGCACCCTGCCGATGCGCAAGATCCACACGTTCTCGGTGCCACCGAGTGCGGTTGCACCGCTGCTGGCGCTGCTGGCCATCGGTGTCGCCGCGGCGATCCTGTACGGCTACATCGTGATCATCGCGATCATCGTCGCCTACGTCATCCACATCCCGTTCGCCATCCGCACCCGGCGGTTCCTCGCAGCACACCCGGAGGTGTGGGATGACAAACCACGACAGCAGCGCGCGGCGCGCCGGGCGATCCGGCGGGCCCAGCCGCACCGCCGGTCGATGATGCGACTCGGGCTGCGCAGGCCGCCGAGGAGCTGACGTGTCCCAGTTGGAGGACTCCGGGAACACGCGCCCGGACGCGCATCTCACGCTCACCGCCCGGCTCAATACCTCGGCGCTGGACTCACGCCGCGGTGTGGTCCGGCTCCATCCGGAAGCCATTGCGGCGCTGGGAATCCGGGAGTGGGATGCGGTGTCGTTGACCGGCGCGCGCACCACGGCCGCGGTGGTCGGTATCGCACCTGCGGGCACCCCCACCGGCACCGCACTGCTCGACGACGTGACGCTGTCGAACGCCGGCCTGCGGGAGGACACCTCGGTGCTCGTCGCTCCGGTCACCGTGTACGGCGCCCGTTCGGTGACGCTCAGCGGGTCCCGACTCGCCAGCCAGTCGATCGCCCCGGCCACGCTGCGTCAGGCGCTGCTGGGCAAGGTGATGACGGTCGGGGACACCGTGTCGCTGCTGCCCCGAGACCTCGGGCCGGGTACCTCGACCTCGCAGGCCAGCGCCGCACTGGCATCCTCTGTGGGCATCACCTGGACCTCCGAGTTGCTGACGGTGACGGGGGTGGATCCGTCCGGACCCGTGAGCGTGCAACCCAATTCGCTGGTCAGCTGGGGTTCCCTCGCTGCGCCGGGACCGGTCACCCCGTCGCCGCCCGACCGGACCGGTCGGCACGTCGTCACCGAGCAGGCGCCGGCCATCGGCTTCGACGACCTCAAGGGTGCCCACGCCCAGGCGAGCCGTCTCACCGAGTGGCTCAAACTCGCGCTCGACCAGCCCGAGTTGCTCGAAAAGCTCGGCGCCACCGCCCATCTCGGTGTTCTCGTGTCCGGACCCGCCGGGGTGGGCAAGGCCACCATGGTGCGGACGGTCTGCGCCGACCGGCGGTTGGTCGAACTCGACGGGCCGGAGGTCGGATCGCTTCGCGCCGAGGACCGGCTGGAGAACGTGTCGTCGGCGGTGGCCACGGTGCGCGACGGCGGCGGCGTCCTGCTGATCACCGATGTCGACGCCCTGCTCCCGACGCCCGCCGACCCGGTGGCCACCCTGGTGCTCACCGAGTTGCGCTCGGCGATCTCCACCAAGGGGGTGGCGTTCGTCGCGACCTCGGCGGTACCCGACACCGTCGATCCCCGACTGCGGGCCCCCGACGTGTGCGACCGGGAGCTGGGCCTGAGCCTGCCCGACGGCGCGGTACGCAGGCAACTGCTCGAGGTGCTGCTGCGCGACGTCCCCGCCGAGGGGCTCGAGCTCGGTGAAATCGCGGAACGCACACCGGGATTCGTAGTCGCCGACCTCGCCGCACTGGTACGCGAGGCGGCACTGCGGGCGGCGGCGCGGGCCAGCGAGAACGGCGAGACCCCGGCGTTGCGGCAGGAGGATCTCACCGGTGCGCTCGGCGTCATCCGACCGCTGTCCCGGTCGGCCACCGAAGAGGTGTCCGTCGGTTCGGTGACGCTCGACGACGTCGGGGACATGGTCGACACCAAGCAGGCGCTCACCGAGGCCGTGCTGTGGCCGCTTCAGCACCCCGAGACGTTCGAGCGTCTCGGGGTGCTGCCGCCGCGTGGCGTGTTGCTGTACGGGCCTCCCGGCTGCGGCAAGACGTTCGTGGTCCGGGCGCTGGCCAGCTCGGGCCGGCTGAGCGTACACGCCGTCAAGGGCGCCGAACTGATGGACAAGTGGGTGGGCTCGTCGGAGAAGGCGGTGCGCGAATTGTTCCGGCGCGCCCGCGATTCCGCGCCGTCGCTGGTGTTCCTCGACGAGATCGACGCGTTGGCACCGAGGCGTGGGCAGAGCTTCGACTCGGGCGTGACCGACCGCGTGGTGGCCGCGATGCTGACCGAGCTCGACGGGATCGAGCCGCTCAACGACGTGGTCGTGCTGGGCGCGACGAACCGCCCCGACCTGATCGACCCCGCCCTGCTGCGGCCGGGCCGGCTGGAGAAGCTGGTGTTCGTCGAACCGCCCGACGCCGAGGCCCGCACCCAGATCCTGCGCACCGCGGGCAAGTCGGTGCCGCTGGCCTCAGAAGGACCCGAAGCCGTGGACCTGGCGACGTTGGCCCTCGACCTCGACGGTTACAGCGCCGCCGACTGCGTCGCCCTGCTACGCGAGGCCGCGCTGACGGCGATGCGCCGGTCGATCGACGCCGCCGACGTCACCGCCGCCGATGTCGCCGCGGCGCGCGAGTCGGTGCGGCCGTCGCTTGATCCCGTGCAGGTCGAAGCGCTGCGGGACTTCTCCGCACGCTGAGCCCTGCGCTGAGGTCCCTGCAGACTCGACGGTCGCCGGGGAATGTATCTTGACAGTGACTAGTTCTGGCGGCATAGTCGAACTAGTCACCGTCAAGATTGGGAGGAAGCATGGCGACGGAGATTCATGTATCGAGCACGCCCACCCTGCGCGCAGGCGATCGCGACCGGGAGGCCACCGCGGAAACGCTCGGGCAGGCCCTGGCCCAGGGGTACCTGGACATACCCGAATACGAGAACCGCCTGCAGAACACGTTCCGCGCCCAGACCACCCCTGAGCTGCGCCAACTCACGTCCGACCTGCCGGTCGCGCAGCTGCGCCGCAACGATCCGCGGCGTCACGCCGCCCGCCGGGCCGCCGCGCGCCGCGCCGTCCAGATCCACCTCGGGGCCTACCTGGCCATGGTCGTCATCGTGCTGACCGTCTGGCTCGCCGTCGGCCTGTCGGCCGGCGCCTGGTACTTCTGGCCGATCTGGCCCATCCTCGGCGCAGGCATCGGAGTCCTGGGGCATGCGCTGCCGAGCAGCTTCGCGTTCCCGGGGTGCAGGGCCTAGCGACGGCTTCGGCGGGGTGTGTCAGCCCGGTTCGCCGTACTCGTCGAACCAGTACGCCAGCTTGCCTCGCCTGCTGACCGCCCGCAGCCGGCGTTCCGCCAACTCCCTCGTCGCGCTGGTCGTCACGATCAACAGTTCGTCGCCGACCTCGAGGCGGGTGATGGGCTGCGGCACGAACGACTGACCGTCCCGGATGATCAGCGTGATGACGCTCGGGTCCGGCAACCGCAACTCCAACACCGTCACGTTGTGCAGCCGGGAACCCGGCAGCACCGTCATCGTCATCAGTTCGGCGCCCAGCACATCCAAGGGCGCTGCGTCGACCTGGATTTCGCGGGTGGTGTCCCTCGGGATCAGATGGAGTCGTTCCGCAACCAGCCGTAGGCTCGGACCCTGGATGAGGGTGAACACCACCACCAGGATGAACACGATGTTGAGCAGTCGTCCACTGTCGGGCACCCCGGCGACGATCGGGTAGGTCGCCAACACGATGGGTACCGCCCCGCGGAGTCCGGCCCAGGACAGGAAGACCTGCTCCCGCCAGGGCACGCGAAAGCCCAACAGCGACACCACGACCGACAGCGGCCGGGCCAGCAGCAGCAGCACCAGACCCGCCACGATGGCCGGGAGGATCTCGTCGAGGAGTTCGTCCGGGGACACCAGCAACCCCAGGATGACGAACACGCCGATCTGGGCCAGCCAGCCCGATCCCTCGGCGAAGGACCGGGTCGCCGAGCGGTGCGGCAGACCGGAGTTGGCGAGCACCACCCCGGCCAGGTAGGCGGCGAGGAACCCACTCGCGTGCGCCGAGCCCGCCGCCGCGAACGCGAGCATGCCGAGGCCGAAGGTCGCGAGCGGATAGAGACCCGCGGCGGGCAGCGCGATCCGTCGCAGTGCCATCGCGCCGAGGAACCCGCATCCGAGGCCGATCATCGTGCCGATCGCCAACTCGTACACCAGCGTTGCCACGATCGCCCCAGGCTCCAGCGTCAGTGGCGTGACGCTGAACAGCAGGACCAGGATGACGGCCGGGGCATCGTTGAAACCCGACTCGGCCTCGAGCAGTCCGCCGAGACGTCTCGGCAGCGGCACCACGCGAAGCACCGAGAACACCGCTGCGGCATCGGTGCTCGAGACGATCGCCCCCAACAGCAGAGCCAGCTGCCAATCCATACCGAGCAGCCAGTGCACCGCCCCCGCGGTGATCAGTGTGCTGACCCCGACACCCACCGTGGCGAGGACGCCAGCGGGGGCGAGCACCTTGCGGATGTCGCTGAACCGGGTGGTCAGACCACCCTCGACGAGGATGACGCCCAGCGCGGCGGTCCCCAGGCCCTGGGCCAGCTGCGCGCTGTCGAAGTCCAGCCCCAGCCCGTCCTCGCCGAGCAGCACACCGACACCGAGGAACAGCAATAGGCTGGGCAGGCCGGCTCCGGTGGCCAGCCTTGTCGCGGCGATGCTCGCCAGCAGCACGAGGCCACCGATCAGTAGCGCCACGTAGAGCTGGTGCAGGCTCACCGGTGCAAGTAAAGCAGGGCGGAGGCCGGGAGTTCGCGACGACGAAGGAGACACCGATGCGGATCGCGATCGCGGGAGCCGGCGCCGTCGGTCGGTCCGTCGCGCACGAACTGGTGGAGAACGGCCACAAGGTGTTGGTCATCGAGAAGGAGTTCGCCCGCTACGTGCCCGCGACGGTGCCGGGTGCCGAGTGGTTCCTCGCCGACGCGTGCGAGGTGTCCTCGCTGGAGGAAGCCGAGATGCACATCTGCGATGTCGCCATCGCCGCCACCGGCGACGACAAGTCCAACCTCGCCATGGCGTTCCTGGCCAAGACCGAGTTCGGGATCAGCAGGGTGGTCGCGCGCATCAACGACTCCCGTAACGACTGGCTCTTCACCGAGGCCTGGGGTATCGACGTCGCGGTGTCCACCCCCATGGCGCTGGTCGCCGCGGTCGAGGGTGCCATCGACGTGGGTCATTTGATCCGCCTGATGGATCTGGGAAGGGGAACCCGCGCCGGACTGGGGCAGGGGCCGGTGAACGTCGCCAAGCTCACCCTGCCCGCGGACAGCCCGCTGGAGGGCAAACGGGTGTCCGAGCTCGCGATGCCCAACAACAGCGCGCTGGTCACCGTGCTGCGGGGGAAACAGCTCATCATCCCCGGGCCCGATGACGTCCTGTGGTCCGGTGATGAACTGCTTTTCGTCTCGGGATCCGCGGTCGAGGACCGGATCAGGGCGATGGTGCAGGGCAGCGCCACGTAGACTGGGGCCACTCCAGAGTCAGTCCGGCCGGCGGAGTCCGTCGCCACTCTGTTCTGCCCACCTGCCCGACGGCACGACCGCCCGACAGCGTTGCCGAACCCGACGAGACGGAGCCATGCTCGCCATCCTCGCTGCCCATGCAGTCGCCACCTTGTTGGCACCGCTGCTTGTGTACCGCTGGGGGCGGATGGCCTTCTACCCGCTGGCGCTCGTGCCGCTCGGCTCGCTTGTCTGGGTGGCCATGAACTGGCCCGGTGCGGGTCAGAGGCAGACCGCGAACGTGTCCTGGGTGCCCGAGCTGTCGATGGACATCTCGCTGCGCTTCGACGCACTCGCGGCGATCATGAGCGTGCTGGTGCTCGGCATCGGCGCGCTGGTGCTGTTCTACTGCGCCGACTACTTCCACCACCGCGACGGTCGCAACGAGAAACGGCTGCCCAGTTTCGCCGCCGAGCTCGTCGCGTTCTCCGGCGCCATGTTCGGCCTGGTCACCAGCGACAACATGCTTGTGCTGTACGTGTTCTGGGAGATCACGACGGTGTTGTCCTTCCTTCTGGTCGGGCACTACGCGGAACGGGCGACGAGCCGTCGCGCCGCGATGCAGGCACTTCTGGTGACGACGTTCGGCGGTCTGGCGATGCTCGTCGGCATCATCGTGCTGGGGAACATCACCGGGACCTACCTGCTGTCCGAGCTGATCGCGGACCCGCCGACCGGCGTGGCCGCCTCAGTGGCGGTCGTGTTGATCCTCGTCGGCGCGCTGTCGAAGTCGGCGATCGTGCCGATGCACTTCTGGCTGCCCGGCGCGATGGCCGCGCCGACACCGGTGAGCGCCTACCTGCACGCGGCCGCGATGGTCAAGGCCGGCGTCTACCTGATCGCGAGGATGACGCCGGGATTCGCCGACTCCCCCGTGTGGCGCCCGACGGTGGTGACGCTCGGCCTGTTGACGTTGATACTCGCGGGCTGGCGCGCCGTCCGCGAGTACGACCTGAAGTTGATCCTGGCGTTCGGCACGGTCAGCCAGCTGGGGTTGATCACCGTCATGGTCGGCGCGGGCGGCAGCGAGATGATGCTGGCCGGCCTGGCGATGCTCTGCGCGCATGCCATGTTCAAGGCCGCGCTGTTCATGGTCGTGGGGATCATCGATCACACGACCGGCACCCGCGACATCCGCAGGCTCGCGTGGCTGGGCGACCGCAGCAAGACGCTGCTGATCATCGCGGCAGGCGCGACGGCCAGCATGGCCGCGGTGCCGCCGTTCTTCGGGTTCATCGCCAAGGAAGCGGACCTGGAGACGGTGCTGCACAGCCCGACGCTCGGCAACGCGGCCCCGTTCGTTCTCGCCGGCATCGTGATCGGCTCGGTCTTCACCACGGTGTACAGCCTTCGGTTCCTGTTCGGCGCGTTCGGCCGAAAGGGTTTGCCGAAGCCCAGCACCCGCGTCGCCGAGATGCACCGGCCGGAGCCGGCATTCGTGATCCCGCCGGCGGTTCTGGCTGCCGCCGGTCTGCTGTTCGGGCTCTTCCCGTCGACCCTGGACAACGTCCTCGGCGACTACGCGGGCACGGTCCCCGACCCCGAGGGCTATGTAGCCGACTACCACCTGGCGCTGTGGCACGGCCTCAACCTCCCGCTGGCGCTGTCGGCGCTGGTGCTGGCGGCCGGCATCGCGGTGTACGTCGGCCGCGGCCGGCTACGCCGGGCCCGGCTGGGCTTCCTCCCGCTGGCCAACGCCGACCGCATCTACGACAAGGTCTTGCGCGGCGCCGACGTGATGTCGGTTCGGCTGACCGCGGTCACGCAGCGGGGCTCCATCCCGGCGACGCAGTCGGTCATCCTGGCGACCCTGGTGCTGGTGCCCGTCACCGTGCTGAGCCTCGGCGCCCGTGCGCGGCCGGAGCTCGAGCTGTGGGATTCGCCGCCGCAGGTGGTGGTCGGGCTGTTGATGCTCGCGGCGGCACTGGCTGCGGCCGTGATGCGTAATCGCCTGGCGACCGTGCTGCTGGTGGGTGTGACCGGGTACGGCTGCGGGGCGATCTTCGCCTTCCACGGCGCCCCCGACCTGGCGCTGACGCAGTTCCTGGTCGAGACGCTGACGCTGGTCATGTTCGTGCTCGTGCTGCGCATCCTGCCCGCCGAGACCGGCGCTGCCGACATCAAACGGTTCCGCCTCCCCCGGGCGGCACTCGCAATCGCCGTCGGAGCCACGGTGGCCGGCCTCGCGGCATTCGCGATGGCCGCCCGTACCGGCAGGCCCATCGCCGAGCTGCTGCCCGAGGCCGCCTATCTGCGCGGCCACGGCTCCAACACCGTCAACGTGCTCCTCGTCGACATCCGCGCCTGGGACACCATGGGCGAGGTGGCGGTCCTGCTCGTCGCCGCGACCGGGGTGGCGTCGCTGGTGTTCCGCAGCCGACGGTTCGGCGCCGCGCCCCGCGTCGCCGACGCCGGCCAGCCCGACATCGGACGGCTGCCGGATTGGACGAAGAACAGCCCTGCCGCCGGGGAGATCACCTGGTTGCGCGGTAGTGGGTTGCGCGACCCGCGGCACCGTTCGCTGGTCCTCGAGGTCGCGACGCGGCTGATCTTCCCGGTCATGATGGTGCTCTCGGCGTACTTCTTCTTCGCCGGACACAACACCCCCGGCGGCGGCTTCGCCGGTGGCCTGATGGCCGGCCTGGCGTTGGTGTTGCGGTACCTCGCGGGCGGCCGCTACGAACTCGGCGAAACGCTGCCGCTGGACGCCGGCAAGATCCTCGGGGCCGGCCTGACGCTGGCCGCCGGGACTGCCGCGGCCTCCCTGCTGGCGGGGGCGCCCGCGCTGTCGTCGGCGCTGATCGAGGTCGACGTCCCGGTCCTGGGCACGGTCAAGTTCGTCACCGCCCTGTTCTTCGACCTCGGGGTGTATCTGATCGTGGTGGGCCTGGTGCTCGACGTACTGCGCAGCCTCGGCGCCCGCATCGACGAGGAGATGAGTGAGCAGCAACGCAACCAGATGGGGATCGCAATGAGGTCGCGGCCATGACCGCCTACCTGGTATCCCTGATCGTCATCGGCGGCCTGGTCAGCGCCGGCGTCTATCTGCTGCTCGAACGCAGCCTCATCCGAATGCTGTTGGGGCTGTTGTTGATCAGCAACGCGGTCAACCTGCTGATACTCGCGGCGGGCGGTCCGACGGGCAACCCGCCGGTACGTGGCCGCACCAGCGCGGGTCAGACGACGACGGCGGACCCGCTGGCGCAGGGACTGATCCTGACGGCGATCGTGATCACCATGGGCGTCGCCGCATTCGTGCTGGCGCTGACGTATCGCTCCTACCGTCTCAACACCATCGATGAAGTCAGCAACGACCCCGAGGACACCCGGGTGTCGCAACTGTCGGGCAAGGAGTCCGGCGAGGAGATCGCGGAACGGCTCGATCCGGACCGCACCCGCGACACCGATCTGCCCGACGAACTCGACGCGCTCCCCGGGTTCGAGGGATCACGATGATCCCGGTCGTTCTGGAGAGCAGCCTGGCGCCGGTGCTGACGCCACTCCCTGTGCTGGTGCCGATGCTCGCCGCGGCGATGAACTTGTTCGCCGGCCGCAAACCCCGCCTGCAGCGCGCCATCACCGTGCTCGCGCTGACAGTCGTGCTCGTCGTCTCGGCTGGCCTGCTGCGCCTCGCCGACCGCGACGGCACGATCGCACTGCAGGTCGGCGGGTGGGGCCCGACCGAGCCCGGCATGGGACCGCTCGGTATCACGCTGGTGGTCGACCGGTTGTCGGCGCTGATGCTCGTCGTGTCGTCGATCGTGTTGCTCGCCGTCGTCATCTACGCCATCGGGCAGGGCATCCGCGACGGCGACGACAGGCAGCCGGTTTCGATCTTCCTGCCCACGTATCTGGTGCTGTCGGCGGGTGTGTTCATGGCGTTTCTGGCCGGCGACCTGTTCAACCTGTTCGTCGGTTTCGAGGTGCTGCTGTCGGCGAGCTTCGTGCTGCTGACAATCGGTGCCAGCAAGGAGCGGGTGCGCGCCGGCATCACCTACGTGATGGTGTCGATGGTCTCCTCGATGGTCTTCCTGTTCGGCATCGCGCTCGTATATGCAGCCACCGGAACGCTCAACCTGGCCGAGTTGGCCGTACGTCTCGAGAGCGTGCCGGACGGCACCCGTACGGCGCTGTTCGCGGTGCTGCTGGTCGCATTCGGCATCAAGGCCGCGGTGTTCCCGCTGTCGGCGTGGCTGCCGGACTCCTACCCGACCGCCCCGGCACCCGTCACCGCCGTCTTCGCCGGCCTGCTCACCAAGGTCGGTATCTACGCGATCATCCGCGCGCACTCGCTGCTGTTCCCAGGCGGCAAGATGGACGGGGCGCTTCTGGTCGCGGGCCTGTTGACGATGCTGATCGGCATCTTCGGCGCGATCGCGCAGAGCGACATCAAGCGACTGCTGTCCTTCACGCTGGTCAGTCACATCGGTTACATGGTCTTCGGCATCGCACTGTCCAACCACCTCGGGATGTCCGGAGCCATCTACTATGTGGCGCATCACATCCTGGTGCAGACCACGCTCTTCCTGGTCGTCGGTCTGATCGAGCGCCAGGCAGGGGCGTCGACGCTGGAGCGTCTTGGTGGACTCGCCGCGGCCAGCCCACTGCTCGCGTTCGTCTTCGTGGTGCCCGCACTCAATCTCGGTGGTATCCCGCCGTTCTCGGGCTTCATCGGGAAAGTGGCGCTACTGGAGGCAGGATCACAGGACGGGTCGGTGTTGGCCTGGGCTCTGGTCGCCGGCAGCGTCATCACCAGTCTCCTGACGCTGTATGTCATCACCCGGGTGTGGACGAAGGCGTTCTGGCGCTCGCGTGAGGATGCGCCCGAGGGGCATTTGTCGGCGTCCGCGCCGTCCGCTCTGGTGGACAACACCGAGGAGTCCATGGACATCCAGTTGGCCGACCGCGACGACGTGGGCCGGATGCCCGTCGGCATGCTGATGCCCACGGCCGCGCTCATCACGGTGGGTCTGGCACTCACCGTGCTGGCCGGTCCGATCTTCGCCTACAGCGAGCGCGCCGCCAACGAGGTCCTCGACCGCGGCCAGTACATCACCGCCGTCCTGGGGGACCAGTGAGCGCCCGCGCGAAGAGCAGAGGGGCAGGTATGAGAACCCTCACGTTGCGGGTGTGGATGCTGTGCTGGCTCATCCTGGTGTGGATTCTGTTGTGGGGCAACATCTCTGCGGCGAACATCCTGTCCGGTCTGGCGATCGCACTGGTCATCACGCTGTGGCTGCCGTTGCCGCCGGTTCCGGTGGAGGGCCGGGTTCACCTGCTGTCGCTGTCGCGTCTCATCGTGACCGTGGCCTTCTGGCTGCTGGTGTCCTCGGTCCAGGTCGCCGCGTTGGCGCTGAGGCCGGCGCCACCGTTGTCCGCGGTGCTGCGTGCGCACCTGCACGTCAAGTCCGATCTGGTGCTGGCACTGGCCGTCAACATCTTGAACCTCACACCGGGCAACATCGTGCTCGAGATCGACCAGACTCGCCGGATGATCTACGTGCACGTACTCGACGTGGGTTCTGACCGCGCCGTCGATCAATTCCACCGTCAAGTCGACAAGCTCGAGAAGCTGTTGGTGGCGTCGTTCGAGCGCGACCCCGACTGGCGTCCGTCGGCAGAGAAGGAGGAGACCGACCCCGCATGAGTACCGTATTCGTGATCGCAGCGGCGATGCTGGCGGCGGCGGCCGTCGCCACGATGGTCCGGATGTTGTTGGGCCCGACAACGCTCGATCGACTGGTCGCTCTGGACACCCTGGTCGCGGTGACGATGTGCGCGATCGGCACCTGGGCAGCGTTCAGCCTGGACACCACCGTCACCTACAGCCTCACCGCGCTGGCGTTGATCACGTTCGTCGGATCGGTCAGCGTCGCGCGGTTCCGCGTGCCCGACGTGGCGAAGCCGGCCGACAAGGGGCCGTCACGATGAACGTGTTCGACATCGTCACCGCTGTGCTGATCCTCAGCGGCGCCGCCCTGGCGCTGACCGCGGCAGTCGGAGTCGTGCGGTTCCCGGACACGCTGACGCGGATGCACGCGGCCACCAAACCCCAGGTGCTCGGTCTGTTGCTGGTGCTGGCGGGAGCGGCGATCCGGCTGCGGGGCAATTCAGACGTCGGCATGTTGATCCTCACCGGCATGTTCACGGTGATCACGGCGCCGGTGATCGCCAACCGCGTCGGTCAACTGGCCTACCGGGAGCAGAACGTCCGCGACGATTTGTTGACCAGGGACGAAATGCATGATTTGGACGCCGACAGGGAACCCGGCGGCAATGAATCCCCCAGACGGTGACGCGCCCGTTCTCGTCGGCGCCTGCCCCAGCGCAGTAGACGCCGTCATGGTGCGGGCGCGGGAGTCCGCATCGGAGCACCCGCTGTTCACCGATCCGTATGCGCAGGCACTCCTCGACGGACTGGGCGTGACCGCTCGCGACGACGCTCCCGAACCGGGCCTTGCTGCGCTGCTCGCCATACGCACCAAGTGGTTCGACGAGTTCTTCATCGCCGCGGGCGCCACCGGCATCACCCAGGTGGTGATCCTGGCGGCGGGGCTGGAGTCCCGTCCGTGGCGGCTGCCCTGGCTACCGGACACGGTCATCTTCGAGATCGACCGGCCACATGTGTTGGCGTACAAGAGCGAGACGATGCGCGCGGCCGGGGCGCAGACGCGGGTCGATTACGTTCCGGTTCCGGTCGACGCGGACGTCGACTGGTCGGAGTCGCTGCGGCTGGCCGGGTTCGAGCCCGATGAGCCGACGGCGTGGGCGGTGGAGGGCGTTCTGCCCACGTTGTCCGCCGACGCGTGGGACGTGTTGTTCGACCAGATCACGCTGCATAGCGCGCGGGGCAGCAGGATCGCCGTGGACGTCGGCGGGCCGACAGTGGAGGACGTGAGCACCGGCCTGTGCTGCCGCGGGTGGGACATCAGTTCGTTCGATGCGCGCACACTCATGGAGCGCTATCACCGCGAACCGCCACACACCGAAGACGGGCCGTCCACGGACGGCGGTTACCTCGAGGGTCGCCTCGGTTGATCACTCCGACAGCTGGAACTCCACCATCGCGATGACCGTGTCGACGGCCTCGGACAGCGCCGCCACCCGTTCGGCGGCCGTGGGCGCTGCCAGCACCGCGTACCTGTCGGCCTGACCCAACGGCAGCCGAGTAGCCAAGGCGTACAACCACATCGCGGCGTCACCGGATTCGTCGGCGTCGCGCACGATGTCGCGAGCGTTCACCTCGACGCCCCGCGCCGCGGCGATGCGCTCGAACAGTGCGACCATCCGGTCCTCGATGTCGCGGATGGCGGCGACGTCCACGGCGGCGCCCGGTTCATCCGGCCACAACTGAACCGCCGCCTGGGGGTACGGGTTGTCCGGCTGCCACTCCATCACCCGGAAGCGCTCCTCCATCACACATTTCAGTCGATAGCGGCCCGAACCCATGTCGGCGCACTCGGTGATGTGGGCCAACGCACCGACGTCGCTGCGGGCGTCGCCGCCGCCGACCTCTCGCCCCGCCTCGATCAGCACCACCCCGAACACCGGATCGTCTGCGGCCATGCAGGCCTGCACCAGCGCCGAGTATCTCGGCTCGAAGATCCGCAGCGGCAGCTCCTCGCCGGGCAGCATCGCCACCTCAAGCGGGAACATCGGCAGCGTCGGCAATTACACCACCAGCTCACTGACCAGCGCGTCGACGACGGTACGCAGATCACCGTCATGCTCCTCGGCGACCCTGCGCTGGCGCTGATAGGACGCACCGTTTCGGTAGATGTCGGCAACGCGGGCCAGCTCGTCGACACATGACAGCGACTTCGCGACCGGCACAAGACGTTCCAGCAGATCGTCGAGGTCCTCGGTGACAAGTCGCTCGTTGCTGTCCGCATCCAGGATGATGATGGCGTCCAGGCCGTAGCGGGCCGCCCGCCACTTGTTCTCCTGCACATGCCACGGCGGCATCACCGGCAGGGTCTCTCCGGCGTCGAGCCGACGGTCCAGGTCGACGATCAGGCAGTGGGTCAGCGCGACCAATGCCGAAAGCTCACGAAGATTGGACACCCCGTCGAAGATCCTGACCTCCACCGTGCCCAGATGCGGGGAAGGACGGATATCCCACCGGATTTCGTTCATGTGGTCGATGATCCCGGTCTTCTTCTGGTCGGCGACGAAGCCTTCGAATTCGCGCCATTCCTGGAAGTGGAACGGCAGGCCGGCGGTCGGCAACTGCTGGAACATCATCGAACGGTTGCTGGCGTAACCGGTGTCCTCACCATCCCAGAACGGAGACGACGCCGAGAGCGCAAGCAGGTGCGGATAATGGTTGAGCAGCGACGTGATGATCGGCATCACCTTGTGCGCCGAGGACACCCCGACATGCACGTGCACACCCCAGATCAGCATCTGCCGCCCCCACCACTGGGTGCGCTTGATCAGCTCGGCGTAGCGCGGGGCATCGGTGAGTTTCTGCGCCGACCATTTCGCGAACGGATGTGTGCCCGCGCAGAACAGTTCCATGCCGCGCTCGCGCACGATCTCTCGTACCGGTCGCAGGGTCGACGCCAGGTCGTCCATCGCCTGTCCGGTGTTCTCGCAGATGCCGGTGACGATCTCGACGGTGTTGCGTAGCAACTCCTTGTGCACGTGCGGGTTCTCGCCGAGTTCGGCGATCACCGATGCGGCCTCGTTGCTGAGATCGCGGGTCTGGGCGTCGACGAGCGCGAACTCCCACTCGACGCCGAGGGTGGGCCGGGGCGACCCGACGAAATCGATTCGGCTACTAGCCGCGGGTGATGACACCACAGGCCACCCGCGCTCCGGCATCGCCGGTCGCCAGGGTGGTCTGATCCGGTGGCGGATCACCGTTGACCTGCTGGTAGCGCTCCGGTGGGATGTTGGCGAAGTTGTCGGCCTTCTCGTGCACGATGATCGCGGTGCCCGCCTCGCCGAGCAGTTCCTCTGCAGTGAACGCGTCGGTGGTGGTCACCAGCATCGCCGAGCCGTCCTCGCGCACCTGCAGCGAGGAAAGGTCGCCGCTGGCGGGATGCCCGCTGTGACCCGGCACCTGGAGGTGGCCGCCGGCCGAGTTGAAGTCGGCCGGTGCCCCACCGGTCGGTGCGACGGAGTCGGCTTCGCACTTGCCGACCGAGTGGATGTGCAGCCCGTGGAAACCGGGGGCGAGTTCACCGGCGGAGGTGGTCCGCACCGTGACTGTGGCGTAATCACCGGTGAACTCGATGTCGGCGGTCGCGATGGTGGTGCCGTCGGGAAGTTTCAGATCGGCGGTGAGCGTCTCACCGCTGGCCTCCTCCGAGGCACCCGAGCCGTCCTCGCCGGGCGCAGCCGACGGCGACGGCGAACCGGTCCAGATCGCCGGCGTGGTGCCCGGAGTATCGGAGATCGGTTCGTTGGGACTGCATGCGGTCAGCGCGAGTGCGGGCACCGCGAACAAGGTGGCGGCAGCGACGGTCCTGAGCATGTGCAAGAGCCTAGCCGGTGACCGCCACGACCACTCCTGGCGGTTGCTCAGTGAGTTCGGGGACGCGAGGAGCCACCGGCGCTTCGAGCACTCGACCGACTTCTTCGGCGGCCTCCTGCTCGCCGGGGGCGTCGCCGAAATACACCGTGGTGACGGTGGTCTCCGGCAACGTCAGGTTGCCGGTCTCGGTGACGTTCCAGCCGGCTTCTCGGAGCCGATTGGCCGTGGCTTCCGCGGCGCCCGCGGTTTCGGAGATGTTGAACACCCGCACGTCGGCCCTGGCGGGTTCCTCGGTCGCGGAGGTCGTGGCGGGCGCACTGGTGACCGTCGTCGTGGCGATGGAGGAATCGGCGTCGTCGGAGTCGCCCCCCATGGCCTGGAACCCGACGAGCAGGAACACCACGCCGAGGAACAGCAGCACCATCACCATGGCGCGCAGGGGCAGGCCCGAGGATTCTCGCTGGTTCATTGGCGCCTACTGTATCGACACGGTCTCACCGAGCGAAAAATGGACACCTTCCGGCTCGCCGGAGTCTCAGGTCACGTCGAACCCCAGGCGGCGCGCCGCCCGGGCCTTCTGGCGGCTCGCCCGGAGCCGCCGCAGCCTCTTGACCAGCATCGGGTCCGCTGCGAGCGCCTCGGGCCGGTCGACAAGGGTATTGAGCACCTGGTAGTACCGGGTCGCCGACATGGAGAACAGTTCCTTGATGGCGTCTTCTTTGGACCCCGCGTACTTCCACCACTGCCGCTCGAAGGCCAGGATGTCGTGCTCACGGCGGGTCAGTCCGTCGGCGGGGGCGGTGCCGTCTGCGGAGTCCCCCGACTTCTCAGTCCGCGCGATCGCGCCATCCATATCGCTGTTGGACCCTTCCGACACTCGAAAATGACATCCCTGTGGTTCGGACCGTATTCAATCACGGGTTGGTCACCGCGGGCGTTACCAATCGCCGCGAGTCGGGCCACGAAGCTCGCCGCTTAAGCTCTCCTGCATGGCCGTAGTACCCATCCGCATCGTGGGAGATCCCGTCCTACACACCGCGACCGAACCCGTGCCCGTCGCCGACGATGGTTCTCTGCCCGCCGGTCTGGCGGACCTCATCAAGGACCTGTACGACACCATGGACGCCGCGAACGGAGTCGGGCTGGCAGCCAACCAGATCGGCGTCGCCAAGCGGGTCTTCGTCTACGACTGCGCCGACGCGCGCGGCAAGACCCTTCGCCGCCGCGGGGTGGTCGTCAACCCGGTGCTCGAGACTTCCGAGGTTCCCGAGACCATGCCGGACCCGGAAGACGACGACGAGGGCTGCCTGTCGGTGCCCGGCGAATCGTTCCCGACCGGACGGGCAACGTGGGCGCGGGTGACGGGACTCGACGCCGACGGGACGCCGATCACACTCGAGGGGACGGATCTGTTCGCGCGGATGCTGCAGCACGAGACCGGCCACCTCGACGGCTTCCTCTATCTCGACCGGCTCGTCGGCCGGAATGCCCGCAGCGCCAAGAGGGCGGTCAAGTCCCACGGCTGGGGCGTGCCCGGCCTGTCATGGATGCCGGGCGAGGATCCCGATCCGTTCGGCCACTGACCGGTGATCGAACTGCCGACGCCCGGTACCCGCGTCAGCCTGCGGTATTGGCTGCCGGCTGGGTCGACGCCGCCGCACACCGACGTGGTGGGCCATCTGGTGGAGGTGGGCTCGACCGTGCGGGTGCGCACCAGGCGCGGTGAGATCGTCGACATCGCACCCGCCGACGTGGTGGCGGTCCGTGTGGTGCCCGAGCTTCCGGTGCGCACCGGCGACATCCGCAATCTCGAGCACGCGGCCGCGCTCGGATGGCCCGGCACCGAACACCAATGGCTGGACGGGTGGTTGTCGCGATACGCACGTGGCGCCACCCGGCGCGCCAATTCCGCAGTGCCGCTGCGATTCACGTCGCACGCCGAGCTGCTCGCGGTCGCGGACTGGTACGCGGCCAGGAGCGCCCCCGCACTGATCTCCGCACCGGACCGCTTGTTCCGGGTGCCCAAGGGAGTGCCCGTCGACGCCGAGAACCTGGTCATGGCAAGCGATCTCGGTAGCGCGTCCGCGGCGCCGGGCCTGGTGCTGACCGACCTGCCCAGCGCCGCGTGGCGGATGGTCAATCGGCGGGACGTGCCCGACGAGGTGCTGACCGCGGTGATCGACGGCGTGGTGGTCTTCGGGGAACTGGCCGGCGCGGCGGTGGGCAGGGCGGCGGTCACGGAGGCCCCCGACGGCACCCGCTGGGTGGGGCTGTCATCGGTGCACGTGTCCGACGACGCACGGCGTCAGGGGCTCGCGCGGTCACTGTGCGCGGGCCTGCTGGACTGGGGACGCGAGCGCGGCGCGACCCGCGGGTACGTCCAGGTGGTCGCCGACAACACCGCGGCACGGGCGCTGTACGAGTCGATGGGTTTCGTGGTGCACCACCACTCGCGGTACGTGCGGGTCGACGATCTCCTGGCGCGGAATTGGTGATCTGAGGGCTCCGTCAGCGGTGTTAACGTCGGTTCCATTTGGAGCCGTTCGGAGGTAACGATGCTGGTGGACCCCGATATCCTGCGTGTATTCGCCACACACGTCGATACGGCGTCATCGGCGATTCGAGGCGCCGATGTAGGCGGCAAGGTCGTCGATGCCGCCGACGGATTGCCTGGCTCGACGACGCAGTGGGCAGCGCATTCGGTAGGCGAACACATCTCGAAGATCGCGAACGACCTCGCCGACGATGTTCACAAGATGGGCCTCGCAGTGCGCGGCGCCGGGGACAGTTACGAAGTGACCGACACAGAACTGGCGGGAAGCTTCGACGGGTTGTTCGGCTGATGATGCCCAACCGGACGCGGCTTCGCGACCGGAATCCCGACTCCCTGATCGTGTCAGCTACGTCGATCACCCACGCCGCACGGGAGGTCGACGATGCCGTCAGCGGTATCGACGGCGGGATTCGAGCCATGCCAGAAGCACAGACCTGGTCTGGCAGGTCCCACGAAGCGGCAACGGCGATGTTCGACCGAGGTCACCGTCAGACCACCCGCTTGAGTGCTTACGCGGCCGCCGTCTCGCAAGCGATCCACGCAGGGGTCGAAGAGATCGGCCTTGGGAGGCGAGCGCTTCTCGACAAGGCCGACGAACTCGATGGAGGTCCGTTCCACGTCGATGACGCCTGGGTCGTTCTTGTCGACCAGGCGATGATGTCCGCCGACCAAGCCGCTGCACTCGAGAAGCAGGCCGAGGTCGAGCAGATCACGGTGAACGCGCTTCTGCTCGATGTGGGCAACGCTGATGAGCACACGGCGTCGTCCGTGCAAGCAGCAGCGAGACCGTTTCATTACGACGCTCCCAAGCCCAGCGTTTTCGCGACAGGTGAGCTCCCTCTGCCTGACGACGAAGTCCCGAATCCGCCACGGCCGGACGGACTCACACAACAGGACATGATCAGAAAGAACGATCTCGCACAGTCGGTTCGCGACGAAACTGTCGAGTACACCAGCGACGATCAGGTGGTGACGACGCTGGACATGATGGACGGCAGCAAGCACGTGATCCACGAGTGGGGTGACGACATCCCGCACATCTCGGATTCGTACTACGACGAGGACGGGAACTGGATCTCGAGCACGATGTCATTCCATAATCCGCTGACCGACGCCGACGTCACCGAGATCCAGTTCGGCGATGGGACGATCGTGACGATGAACAAGAACTCCGACGGCTCGGTTTCCGGCGGGGTCACCACCGCCGATGGCCGGAACGCTCCCCTACCGTCGGAGTTCTTCACCCACCCGGCACTCACGTCGGTCCAAGGGGCGATGACATTGCTGGACAAGGCCGGCGAAACGGGTCGCGGAATACCCGTCCTCCGAGCCGACCAGTTGGACCGCGTGGGCAGTTTCGGACGCTACGCGGGTCCAGCCGTCGGAGTCGCCACAGCACTGTGGGATATGGTCACGGCTGACACCCTTCGAAAAGCGTGTGTTGCCACATTCTCAGCTACGGCAGGGATCGTGGGTGGTGATGTGACTGGGGCTGCACTGGGCACCGTCAGCGCACCTTACGTGAGCCCAGCTGCGGTCCCCTGGATCTATGCCGGTGGAACAATCGGAGGCACTTGGACTTTCGGCTACGTCGGTGCACTAGTCGGCAACGTGGTCTGTAGATGAAATCGGCCGGAACAACAATTTTCGCGGTGCTGTTCTGCCTAGTCATCGGTGTGCTCTGCGCTGCCTGGACGATAACGACGTTGTCACGCGGAGGCTACCTGACTGCACCGGTCACTGCCGCAGGCGCGGTTTCGCTTGCAGCCTTCACCTTGTGGATCCTGCGGATGAAGCTGGGTGAACTCACGGTTCAAGTGACCTCCACACCGGAGGGCACAACGGTGCGGCCCGACCGTCTCGGCGACTTGCTGATACGGACTGCGATGTTCAGTGGAGTCTCGGCCATGGCGGTGTTCGCCGTCCTCCAGCCGATCGGACTGCTCGACATTCCTGTACCCCACTCCGCGCGTTACTACCTGCCGTTCATGTCCGCTGTCGGCGCACTGTCTGGGGCTCCGGTGGTGATCCGTGCGTTCGCTCGTGGATCGATGAGCTACCTGCGACTGACACGGAAGGGCTCGAGTTCGCCGAGGGGCGCCACCCGGAACGTGGCCGATGGGACAGTGTGCAAGGCATTACCGATCGCGCACCGAATCGTCCTGCGCCCAAGGGCCCTTCGATCGTCATGGTGATGCGCGACGGGGCGACGCCGACCATCGCCGTCGGTGCCTATTCCCCGGATGGCAGCGCGGTGCGCCGCATGGTCCAGTTCTATTGGAAGCACCCGGATCATCGTGACGAACTCATGGACGGACGTGCGGTCCAGCGACTGCGTGACGACGACTTCGGGCAGGCACGCCGGAAGCTAGGGTGAGACCATGCGCCTGGCCACCTGGAACGTCAACTCGATCCGCACCAGGGTCGACCGCGTCACCAACTGGCTCGAGCGTGCCGACGTGGACGTGCTGGCGATGCAGGAGACCAAATGCTCCGACGAGCAGTTCCCCACGATGCCGTTCGCGGCGTTGGGATACGAGGTGGTGCACTGCGGCTTCAACCAGTGGAACGGTGTTGCCATCGCGTCGCGGGTCGGTATCGACGCCGTCCAGGTGGGGTTCGACGGCCAGCCGACCTGGAGCGACAAGCCCGATGTCGAGGCCGCCGCCGAGGCGAGGGCGCTCGGCGCGACCTGCGGCGGCGTGCGGGTGTGGAGTCTTTACATTCCCAACGGCCGCACCGTCGACTCGGCACACTACGTATACAAGCTGCAATGGCTTGCCGCCCTTGAAGAGACCGCGGCGTCGTGGTTGACCCAGGACCCGTCGACACCGATCGCCCTGGTGGGCGACTGGAACATCGCGCCGACCGACGACGACGTCTGGGACGTCGAGTTCTACCAGGGCAGCACCCACGTCACCGAGGCAGAGCGCGCGGCGTTCGGATCGATCGTCGATGCCGGATTCACCGATGTGGTCCGCCCTTTCACCCCCGGACCGGCAGTCTTCACCTACTGGGACTACACGCAGCTGCGGTTCCCGAAGAACCGGGGCATGCGCATCGATTTCATCCTGGGCTCGCCGGCGTTGGCCGAGCGGGTCACCCACGCCGAGATCGTGCGTGAGGAGCGCAAGGGCAAGCAGCCCAGCGATCACGCGCCGGTGCTGGTCGAGCTCACCGACGCGTAGCCGCGCGTCGGCGTCAACCCGACTTGTCGGCGGCCTCGTCTACTATCGAAAGTATGTGCGACTCCTCACCTTGTTGTGGGGAGTTTCGGGCTGATTCCGCCGAGCATGAGGTAGATCATCGAGGTCAGTGATTTGGCGGTGTGATGGCCGTA
>NZ_JACKSH010000146.1 GCF_025821625.1 Mycolicibacterium pyrenivorans
ACCCGATTGTTGCTTGAGAACACCAATCATCCCAGCTCAGAGGGCACTTTCCTCATTCCGACACTCACATAACAGCAGGTCAGTCCGTGGATCGAGGCTAAGGTCTTCGACGTCAGCGAGTTGGTCGGTGACCGCGTCGCGGAATTCGGGGGCGGTGATGTAGTTGTCGCACCTTTCGCAAATGTTGGCGTACGGGCATGCACCAGCGGATTCGTGGGGGGCGCAGTGTCCGTGTGCGACGCGGGTTTTCAACATTTCGCTCTGCAGCCAGCTGACCTTGTCGGGCAGGATCGGCTTACCGACCGGGGTGAGGGTGAACTGGCGGCGCATCTTGCCCATCGCTTCGTCGTAGGCGACGCGCAGGGTGGGTGAGGCCAGGGTCGCGTAGCGGAGCGTCATCTGCGGCGTGACGTGTCCGAGCAGGGACATCAAGGCCTGCAGACCCATCCCGGCGTTGGCTAGCTCGGTAGCCCAGGTGTGGCGCAGTTGATGAGGAGTGACCACCAGGACGCCACCGCAGGGCCGGCGCAAGCTGGTGGATTCGGCGGCGGTGAGCAGACCGTTGCGTAACCGGGTGTAGCCCAGGCGGCGCCCATGCTGGGTGAACAGGAAGTCGGTGAGCACACCGGTCCGCGGATGCGGCCGAGGCCGATGCATGCCGCGGAGAGCGACCCACTCGTCGAGCGCGCCGTGGGTCACCGCTGAGAGGGGGACCATCCGTTCGGTGGCGAGCTTGCCCAGAGGCACCTTCAGCCACGTCCCGGCAGCGCCGTAGTCGACGATGCTGCCAAGTTCGAGGTCGAGCAGTTCCCCGACCCGCAGCCCGGCACCACGCAGTACGGTCAACCCGATACGGGCGAACGGATCCTGCAGGTGAGCAACGGCTTTCATCACTGCCGCGTCGAGGTCTGGGGCCAACGCGCGCGATAACGGCTGGTCAAGTTTGGGGACGTCGGCGGCGAAGACCAGCCGCCGCGATGGGGCCTGCTGCCAGCCCCAAGCGGTGATGTCGTCGAGTAAGTTGCGCAGGCTCAGCACTGCGGACTGGGCCACCGCGGCGGAGACGGTGCGTCCGGCGCCCGCAGCGGCGCGCTGACCGCGCCAGCCCCGGGTGCGATTCCATCCGAGGTAGCCCTCAACACAGCTGCGGTCGAGTTCGCCCAGGCTGGTGACGTCGGAATGGTGGGCGGTGAGGTATTCGGCGAACGGCAGCGAAGGTGTCAGATGGTTTGTGTGAGGTGCGATGCTCCTAACCGAAAGCCGAGACACACTGATGACCGTGGTGGACAAGAAACTTGATCGTGAGGAACGTCGACGTGCGCAGCGTGCGGGTGTGGAAGCCCTGGAGGCCTCGGGCGCCCTTGATGAGCTGTACTCGATGATCGACGCCGGTGAGGTTCAACTCGATGGCAAGGATGGGCTTATTGAGCAGTTGATCAAGGCGGGCCTCGAGCGTGGTCTGCAGGCCGAACTCAGTGACCATCTCGGATATGAGAAGGGCGATCCCGCGGCCGAGTTGTTCTCGAACTCACGTAACGGCACCTATCCCAAGACCGTCGCGACCAGCGTCGGAGACGTCGAGCTCGCGATACCAAGAGATCGCGATGCCACCTTCGCCCCGACGCTGGTGCCCAAGGGCTCACGACGGATAGGCGGTCTAGACGACATGATCGTGTCGCTGTACGCCGGGGGAATGACGGTGCGCGATATCGAGCATCACCTGGTGTCCACGATCGGCACTGAGATCAGCCGCGAGACCATCTCCAAGATCACCGACGAGGTCCTCGACGAGGTGCTGGTTTGGCAGCGCCGGCCGCTGGAGGCGTTCTACCCGGTGGTCTATCTCGACGCGATCGTGGTCAAGGTCCGCGACGGTGCTCACGTGCGCAACAAGGCCGCTCACATCGCCGTCGGTGTGGACATGGACGGTGTCAAACACGTTCTCGGGATATGGATTCAGACCACTGAGGGCGCGAAGTTCTGGGCCGGGGTATGCGCGGAGCTGGCCAACCGCGGCGTGGCCGACGTGCTCATCGTGTGCTGCGATGGCCTGACCGGATTCCCCGAGGCGATCGAGGCGACCTGGCCCGACTCGCTGGTCCAGACCTGCGTGGTCCATCTGATCCGCGCGGCGATGCGATTCGTCTCCTACGGGCAGCGTAAGGCCGTCGCGACCGCGTTGAAGTCGATCTACCAGGCCGCTGACGCCGAAGCAGCCAGGGCTGCGATGGACGCCTTCGCGGCCTCCGATCTAGGTCAGCGCAACCCGAACACGGTCCGGGTCTTCGAGGACGCCTGGGAGCGGTTCATCCCGTTCTTGGCGTTCCCACCGATGCTGCGAAGAGTCATCTACTGGGGTTGACCCTTGATGGTGGACACCTGACTGGTGGGACTGCTGGTCCTGCGGGAAGGTTGTCCGTATGTCGGGCAAGCGTAAGAAGTACACCCCGGAGTTCCGGGAGCAGACTGCCCGCCTGGTGATCGAGACCGGCCGGCCGGTGGCGCACGTGGCCGCCGAGATCGGTGTCGGCGAACAAGTGTTGGGTCGGTGGGTGCGCCTGATCCGTGAATCGGCCGCTGCTGGTGATACTGATGCAGTGTTGGATGCTGATGAACGCGCAGAGCTTGAGCGTCTGCGCAAGGAGAACGCCGAATTACGTTTGGACCGTGCCTTTTTGAAAAAAGCCGCGGCCTTCTTCGTCTCCGAACAGAACCGGTAGAAGCCTACCGGCTGATCGAGGCAGAGAAGGCCATCTACACGGTCAAACGGATGTGCGAACTCCTCGAGGTGTCACGCTCAGGGTTCTACAAGTGGCGTGTCAGCTGCGACCGCGGACCGACTCCGACCCAGCAGCGCCGTGTGGCGTTGGACGCCAAGGTCGCGGCCTTCCACAACGCCTCTGACGGGGTGTACGGGGCGCCGCGGGTGTTGGCCGATCTGCGTGAGGACGGCGAGCAGGTGTCACGCAAGACGGTGGCGGCTTCGCTGCGCCGGCAGGGTCTGGCCGGGATCAGCCCCCGCACCTTCGCGCCGGCGACCACGGTCGTCGACCTGGACGCCCCGATACCCAACGACCTGGTGAAACGCCGGTTCGACACCGGTGAGCTGGATCGGGTGTGGACCTCCGACATTACCTATCTGCGCACCGGTGAGGGCTGGCTGTATTTGTGTGCCGTGCGTGACGGCTGCTCACGGCGGGTGATCGGCTGGGCCATCGATGAGCACATGCGCACCGATCTGGTCGAGTTGGCATTCCCCCGAGACCGTGGAGGCATCAGCGATAGCGTCCCGGGAGGTGGTGGACTTCGGATTTGGCGTGGTTCACGCGGCGTGATCAACGAGTCATGTTGAACGCTAGGTGATTTGGTGTTGTTTCG
>NZ_JACKSH010000147.1 GCF_025821625.1 Mycolicibacterium pyrenivorans
CCGAACGGTTCCGGGTCGTGCTGACCAACCATCACATCGTGCTGGACGGCTGGTCGCTGCCGATCCTGCTGCAGGAGATCTTCGCCGGCTATCTGGGTCACCGGCTACCTCCGGGCGGGAACTTCCGGCGCCTCGTCGAGTGGTCGGCCGATCGTGACCTCGAAGCCGCACAACAGGCTTGGCGCGACGTGCTCGCCGGCTTCGACACCCCCACCCTGGTCGCT
>NZ_JACKSH010000148.1 GCF_025821625.1 Mycolicibacterium pyrenivorans
ACCGCCGTGGTGCGCCGCGCCGCGGCCGCCCTGCCCGACGACGCCTGGCGCGCCGGTTCACCGGGCAGGCCGCTGACGCTGGTGCACGGCGACTGGCACCTCGGGCAACTCGGCAGGCGTGCCGCGACGGCACCGTGGGTTCTCATCGACGTCGACGACCTCGGCATCGGTGACCCGGCCTGGGACCTGGCACGCCCGGCGGGCTTCTGGGCCGCCGGACTCATCCCCGACGCCGACTGGCACGCCTTCCTGCACGCCTACCGCCGCCACGGGCCCGCACTGCCGTCGGGTGACCCGTGGCCGGTCCTCGAGCCGTTCGCCCGAGCGGCCGTCGTGCACGCCGCCGCCTCGGGCCTGGCGCACGGCGACACCGACGACACACAACTGGCGCTGCAGGCCGCGTGCGCCCGGATGCTCTAACTGGAGAAGAACAGCCTGCCGAAGCCCTGCTTGCGGTAGTGCTTGTTGCCGCGGTGACCCCAGCCTGGGCCGTAGTCGCCGTAGCCGCCGCCGTAGCCCTGCTGGTGCGGCGGGGGCGGGGGAGCGGCCTGCACGAACCGGCTCTCCATCTGCGTCAGCGACTCCAGTTCCCCGAAGTCCAGGAAGATGCCCCGGCAGGTGTCGCACTGCTCCAGATGGACGCCGTTGCGCTCGTAGGTCTTCATGACACCGGCGCACTTCGGGCACCGCAGGGTGTTGCTCGCACCGGACGACGGCATGGGCGGCGGCTCATATGGCGGGATGCTCATGATTCGTCAACGCCCGGCACGCCGCGGAAGTGCCATTGGACCCTAGGACGCCTGACCGGGGCCGACGACCATTATCGGTATGGACGCGTCAACAACTACGCCGGATTCGCCGGTCACCGAGCTCAGCGAGGACGAAAGCTGGAAACTGCTTTCCGGTGTCTCGCTGGGCAGGCTCGTGACGACGGTCGACGGGTGGACCGAGATCTTCCCCGTCAACTACGTCGTTCAGCACCGCACACTGCTGTTCCGCACCGCCGAGGGCACCAAACTGCTGACGGCCGTCCTCAATGAGCACGTGGTGTTCGAGGCCGACGACCACAACGTCGCCGAGGGGTGGAGCGTGGTGGTGCGTGGCACCGCCAAGTTGCTGTCCACGTCGGCCGAGATCGAGGAGGCCCGGCGCGCCGGTCTGTACCCGTGGGTCGCCACGAAGAAGCTGCGCTTCGTCCGCATCATCCCGGAGTCACTGACCGGCCGCAGGTTCGTGTTCGGCCCTGAGCCCGACGACGAGCCGCCGGTCAGCTGACCGGACGACGGTCAGACCCAGTAGGGCACCCGCGCGCGGTACTGCCGCATCGCGAACGCCGCAAAGATCCACCCGATGATCGTCAGCGACACGACCACCACCCAGTGACGCAACTCCTGGTCGGCGCCCAGCAGTGGGGCGCGGACGATGTCGAGGTAGTGCAGCAGCGGGTTGAGTTCGATGATCCTGGCCCAGTCCCCAGCGCCCTGGGTCTGCAGCGTCGCCTCGTTCCAGATGATCGGGGTCATGAAGAACAGCAGCTGCACCAGGCTGTTCAGCAGCGGCCCGATGTCGCGGTAGCGGGTGGCCAGGATGCCGAAACACAATGCGACCCAGACACAGTTCAGCGCGATCAGGAACAGCGCCGGGATGAACGACAGGTCCGTCCAGTGCCAGTGTTTGGGAAAGATGATCGCGATGATCACGTAGATCACGATGTTGTGCCCGAACAGGATCATCTGCCGCCACACCAACCGGTAGACGTGTACCGACAGCGGCGTCGGAAGCTGTTTGATCAACCCCTCGTTGGCGATGAACACCTCTGCGCCCTCGAGGATCGACGCGTTGATCAGGTTCCAGATGATCAGGCCGAGCGTGACGTACGGAAGGTGTTCGGAAAGTTCGAGCTTGAACAGCTTCGAATACAGCGCGCCCATCGCCACCGCCGTGGTGCCGGTCGCGATCGTGATCCAGAACGGCCCGAGCACGGAGCGCCGGTAGCGCTGCTTGATGTCCTGCCAGCCGAGGTGCAGCCACAGCTCGCGCTTACCGAATCCGGCGACGAGGTCGCCCCACGCGCGCCCGAAGGTCCTGGACTGCGCGGCGGCATCCATGATCGTCATTTGTCTTTCCCGTCGCTTCGTCCCCCTACGCTTCGTGCGGGAGGTGCCCCCACGCCCAGGAAGCCGAACCTTTCGCGTCGTCCCAAGCGCCGCAGTCGAATCCACTCCCGCAGCCCGGCGGGGTCGCGTCGGGTCACCAGAAAGTACCAGCCGTACCGCAGCCACTCCTGGAACAGGAGCTTGCGCATCCCGGGTTGCGATTGGAGGTAGCCACGGTTGCGGTAGGTGAAGTACCGCTTGGTCGGGTTGTCGGGGTACTGGGCATGCATGCGGCCGCCGAGGATCGGCTTGAACTCGTCGCCGCCCTGCGGATGCAGATACACCGCGTGCAGGCATGTGCCGAAGGGCAGCCCGGAGCGCAGCAACCGGCGGTGCAGTTCGGTTTCGTCGCCGCGGAAGAACAGTCGCAGGTCGGGTACGCCGGCAGCCTCGAGCGTGGCAGCGCGAAACAGCGCACCGTTGAACAGGTGCGCGATGCCTGGCATCAGGTCGGGAAGCTCTGAGTCGGTGCGTAACTCGCTCACCCACCGGCGCCACTTCAGTCCACGCCGCAACGGGAACGCCAGCTTGCCGGGATCGTCAAGGTCGCAGATCATCGGCGAGACCTCCGCCAACCCGTGGCGTTCGGCGCACGCCAGCAGCGTCGCCAGCACCCCGGCGTCCTGCGGACGTCCGTCGTCGTCGGCCAGCCACACCCAGTCCGCGCCGAGGCTCAGCGCGTGCAACATGCCCAACGCGAAACCGCCTGCGCCGCCGAGGTTTCGGTGAGAACCGAGATAGGTCGTCGGGATCGGTTGCCCGGCAACCAGATCACGCACCCGTTCGTCGTGATCGTTGTCCACCACCACGAGGTGGTCGGGACGCCTGGTCTGCGACGACACCGCGTCCAGTGACTTCGCGAGTTCGTCGGGGCGGCGGTGCGTGACGACCACGGCGACGACGGTGCCGACATGCTCATCGCTGCCCGTCTGCTCTTCGCGCAAGCGCTCATCGCTGCCGGTCTGCTCTTCGCGCAAGCGCTCATCGCTGCCGGTCTGCTCTTCGCGCAAGCGCTCATCGCTGGTGTGCCGTCTCCTCGAGGACCTCGCGCACATGTCGGGCGGCGTCCTCGCCCTCGTAGGCCCGCACCACGTCTTCGATCTCGCCCGTCATCTTCACCGTGCCGTGGTCGATCCACATCGCGGTGTTGCACAACCGCGCCAGGAACTCGTTGGAGTGGCTGGCGAACACCAGAATTCCGGAGCGCTCCACCAGCGCGGCCAGCCGGGTCTGCGCCTTCTTGAGGAAGTCGGCGTCCACCGCGCCGATACCCTCGTCGAGCAGCAGGATCTCCGGATCGATGCTCGTCACCACGCCCATCGCCAGCCTCACCCGCATGCCGGTCGAGTAGGTGCGCAACGGCATCGACAGATAGTCGCCGAGCTCGGTGAACTCGGCGATCTCGTCGACCTTGGCCAGCATCTGCTTGCGGGTCTGCCCCAGGAACAGGCCGCGGATGATGATGTTCTCGAAGCCGGAGATCTCCGGGTCCATCCCCACGCCGAGATCGAACACGGGCGCGACCCGGCCCTGGACCGTCGCCACCCCCCGCGTCGGTTCGTAGATGCCCGACAGCAGGCGCAGCAGCGTCGACTTGCCTGCACCGTTGTGGCCGACCAGCCCGACCCGGTCGCCCATCTTCAGCGACAGCGTGATGTCGCGCAGCGCCTCGATGACGACGACGTTGGAGTCGTTGCGCCCGATCGTGCCGCCCGCCTTGCCGAGGAAGGCCTTCTTCAGCGAGCGCGCCTTCGCGTCGAAGATCGGGAACTCCACCCACGCATTGCGGGTGTCGATGCGCGGTTCAGAAGGACTCGCCACGCGACCTCACAGGTACTGCCCGGTGCCCGGATGCCCCGGCCCGCCCCGTGGCCCCTGCACGCTCACGCCCGGGGGCAGCGCGCCGCGCATCTGCTCGAGTTGCTGGCGGGCGGCCATCTGCTGGGCGAACAGCGCGGTCTGGATGCCGTGGAACAGCCCCTCGAGCCAGCCGACGAGTTGGGCCTGCGCGATGCGCAGCTCGGCGTCCGACGGAACCGCATCCTCGGTGAACGGCAGCGTCAGCCGCTCCAGCTCGTCGCGCAGCTCCGGGGCCAACCCTTCCTCGAGCTCGCTGATGCTGGTGCGGTGGATGTCTCGCAGCCGGCCGCGGCTGGCGTCATCGAGCGGGGCCACGCGCACCTCCTCGAGCAGCTGCTTGATCATGGTGCCGATCCGCATCACCTTGGCGGGCTGCTCGACGAGATCGGTCAACGAATTCCCATCGCCCCGCTCGACGTCCTGCTCGCCCAGGTCGTCGCCGTCTCCGCCGATGATCTCGATGTTGTCGTCGGTGTTGCTTGTCATGTTCCTAGAGTGCCCCAGCGTCGCTTTCTCAGTTCGGCTGGGACCACGTCATCGGTCGATGCGGGCCCCGCCGGTGTCGTAGATGATCTTCTCCCACGGCCGCGATTTGTCCAGCAACGCCCCGGCCGTCGACCGGTCCACCGGGCCGCGGTCCCCGGACCGGCAAACCGGGGCCGGGGCGGCGACGAGGGCGACGGCAACGGGTCCCGTCCCCCGCCGCCGCCGCGCCCCGAGGGTGTGGGTACGACGATTGCCATGGCCACGGTGCTCTCGACCGTCGCCGCGGCCCGAACCCGCCGACCCCGTCCGCTACACCGCGCGCAGATTGCCCCGCAGCGCACCAGCAACGACAGCTCGGCCAGCACCCCGCACCGGCAGCCCCCTGGACTAGTATGGCTGCGCAGATGTCCCGTTCCGGTCCGGCGCGGGCAACACGAGCAAGGTCGGGCATCCGTTGAATCGGCCGGCATTTGGGCTGGTACAGCGGTATTCACTGACGCACTTAAGGTGGGCTGACATGGCATATGACGTCGCCCGGGTGCGTGGATTGCACCCGTCGCTGGGCGATGGCTGGGTGCATATGGACGCCCAGAACGGCATGCTGCTCCCGGATTCCGTGGGTCGCGCGGTGTCCACGGCATTCCGCGGCTCGATGCCGACGCCGACCGGTCCGCACCCCTCCGCACAGCGCAGCGTGGCGGTACTCGCCGCCGCCCGCCAAGCGGTGGCGGACCTGGTCAACGCCGACCCCGCCGGAGTGGTGCTCGGCTCCGATCGGGCGGTGCTGCTGACGTCGCTGGCCGATGCCGCGTCGGCCCGCGTCGGCCTCGGCTATGAGTTGGTGGTGAGCCGCCTCGATGACGAGGCCAACATCGCGCCCTGGCTGCGCGCCGCGAACCGCTACGGCGCGAAGGTGAAGTGGGCCGAGGTCGACATCGAGACCGGTGAACTGCCGACGTGGCAGTGGGAGGGTCTGGTGACACGGCCTACCCGCCTGGTCGCGATCACCTCCGCCTCTTCGACTTTGGGGACGGTCACCGAGCTGCGCGAGGTCACCAAGTTGGTGCACGAGGTCGGTGGTCTCGTGGTCGTCGACCATTCCGCGGCGGCACCGTACCGGCTGATCGACATCGACGAGATCGACGCCGACGTGGTCGCGGTCAATGCGCTGGCCTGGGGCGGCCCGCCCATCGGTGCCCTGATCTTCCGTGACCCCGCGGTCATCGACGCGTTCGGCTCGGTGTCGCTGGACCCCTACGCCACCGGCCCCGCCCGGCTGGAGCTCGGCGCGCATCAGTTCGGGCTGCTCGCCGGCGTGGTCGCGAGCATCGAATACCTTGCGAACCTGGATGATTCGGCGCAAGGCAGCCGGCGTGAGCGGCTCTCGGTGTCGATGCGGTCGTCGGCGGCCTACCTGAACGGGCTCTTCGATTATCTGCTCACGTCGCTGCGCACATTGCCGACGGTGATGGTCATCGGCAGCCCGGAGGTGCGAATCCCGGTGTTGAGCTTCGCGATCAGCAACGTGCCCGCCGAGCGGGTCGTGCAGCGTCTGGCCGACAACGGCGCCCTGGCGATCGCGGACGCGAGCTCGCGCGTCCTCGACCTCATCGGCGTCAACGACATCGGTGGTGCGGTGACCATCGGTCTCGCGCACTACAGCACCACCGCCGAGGTCGACCAGCTGGTGCGGGCGCTGGCGTCGCTCGGCTGAGCCCGATCACGCTATTCGTCAACGCGCAGAAGCACTTTGCCCGCCACGTCCCCCGACTCCAGCAGCTCGTGTGCCGCCTGTGCCTCGGCCATCGGGAACTCCGCGCCGATCACCGGCCGGACCAGGCCATCGGCGACCATCGGCCAGACGTCGTCGATCACCCGGGACACGATGTCGCTCTTGCCGCCCGGTCCGCCGACGGGACGGGCCCGTAGCGCGGTCGCGATGACACCGCCGCGTTTGGCCAGAAGCTTGCCGATGTTCAGCTCGGCCTTGGCGCCGCCCTGCATGCCGATGATCACCAACCGGCCGTCGTCGGCGAGCGCGTCGATGTTGCGGTCGAGGTAGGCCGCTCCCATGATGTCGAGGATGACGTCGGCACCTCCGGCGCTGCGCACGACGTCGACGAAGTCCTCGTTGCGGTAGTCGATGGTGATCTCGGCGCCCAACTCGGCGCACAGGTCGAGCTTGTTGCGCGAACCCGCGGTGACGGCGACACGGCAGTTCAGGGCCCGGGCCACCTGGATGGCGTGGGTGCCGATGCCGCTGGCGCCGCCGTGGACCAGAAGCAGTTGGGAGGCACGCAGTCCCGCGGTCATCACCAGGTTGGACCAGACCGTGCAGGCCACCTCGGGCAATGCCGCGGCGTGCGCCAGCTCCACACCGTCGGGAATGGGGAGCAGCTGTCCTGCGGGAACGGCAACGTATTCGGCGTAGCCGCCGCCGGCCAGCAAAGCGCACACCTGTTGCCCCGACGACCAGTGGGTGACGCCGTCGCCGACGGCGGCGATGGTGCCGGACACTTCGAGGCCGATGATGTCGCTCGCGCCGGGCGGGGGCGGGTATTTGCCTGCGGCCTGGAGCAGGTCGGCACGGTTCACCCCGGCAGCGCTGACCTTGATGAGGACTTCGCCGGGCGCCGGTGTGATGTCCGGCACTGCTTGCCAGCTGAGTCGGCGCGGAGATTCGGCCACGATCGCGAGCATTCACACAACGCTACTACCCTGCGGAAACCCCCTCTGCTTTCGCCACCGGCAATGCCGCGCGGTCCTACTATGTGCAGATGGAGGGGATCATCGGGGGGCGCACGGCGAGCAATACGCCGGGGCTGGACATCGCTGAGCAACGCGCGTGGCAGAACTTTCTGGACGCGGCGCTGCGGTTGTACGCAACCATGAACAGATCACTGGTGGACGAACACCGGCTCACATTGAACGACGTGCGGCTGCTGGATCTGCTGGCCAGGTCGCCGCACGGCGCGGCCCGGATGGGGGACCTGGCCGAGGCGCTGATGTCACTGCCGAGCCGGGTGACGCGGCAGATCCACCGGCTGGAGAAGCAGGGACTCGTGGGTCGTGGCGCGAGCCCCGACGACGGGCGCGGGGTGCTGGCCAGCATCACACCCGAGGGCAGGGACGCTCTCGACGCGGCGATGCAGACCTACGGCGCCGCGGTGCGCACCTACTTCCTCGACAGGCTCTCCCGGTCCCAGGTCTCGGCGATGGGTGAGAACTGCCGGCGGATCAGCGCGGGGCTGAAAGCCGGGGCGCCGCCGGCCAAGATCGGTCGCGTCTAAACTGTCCCGCGGTGGCGTGGCAGAGCGGCCTAATGCACTCGCCTTGAAAGCGAGAGTCGGCTAAAACCGACCGGGGGTTCAAATCCCTCCGCCACCGCCATGATCGGCGCGGCGCCAAACTGAGGTTGTGTGCGACTCTTGCGGCAGATCGCGCGCACAAGCTCAGTTTCGAACCCGACCGGCCGGGAGGCCCGTCCCGGAACGCCTACTCGCCGGTGAAGTTCGCCTGCCGCTTCTCGAACATCGCAGTGATGCCCTCGGTCAGGTCCTTGGACGGCAGGAACGCGGCGTTCCACGCGGCGACGTACCGAAGGCTCGCCGCCACCTGGGCGGTGCGCTGCTCGTCGAGCACGTCCTTGATGCCGTGCACCGTGTGCGGCGGGTTGGCGGCGATCTCGGCCGCGGTGGCGCGCGCGGCGGCCAGCGACGCCTCGGCGTCGGGATGGACGTCGTTGACCAGGCCGATCTTCTCGGCACGCGCGGCGTCGATGTCCTTGCCCGTCAACGCCAGTTCCCGCAGGTGCCCGTCGGACAGGATCAGCGGCAGGCGGGCCAGTGAGCCGACGTCGGCGACGATCGCGAGCTTGACCTCACGCACCGAGAACTTCGCGTCGGCGCTGGCGTACCGGATGTCGACCGCGGAGATCAGGTCGACGCCGCCGCCGATGCACCAGCCGTGCACCGACGCGATCGTCGGGGTGCGGCAGTCGGCGACCGCGGTGATCGCGTACTGCATGGTCTTCAGGCGCGCGTGGAAATCGGCGCGCGGCTTGGACGACGAACTGTCGGCCATCATCGAGCCGAGGGTGTCGCCCATCGCGGCCAGATCGAGGCCGTAACTGAAATTGCGGCCCGACCCGGTCAGGACGATGGCCCGCACGTCGGGGTCGGTGTCCAGTTCGGCGAAGACCACCGGGAGTTCGGCCCAGAACGCCGGACCCATCGCATTGCCCTTGCCCGGGCCGATCAACGTCACCTGTGCGATGTGATCGGCGATGTCGACTGTGACCGATTCGTAGGAGCTGCCCATGGGGCAAAGGCTAGCGAGGTCAGGCGGCGAGCCGCCGATCAGGTCACGGCGGCGAGCCGCCCATCAGGACCTCGCTGACCGTCGCGCCCGGCAGGAACTGGCAGGCCGCGTCGGCCAGGATCTGCCCGACGAACTCGCCGTCCGGTCCCAGCGGATTGCCTTCCTGGGCGAGGATCTCGCGGACCACCGCCACCCGGGTGGCCTCGTCGAGCTCGCTGAACTCCTCGCACGTCATCTCCAGGGCGTTCGCCGGGGCGGGAACCTCGGGGACGTCGGTGTTGCGGGTGGGCAGCGGGATGTTGGGGAGCTGGATGTCCGGCAAGCCGGGGATGCCCGGCGCACGGCTGCCGGTGGTGGGCGACGAGGTCAGCGGCGGGCCCGGCTCGGTCGTCTGTGCCACGACGCCCTCAGTGGTGCGCTGGCACCCGGTGGTCAGGCCGAGGACGACCCCCAGCCCGATCGCCGCGGCAGCCGCCACCCGTACGTGCGTCTTCATCCTGGCCACGATATGCGGCTAAACCCGTTCGAGATAGAAGTACAGGTGGCGGGGCGTGCCCGAGGTGGTGTCCAGCGCACCCTTGCCGTTCATGATCCCGACGACGGCGTTGGCGTCGACCACTTTGAAGTGGTCGTGCACCGGCTTGCCGTCGTAGACCATCGAGGCCACCATCTCGCCGCGGAACTCCTCCATCCACAGGCTGGCTTCGCCGTTCATGGCCTCGGTGTTGGAGAACTTGTTGCCGTCGGCGTCCAGGCACACCAGCGGTTTGGCGTCGGCGGGAGAGTGGAATGTCTTGCCGAACCAGTTGAGCCGATTCATGAATCCGTTGGCCTTGTGCCCGGTGTCGAACTCACCGCCCTTCCACTCGCCGATCATGAAGTCGATGTCGGCAGGGGCCAGCGTGGACCAGAAGTTGTCGAGTTCGGTGTCGTCGATCTGATCGGTGCGGTCCTTGAGGTGGTCGAACTTCTGGCGTGCGGCGGTCATCGGTGCGTCTCCTGTTCGGTGATCCAGCCCTTGGCGAATTCGAGAAAGGCGTCGTTCTCCTCGGGGGCGGCGACGGTGACCCGTACGCCGTCCTCACCGTAGGGGCGCACGATGATGCGGGCGTTGGCGGCGTCCGCGGCGAACCGCTGGGCGCGCCCGGCCAGCGGCAGCCAGACGAAGTTGGCCTGCGAGGGCGGCACCTCGTAGCCGGCGTCCTGTAGCGCGGCGGTGACCCTGGTGCGTTCCGCGACGACCGCGTCGGTGCGGTCCATCAGTTCGTCGGCGGCGTCCAGGCACGCGATCGCCGCGGCCTGCGACACGCTCGTGGCGGTGAAGGGCACGTAGACCTTGCCGAGGGCGGTGATGATGTCCGGGTCGCCGACGGCGTACCCGATGCGCAGGCCGGCGAGTCCGTAGGCCTTCGAGAACGTCCGTAGCACAACGACATTGCTGTGCGTGCGGACCAGCCCGAAACTGTCGGGCACCATGTCGTCGCGGATGTACTCGACGTAGGCCTCGTCGAGCACCACCAGGATGTCCGACGGCACCGCCTCGACGAACCGGGCCAGCGCGTCGGGGGCGACCACGGTGCTGGTCGGATTGTTGGGGTTGCACACGAAGATCAGCCGGGTCCGGTCGGTGATCGCGGCGAGCATCGCGTCCAGGTCGAAGGTGTGGTCGGTCAACGGCACCTGAACCGGGGTGGCACCGGCGGTGCGGACCTGCAGCGGGTAGATCTCGAAGCTGCGCCAGCCGAAGAGCACCTCGTCGCCCACCGACGATGTGATCTGAATCAACTGCTGGCACAGGCTGACCGAGCCGCATCCCACGGAGATGTGCTCCGGCGCGAAGTTGACATGCTTGGCGAGGCGCTCCTTGAGCTCCACGTATCCGTTGTCCGGATAGCGGTTGATCGCGTCGGTCGCCTTCGCGATCGCGGCCCGCACGCTGGGCAGCGGGCCGTGGACCGTCTCGTTGCTCGCGATCTTGATCGCACCCGGCACCGTTCGGCCCGGCGTGTAGGCGGGGATATCGGCGAGTTCGGGGCGCAGGCGGGCGGACACCCGATCAGTTTATGGCCCGGTCGGACGTGCTTTGCTTCCCGCCGTGGGCGCTGTGTACTCTCATCCAGCGGCGGTAAACGTCGGGAGGCGTGCCAGAGCGGCCGAATGGGACTCACTGCTAATGAGTTGTCCGTCTTAAAGCGGACCGGAGGTTCAAATCCTCTCGCCTCCGCGCAGGACAACTTGACAACTGAATGCTTTAACATGCGCCCGTAGCTCAACGGATAGAGCATCTGACTACGGATCAGAAGGTTAGGGGTTCGAATCCCTTCGGGCGCACCACACGGGCTACTCGGCCGCCGCCCATGATCCCGTCGACCCGGCGTTTACTTGTTCCTGAAGGCGTCCTTGACCTTCTCGCCGGCGTCTCTGAGGTTGGAGAACAGCTCGGCTTTCAGTCCTTGTGTCTGATCAATCCGAGTTCGCGAGCACGGGCGACCGCATCGGCGCGGTTGTGCACACCCAGCTTCTTGTAGGCGCGCTCAGCGCGTTCCTTGGCGGCGGAGCGCGAGATACCCAGCTTGTCGGCGACCAGCGCGAAGGTCATCTTGGTCGGTAGGTAGCGCAGGACTTGCAGCTCACCTGCCGTCACTGAGGCGGCCACCGCGGCCTCGTCCGCTTTATGCGTAGCCGCGTCGATCACCGCGGCAGACTTCGCCACCGCGTCGGTTTGCGCGGCGTACGCGGCGTCGATCACCCGGGCGGTGTCCTCAAGGGCTGCGAGTTGCACACCCACGAGCTTCTCGGTCTGTTCTCCGATGAAGCCCTCGCTGAACACCACACCACCCAAGCCGGCGATCGAATCGAACAGCGGCCTGGCCCACTGATGCTCCACCAGGATCAGGGCCAGGCCCGAACCCGGGACCAGCGACTGCACGAGAGCCTGGGCTCGCACACTCTCCAAGACCTCGACGCCGCGGCCCTCGAACATGGCGAAGACATCAAAGGGGTCGAGTTGGGCGCCGGCGATCAGCAGGTCTCCGAAATCCTCGTCCGCGATCTCCATACGCGTCAGCGATCCATCGTCGTCCATGGTCAAAACGAGCACATCGAGCAGGCGAAGCACACCATGTCCCTCTAGCTTGTCGATCTCCTGGATGATCGTGCCGACGAAATCAACGCTCGGTTTGAACCCGACCGCGATCAACTGCGTCGGTCCGATCGTGCTGACGTCTGTCCCAGCATCCATGGCGCACTCAATTCCTCTGCAGGCTGAACCGCAATCGTCCAACAGCGATGGACCGTGCGGGAAGGGCAGGAAGTCACCGGATGAAGCGCGTCCCAGCGCCCCGACGTCTGTCTACTCACTTTCGGCCCTATTTTTCTGTTTCGTCACTCTGTTGAGCTACCGCGTAGCCGACCGCGAACTAGAATCGACACGTTCTGAGTCGGGCAATACAGGCAATGCCAGGGGGCTGCCATGACAGCTGAATCCGTCGTCGCGCTGACGCCGAGGAGGCCTTTCCCGCAGCGGTTGGGCCCCAAGGGCAACCTGATCTACAAGGTGCTGACCACGACCGATCACAAGCTGATCGGCATCATGTACTGCGTCGCCTGCTTCTTCTTCTTCTTCGTCGGCGGCCTGATGGCGCTGTTCATCCGGACCGAACTGGGGGTGCCGGGGCTGCAGTTCCTGTCCAACGAGCAGTACAACCAGCTGTTCACCATGCACGGCACGGTGATGCTGCTGTTCTATGCGACCCCGATCGTGTTCGGGTTCGCCAACCTGGTGCTGCCGCTGCAGATCGGTGCGCCCGACGTCGCCTTTCCCCGATTGAACGCACTGTCGTTCTGGCTGTTCCTGTTCGGTGCGCTGATCGCGCTCGCCGGCTTCATCACTCCCGGCGGTGCCGCCGACTTCGGCTGGACGGCGTACTCGCCGCTGACCGACGCGATCCACTCCCCGGGTGTCGGTGGCGACCTGTGGATCTTCGGTCTCGGCGTTGGCGGTCTCGGCACCATCCTCGGCGGCGTCAACATGATCACCACGGTGGTGTGTATGCGTGCCCCCGGCATGACCATGTTCCGGATGCCGATCTTCACCTGGAACATCCTGGTGACGTCGATCCTGGTGCTGCTCATCTTCCCGCTTCTCACGGCGGCGCTGTTCGGCCTGGCCGCCGACCGCTTGCTGGGGGCGCACGTCTACGACCCCGCGAACGGCGGTGTGCTGCTGTGGCAGCACCTGTTCTGGTTCTTCGGGCACCCCGAGGTGTACGTGATCGCGCTGCCGTTCTTCGGCATCGTGTCCGAGATCTTCCCGGTGTTCAGCCGCAAGCCGATCTTCGGCTACACCACGCTGATCTACGCCACCCTGGCGATCGCCGCGCTGTCGATGGCGGTGTGGGCGCACCACATGTTCGCCACCGGGGCGGTGCTCTATCCGTTCTTCTCGTTCATGACGTTCCTGATCGCGGTCCCCACCGGCATCAAGTTCTTCAACTGGATCGGCACGATGTGGAAGGGGCGATTGACGTTCGAGACGCCGATGCTGTTCTCCGTCGGCTTCATCGCGACGTTCCTGCTCGGTGGCCTGTCGGGCGTGCTGCTGGCCAGCCCGCCGCTGGACTTCCACGTCCACGACTCCTACTTCGTGGTCGCGCACTTCCACTACGTGCTGTTCGGCACCATCGTGTTCGCCACCTATGCGGGCATCTACTTCTGGTTCCCGAAGATGACCGGCCGGCTGCTCGACGAGCGGCTGGGCAAGCTGCACTTCTGGCTGACGTTCATCGGCTTCCACACCACGTTCCTGGTGCAGCACTGGCTCGGTGACGAGGGCATGCTGGGCAAGCTGCACTTCTGGCTGACGTTCATCGGCTTCCACACCACGTTCCTGGTGCAGCACTGGCTCGGTGACGAGGGCATGCCGCGGCGCTACGCTGACTATCTGCCCAGCGACGGGTTCACCACGCTGAACATCGTCTCCACGATCGGCGCGTTCATCCTCGGTGTGTCGGTGCTGCCGTTCGTATGGAACATCTTCAAGAGCTGGCGCTACGGCGAGCCGGTGATCGTCGATGACCCGTGGGGTTACGGCAACTCGCTGGAGTGGGCCACCAGTTGCCCGCCGCCGCGGCACAACTTCACCGAGCTGCCCCGGATCCGTTCGGAGCGACCGGCTTTCGAGTTGCACTATCCGCACATGGTCGACCGGATGCGGGCGGAGGCGCATGTCGGGCGCCACGCGACGGCCGGTGAATCGCCCGAGGGCTTCGGTCCGCGCACCGAGCCCGACCGCAGCTGACGCCCGCGGCCCGAGCCCCTCGGTAGGTTGGGGGATGTGCGCCTCCTGTTGATCGCCGACACGCACGTCCCCAAACGTGCCCGCGACCTGCCTGCCGCCGTCTGGGACGCCGTGGACGACGCCGACGTGGTGATCCACGCCGGTGACTGGGTGGAACCGGAACTGCTCGACGCGCTCGAGGCGCGGTCCCGGCGACTGGTGGCGTGCTGGGGCAACAACGACGGCGACGAACTGCGGCGCCGGTTGCCCGAGCGTGCCGACGTGGTCCTGGACGGCGTGCGGTTCACCGTCACCCATGAAACGGGCGCCTCGGCGGGTCGTGACGAGCGGATGGCCGGCATGTATCCGGACACCGACGTGCTGGTCTTCGGCCACAGCCACATCCCGTGGGACGGACGCGCGAAATCCGGCCTGCGGCTGCTCAATCCGGGCTCGCCGACCGACCGTCGCCGCCAGCCCCACTGCACGTACATGACTGCGACGATCGACGGCGGGAAGCTGAGCGAGGTGCAGTTGCACAAGGTGGTCCGCGATGGGTGACCGGCCCGCCACCGAGGCCGACGTCCACGAGATCGCGGCGGCCATGCCGCACGTGTCCCGGGTCGAAGGGCCCAAGGCCGGCAACCCGATCTACCAGGTCGGCGGCAAATCCTTCGTGTTCTTCCGCACGCCCCGCCCCGACGCCTTCGACCCGGACACCGGCGAGCGCTATCCGGACGTCATCGTGATCTGGGTCGAATCCGAGGCCGACAAGCTCGCCCTCGTCCAGGACCCCGGTTCACCGTTCTTCACCACCGAGCATTTCGACGGGCACCTGTCGGTGCTGGTACGCGCCGGCCGGCTGGGCGAGCTCGGCGTCGCCGAACTGCGGGAGCTGATCCAAGACGCCTGGCTCTCGCGAGCCTCGAAGCGGCGCGCGGAGGCGTGGCTGGCCGAACAGGGACGATAACCGGCGTCGGCCGCACCGATGAGGTCGATGTGCTTCTCGGCCCAATTGCCCAGGGGGACAAGCGCTTCCAGTAACTCCCGAGGTCAGCCGGCTTGCGGAGGCGATGCGGGGTTGACGTTCGCATGGTGGGCACCGCAGACGAACAACGTCAGGCGGGCGGGTGTGTCACCGGGGTTGCGCCACCGGTGCCGGGTGCCGTTCTGCATGACGGTGTCACCCGGATTCAGGGTCACCTCGGCGCCGTCGTCGAGCTCGAGATCACCGTGCTTTCCAGCACCACCTCGAAGTCGATGGTGTCGGTGGTGTGCATGCCGGGATCGTCGAGTTCCATGTAGCCGAGCAGGCCGGGAAGCTTGCGCTCCCCGTCGATCGGCGGAAAGTAGGTGTGCCACTTCGGCATCGACCCGTCGTCCGGGAACCGCGGAGCCTCGTCTCCACCCCACAACATCGTGAACTCGGAGCCCGGCAGCAGCACCGGCTTGCGGGGAGCGACGGCCTCGTCGCTGACGAACACGGACTTGCCGGACGCATCGTGTCCGGTGACAACTCGGCGTACATCCATAACGCCGGTCAACCACCGTGGGCGGTGCCGGCGTGGCAATCTCTGCAGACATGGACAACAAGCCCCCGACCGCAACCATCGAAGCCGCGCACCGCCGACATCTGGGCGCCCTGCCGTTCGACGACACCAGGGACTTCGAGGACGCCGACCGGGGGTTCATCGCCGCGCAACAGCCGTGCGTCGTCAAGGCCGCCGACGGACGCGTGGTGTGGGACAACGACGTGTACGCGTTCCTGGGTGGCGACGCACCCACCACCGTGCACCCCAGCCTGTGGCGGCAGTCGACGCTGGCCGCCAAGCAGGGTCTCTACGAAGTGGTGGAGGGCATCTACCAGGTGCGCGGCTTCGACCTTTCGAACATCACCTTCGTGGAGGGCGACACCGGGGTCATCGTGATCGACCCTCTGGTGTCGACCGAGGTGGCCGCCGCGGCACTCGCGCTGTACCGGCAGCACCGGGGTACGAGGACCGTCAGCGCAGTCATTTACACCCACAGCCACGTCGACCACTTCGGTGGCGTGCTCGGGGTGACGACGCAGGCCGACGTCGATGCGGGCAGGGTCGCGGTGCTCGCCCCCGAGGGCTTCGTCGAGCACGCCGTGCAGGAGAACGTGTACGCGGGCACGGCGATGGCGCGCCGCGCCGGCTACATGTACGGCACGGTGCTGGACCGCGGGCCGCAGGGGCAGGTGGGATGCGGCCTAGGACAGACTCCGTCGACGGGCGAGGTGGCCATCATCGTGCCGACCATCGACGTCCGTGAGACCGGCGAGACGCACACCATCGACGGGGTGGAGATCGAGTTCCAGATGGCGCCGGGCACCGAGGCGCCGGCCGAGATGCACTTCTACTTCCCGCGCTACCGTGCCCTGTGCATGGCCGAGAACGCCACGCACAATCTGCACAACCTGCTGACCCTGCGCGGGGCTCTGGTGCGCGACCCACACGGCTGGGCGGGTTATCTGACCGAGGCCATCGACACGTTCGCCGACCGTGCCGATGTCGTGTTCGCCTCCCATCACTGGCCCACCTGGGGTCACGACCGGATCGTCGAATTCCTGTCGCTGCAACGGGATCTGTACGCCTACCTGCACGACCAGACGCTGCGGCAACTGAATCAGGGCTACACCGGCATCGAGATCGCCGAGACGTTCGCGATGCCGCCCGCGCTGGAGCAGGCCTGGCACGCCCGCGGCTACTACGGCTCGGTGAGCCACAATGTCAAGGCCGTCTATCAGCGTTACATGGGGTGGTTCGACGGCAACCCCGGGCGGCTGTGGCCGCACCCGCCGGAGGCGATCGGGCCACGCTACGTCGCCGCGATGGGCGGCATCGACAGGGTCGTCGAGATCGCCAAGGGCGCTTTCGACGAGGGCGACTTCCGTTGGGCAGCGACACTTCTCGACCACGCGATCTTCACCGACGAGAACCACGGTGGGGCACGGCAGCTGTACGCCGACACCCTCGAACAACTCGCCTACGGCGCGGAGACCGCGACGTGGCGCAACTTCTTCCTCGCCGGGGCCACCGAGTTGCGGGACGGCAACTTCGGCACCCCGACAACGACGTCGACGACGATGGCGGCCCAGCTGTCGCCGGAGCAGATGTTCGACGTGCTGGCGATCAGCGTCAACGGGCCGCGCGCCTGGGATCTCGACATCGCGGTCGATGTCACCTTCCTCGATGCCGGCACCAACTACCGCCTCACCGTGCGCAACGGCGTGCTCGTGTACCGGAAGGTGCCCGCCGACGCGGCGACCGCCCAGGCCACGCTGACGCTGGCGACCAAGCTGCGGCTGCTCACCCTCGCGGCCGGGGACAACACGTCACCGGGCCTGGAGATCACCGGCGACGCCGACGCGCTGTTGGCGCTCGTCGGGGTGTTGGACAAGCCGGACCCGGCCTTCAACATCATCACGCCGTAACGAATCAGGATCATCACGCCGAAACTGAACTTGTGCGCGACTTTTCAGCCGAATCGCGCGCACAGCTTCAGTTTCGAACGGCGGTCTAGGGAATCCCGCCGTCGGCCCGCAGGATCGAGCCGGACGTGAAGCTGGAGGCGTCCGACATCAGGAACAGTGCGGCGCCGACGATCTCGGCCGGCTGACCGGCACGTTGCAACGCGCTGTTCCTGAACGGATTGTCCGTGCCCTTGAAGCTCCAGGATTCGCTGATGTCGGTCAGGAACGGGCCGGGCATTAACGTGTTGACCCGAACCGTCGGTCCGAACGCCAACGCCAGGGCTTCTGTCATCGCGTTCAGGCCGGCCTTCGAGGCCGCATAGGGGATGAACGACGGGTGCGGCCGCAGCGAGCCGTGGGTGCTGACGTTGATGATCGAGCCCCGGCCCGCGGCCACCATCCGTTCGCCGATCAGCGCAGACAGCCGAAACGGGCCCTTGAGGTTCAGGTTGAACACGGCGTCGAACAGCTTCTCGGAGACGTCGGTGAGCTTGTCGTACAGTGGCGACATCCCGGCGTTGTTGACCAGCACGTCGACCTTGCCGAACCGGTCGTAGGCGGCGTCGACGAGGCCGTCGAGTTCGTCCCACCGTCCGACGTGCACCTGATACGGAAACGCGGCGCGCCCGGTCGCCGCGGAGATCTCCTCGCAGGTGGCGACGCAGGCGTCGTACTTGCGGCTGGCGACGATGACGTCGGCACCACATCGTGCCGCCGCGAAGGCCATCTCGCGCCCCAGCCCGCGACTGCCGCCGGTGATCAAGACCACCCGGTCGGTCAGGTCGAACAGCTGATCTGCATATCCACTCACGGGCCATATGGTGTCACGGTGCAACTACTTCTGGTCCGACACGCACTGCCCTTTCGCAGCGAGCCCGGGCAAGGTTCCGACCCGCACCTGTCGGCCGAAGGTGTCGAGCAGGCCGCGCGACTGCCCGACGCGCTGGCCCGGTTCCCGATTCAGCGTGTGGTGAGCAGCCCCCAGGTGCGCGCGGTCCAGACCGCCCAACCGGTCGCCGACGCGCTGGGGGTTTCGGTCGAGGTCGACGAGCGCCTCGCCGAGTACGACCGCGACCTACCCCACTACATCCCGGTGGAGCAGATCGCCGCCGAGAACCCGGCCGAGATGGAGCGGCTGCTCAGCGGCCGGCTGCCCAGCAGCGTCGACGAGGGTGCGTTCCTGGCCCGCGTGAGAGCGGCCGTCGACGATCTGGTGGCCGGCGCCGACCACGACGACACCGTGGCGGTGTTCAGCCATGGCGGCGTGATCAACGTGCTGCTGCACCAGATCCTGGGCACCGAGAAGTTGCTGTCGTTCAACGTCGACTACGCCTCGGTGACGCGGCTGCTGTCGTCGCGCACCGGCCGGCTGTGGGTGGCGGGTGTCAACGGCACCGAACACGTGTGGGACCTGCTCCCCCGGAACGCGCGATGAGCGCTCGCGCGAAGAGCAGACAGACGCGATGAGCGCTCGCGCGAAGAGCAGGCGGCACCGGATGAGGCGGCACCGGATGGTAGACAAGTCCCGTGAGCGACCTCGAAGGCCTTGACCTGGCTGCACTGGACAAGCACCTGCGCGATACCGGGATCCCCCGCAGCGGTGAGCTGCGCGCGGAGCTCGTCTCCGGTGGCCGGTCCAACCTGACATTCCTGGTGTCCGACGACAGCTCCCGGTGGGTGCTGCGCCGGCCGCCGCTGCACGGGCTGACGCCGTCCGCGCACGACATGGCCCGGGAGTACCGCGTGGTGGCGGCGCTGGCCGACACCCCCGTCCCGGTCGCCCGCGCGGTGACGATGCGCAACGACGACTCGGTGCTCGGCGCGCCGTTCCAGATGGTGGAGTACGTGCCGGGCCGGGTGGTGCGCCACACCGCCCAGCTCGAGGAGCTCGGCGACAAGGACACCATCGAGGCCTGCGTCGATGCGCTGATCAAGGTGCTCGCTGACCTGCACGCCGTGGACCCCGAGGCGGTCGGGCTGGGCGACTTCGGCAAGCCCAGTGGCTACCTCGAGCGGCAGGTGCGGCGGTGGGGTTCGCAGTGGGACCTGGTCAAGCGCGACGACGACCCCTGCGACGACGATGTCAGGTTGCTGCACGCCAAGCTGACCGAGGCGCTTCCGCCGCAGAGCCGGACCGCGATCGTGCACGGCGACTACCGCATCGACAACACGATCCTGGACGCGGAGGACGCGACCAAGGTGGTCGCCGTCCTGGACTGGGAGATGTCCACGCTCGGCGACCCGCTCAGCGACGCCGCGCTGATGTGTGTGTACCGCCACCCGACGTTCCACCTCGTCCACGCCGACGCCGCGTGGGCCTCCGAGCTGATCCCGCCGGCCGACGTGCTGGCCGAGAAATACTCGCGGGCCGCCGGGCAGGCGCTCGACCACTGGGACTTCTACATGGCGCTGGCGTACTTCAAGCTGGCCATCATCGGGGCGGGCATCGCCTACCGGGCCCGGGAGGGCGGCGTCACCGACGACACCGACAAGGTGGCCGAGGCCGTCGCTCCGCTGATCGCCGCCGGGTTGACCGAGCTTTCCTGACGTTTCGGCCCTAGTCTGCCGGGGTAGAGAGACGCGCGGCCCGACGAAGCGCCGTCAGACTGTTTTCCGGAATCAGAAGAGGGCGTGCGGCCATGAAGCGTGATGTCGGTGCGGAGCTGGACGTGGAGATCACCGCGCCCACCACGCTCGAGTTCCAGATCGCGGTGGCACCTCAGCCCGGCGCCGCCGTCACCGAATCTCTGTCATTCATATTGAACGGCAAGGAGATTCCCGCCGCCGACATTCAGGAGATCACCGGCGAGCACGGCAACCGGATCCACAAGTTCGAGGCCCCGGTGGGGAACCTGAAGGCCACCTACTCGGCGTCCGTCGTCGGGCAGGCCGAGCCGGCGCCGCTGCGTGACATCGACCTGTCGACCTACCTGCGGCCCAGCCGGTACGCCGAGGCCGACAAGTTCTACGGTTTCGCCGCCACCGAGTTCGGCGAGTTCGCCGACTCGGCCACGCTGCTGGAGAAGGTGTCGTCCTGGGTCGGCACCCGGCTGAGCTACGTTCCCGGCTCGAGTGACCCCATCGACGGGGCCGCCGACACGCTCCTCGCGGGCGCCGGGGTGTGCCGCGACTACGCACATCTGGTGATCGCCGTGTTGCGGGCGGTGAACGTGCCCGCCCGCCTGGTCTCGGTGTACGCGCCGGGCTGTCAGCCGATGGACTTCCACGCGGTCGCCGAGGCCTTCGTCGACGGGCAGTGGCGGGTCGCCGACGCGACATGCCTGGCGCCGCGGCAGTCGATGGTGCGCATCGCGACGGGACGCGACGCCGCCGACACCGCGTTCCTGGACAACCACAAGGGTTCCATCAATCTGAACAACATGGTCGTCACCGCGACGGTCGACGGCGAGTTGCCCCGCGACTCGGTCGACCAGTTGGTGTCGATCCGGTGAGCGCTACAGCCCGGCCTTGAGGTTCTTCTTGGCGGCGCGGCGCAGCTGGTGGATGCGCACGGCGCCGACTGCGACCGTGAGCAGCCCTCCCGCGACCGCGGCGAACAGGATGGCCACTCCCAGCGGAGTCGACCAGTGCCAGCCGAGGAACGTGAACTCAGCCGACTCCGTGTTCTGCGCGATGAAGATCAACAGGACCACCAGGATGAGGAACCCCATGATCAGCGAACCCCACAGGGCCGCGGCCTTGGTGAACTTCACCGCCGACTCGGGTGGTGGCGGGGACTTCATCGGCGGCGGGGGACCCGGCGCGCCGGGCGGCGGTGGCGGCGGGTCGGGCGACGCCGACGGATCGCTGGTCATGACTCCATCTTTGCCCTTTCGCCGGTTGAATGAAACCACCACACCGATCGCGTTAGGGTCGCTTCAGACTTTCGCAGGCCCGGCAGGCTGAGAGGACGTTGGCGTGAAGCGCTCCCGACGAACCATGCGGATCTGGTTGCTTGCCGTGCTGGCGGCCGTGTTCACGCTGATCACTGCGTCTTTGTCGGCATGCGGCAGCTCCAACCCCCTTGGCGGCGGTGAGATATCGGGGGACCTCGAGTCGATCAAGGTGGGGTCCGCCGACTTCACCGAGTCGAAGATCATCGCCGAAATCTATGCCCAGGCACTCGAAGCCAACGGGTTCACCATCACCCGCCAGTTCGGCATCGGCAGCCGCGAGACCTATATCCCTGCGGTGCAGGACCATTCCATCGATCTCATCCCCGAGTACACCGGCAACCTGTTGCAGTACTTCGACGAGAAGAGTTCGGCCACCACGCCCGACGAGGTGCTCCTGGCGCTCTTCAAGGCGCTTCCCGGCGACCTGTCGATCCTCTATCCGTCTCCCGCCGAGGACAAGGACACCCTCGCGGTGAGCGAGGCGACCGCGCAGCGCTGGAACCTCACCACGATCGGCGATCTCGCCGCGCGCTCGCCTGAGGTCAAAGTCGGTGCGCCGTCGGAATTCCAGACCCGCCAGACCGGCCTGGTGGGACTCAAGGAGAAGTACGGCCTCGACATCGCCCCGGCCAACTTCATCGCGATCAGCGACGGCGGCGGACCGGCGACCGTGCAGGCGCTGACCAACGGCACGGTCACCGCCGCGAACATCTTCAGTACGTCGCCGGCGATTGAGCAGAGCAACCTGGTGGTTCTCGAGGATCCGGAGAACGCGTTCCTGGCGGCCAATGTGGTCCCGCTGGTCGCGTCGCAGAAGATGTCCAGTGAGCTCAAGACCGTGCTGGACGCGGTCAGCGCCAAGCTCACCACCGAGGGGCTGATCGAACTGAACACCTCTGTCGAGGGCAACCAGGGTGTCGATCCCGACGAGGCGGCCGAGAAGTGGATCATCGACAACGGCTTCGACAAGCCCGTCCAGGAATAGGTTTCGGCGATGAGCGCTCGCGCGAAGAGCAGGCGGCAATGATCACCTTCGAGAACGTCACGAAGCGCTACCCGGACGGCACCGTAGCGGTCGACGATCTGACGTTGGAGGTTCCGGAGGGCACCCTCGCGGTGTTCGTCGGCCCGTCGGGCTGTGGCAAGACCACGTCGATGCGGATGATCAACCGGATGATCGACCCGACATCGGGCACGTTGACCGTCGACGGCAAGGACGTCACCAAGGTCGACGCGGTGAAGCTGCGGCTCGGGATGGGGTACGTGATCCAGAGCGCCGGGCTGATGCCGCATCTGCGGGTCGTCGACAACGTTGCGACCGTTCCGGTCCTCCGTGGCGAATCAAGGCGCAGCGCAAGAAAATCCGCGATGGGGGTGCTCGAACGTGTCGGGCTGGATCCCAAGCTTGCCGACCGCTACCCGGCCCAGCTCTCCGGCGGGCAGCAGCAGCGGGTGGGGGTGGCCAGGGCGTTGGCCGCCGATCCGCCGATCCTGTTGATGGACGAGCCGTTCAGCGCAGTCGATCCGGTGGTCCGCGAGGATCTGCAGACCGAGATCCTGCGGCTGCAAAGCGAATTGCACAAGACCATCGTTTTCGTCACCCACGACATCGACGAGGCGATCAAGCTGGGCGACAAGGTTGCGGTGTTCGGCCGCGGCGGCGTCCTTCAGCAGTACGACGCACCCGCGCGGTTGCTGTCCAACCCGGCCAACGACGACGTGGCCGGCTTCGTCGGCGCCGACCGCGGCTACCGCGGGCTCCAGTTCTTCCACGCGACCGGGTTGCCGCTGCACGACGTCCGCCACGTCGCCGAGCCCGAGATCGATGCCCTGACACTGGTTCCGGGCGACTGGGTGCTGGTCACCAGACCCGACGGCACCCCCTATGCGTGGATCGACGCCGCCGGTGTCGAGGTGCACCGCAACGGCAGTTCGCTCTACGACAGCACGACCGCGGGCGGCTCGCTGTTCCGGCCCGACGGCACCCTGCGGTTGGCGCTGGACGCGGCGCTGTCCTCACCGTCGGGGCTCGGGGTGGCCGTCGACGGCGACGGTCAGGTGATCGGCGGGGTGAAGGCCGAGGACGTGCTCGCGGCGCTGGACAAGCAGCGGAAAGCCTGACCTCATGCGGTATCTGTTCACCCACCTCGACGACCTGTGGACGCTGACGCTGATTCATCTGCGGCTGTCGCTGATCCCGATCGTCCTGGGCCTGTTGATCGCTGTTCCGCTGGGCGCACTGGTGCAGCGGACGACGGTGCTGCGTCGGCTGACGACGGTGACGGCGAGCATCGTCTTCACGATCCCGTCGCTGGCGTTGTTCGTGGTGCTGCCGCTGATCATCCCCACGCGCATCCTGGACGAGGCCAACGTCATCGTGGCGCTCACGCTGTACACGGTGGCGCTGCTGGTGCGGGCCGTACCCGAGGCACTGGACGCGGTGTCGCCCGTAGTGCTCGACGCCGCCACCGCCGTCGGCTACAAGCCGCTCACGAGGATGCTGAAAATCGAACTGCCGCTGGCGATTCCGGTGCTCGTCGCCAGCCTGCGCGTGGTGGCTGTCACCAACATCTCGATGGTCGCCGTCGGCTCGGTCATCGGCATCGGCGGTCTCGGCACCTGGTTCACGGAGGGCTACCAGGCCAACAAGAGCGACCAGATCATCGCGGGCATCATCGCGATCTTCGTGCTCGCCGTCGTGATCGACACGCTGATCATGTTCGCAGGCAAGGCGCTCACGCCCTGGACCAGAGCCGCCAAACCGGGCCGCGTCGCGAAGGTGAGTGCGGCGACATGAACTTCCTCGAGCAGGCGCTGTCCTTCATCTTCACCGCCGCCAACTGGGGCGGTCCCGCCGGCTTGACCGCGCGCATCCTCGAGCACCTGCAATACACCGCGATCGCCATCTTCTTCTCCGCGCTCATCGCGGTTCCGCTCGGCATGATCATCGGGCACACCGGCCGTGGCACGTTCCTCGTCGTCACCGGCGTCAACGCGCTGCGCGCCCTGCCCACCCTCGGCGTGCTGCTGCTCGGCGTCCTGTTGTGGGGGCTAGGTCTGATCCCGCCCACGGTGGCGCTGATGCTGCTCGGCATCCCCCCGTTGCTGGCAGGCACCTACTCGGGCATCGCCAACGTCGACCCCGCCGTCGTCGACGCGGCGCGCTCGATGGGGATGACCGAACGGCGGATCCTGCTGCGCGTCGAGACCCCCAACGCGCTGCCGCTGATCGTCGGCGGCCTGCGCACCGCGACGTTGCAGATCGTCGCGACGGCGACGGTCGCCGCGTACGCCAGCCTCGGCGGGCTGGGCCGGTACCTGATCGACGGCATCAAGGTGCGCGAGTTCTATCTGGCTCTGGTCGGCGCGCTGATGGTGACGGCGCTGGCGCTGATCCTCGATGCGGCGCTGGCATTCGCGGTGTGGGCGTCGGTACCCGGCACCGGAAGGCTGGGCGGGCGCCGGATTCCGCAGCCGTTGATCAGCGACGAGGTCGCGCTCGAATCACGGCCACGTGTCGGTTCGCAGAGCTCTTCGCGGTCCACTTTCGAAGCCCGCCACGAACGGGGGGACGCGTCGCCTACGGTAGAGGGGTGAGTGAAGAAGGTCGCTCTGACGCGAGCAGTTCCTGGCCGGCCATCCTGACCTGGCGTGCACACGATGTGCCGCGGATGGAGTCGGCGCGCGTGCAACTCCAAGGGGCCCGCATCAAGGCGTACGGCAGGATCGTCGCCGCCGCCACGCCGTCGCATCCGGCCTTCAGCGCCTCCTACGACCTCGTCACCGACGAGACGGGCGCGACCAAGCGGCTCTCCATGACCGTCACCCTCGCCGAACGTGAACGCCAGCTCTCGATCGCCCGTGACGAGGAGAGCATGTGGCTGGTGCAGGATCACTCCGGCCAGACCAGCCGGTCCGTCTTCGACGGCGCGCTCGACGTCGACCTGATCTTCAGCCCGTTCTTCAACGCGCTGCCGATCCGGCGCACCGGGGTGTACCGGGAGGACGGAGGCTCGGTCACGCTGCCGGTCGTCTACGTCCGGGTGCCCGACCTGTCGGTCGACGTCGCCACGATCAGCTACAGCGCGGGCCCCGAGGGCATCAAGCTGCACTCGCCGGTCGCCGAGACGACGATCACCGTCGACTCCGACGGCTTCATCCTCGACTACCCAGGGTTGGCAGAGCGGATCTGATCACGCCACCCGCGCGTCCGGCGGCGGCGAGTTCGTCGCGCCAGCCCTCGGCGCCGATGACGGTGGTGACGATCTGGGGGCGGCTGAAGCTGTCGTAGCGGACCCGCGCGGCGTGACCGCCTTCCACAAGCTCGGAGATGGGCCGGTCGGCGGCGAGCTGCTCGCGGGCGTCACCGAGCAGGCGCAGCGCCTCGTCGAGCACCGGCACCAGCCGCTCGGAGTTGGCCTCGCACATCGCCCGCACCAGATCCGGCGCGGTCGCCGCGACACGCGTGCCGTCGCGGAACGACCCGGCCGCCAGGGCGAACGCCAGCGGAACCTCGCCGGCGGTGGCGGCCAGCGCCTCGGCGAGCAGGTGGGGCAGATGCGAGATGGTCGCGGCGGCGGCGTCGTGTTCGTCGGAGCGGGCCGGGACGACGACCGACCGGCAGTTCAGGGCGAGGTCCATCACCTGGGCCCACACGCCGGCATCGACGTGGTCGTCGACGCTGATCACCCACGGTGCGCCGGCGAACATGCGGGCGTCCCCGGCAGCCCACCCCGAGTGCGCGGTGCCCGCCATCGGATGCCCGCCGACGAACCGCTCCAGCAGCCCGGCGGCGACGACCTCCTCGAGGACCGCACCCTTGACGCTGATCACGTCCGTCAGCGGGCAGTGCGACGCGACGTCGCGGATGTGGCGCAGCATCGACGCCAGGGCGGGCATCGGCACCGCCAGCACGATCAACGCGCCGGTATCCGACGCCCGCGACAGCGTCTCGTCGAGGTCCGTCGTGGCGTCGAACCCGTCCAACCGCGCCGCGTCGGCGCCCTCCACGGAGCGGTTGTAGCCGAACACGTCGCGCCCGGCCGCCGTCGCCGCGCGCATGACCGAGCCGCCGATCAGTCCGAGACCGACCACACAAACCGGTGTCTTCGTCACGTCTCAAGGTTGGCACACCGGCGGCCCCGCACGGTTGGAGGAGGTCGCCAGCAGGGATGGAGTCGCTGGTCAAGGCCCTGACGGGGGACTACGGTGACTGCCATGGGAGCGCAGAGAGCACAGCCGCAGAAGCAGGCAGTGGATGTGCCGGATGGCTTCGGGGTGGCCGTCGTCCGTGAGGACGGCAAGTGGCGATGCACTGCGATGCATCGTGCGGCCTTGACGAGCCTGTCCGCCGCTGAGACTGAGCTGCGTGAGTTGCGCAGTGCCGGTGCGGTTTTCGGTCTTCTCGACATCGACGACGAGTTCTTCGTGATCGTGCGGCCCGCGCCGTCGGGCACCCGGCTGCTGCTGTCGGATGCCACCGCGGCGCTGGACTACGACATCGCCGCCGAGGTGCTGGAGAAGCTCGACGCAGACATCGAGGACGACGATCTCGACGGCGCCGACCCGTTCGAGGAGGGCGACCTCGGCCTGCTTTCCGACATCGGGCTGCCCGAGGCGGTGCTCGGCGTGATCTGCGATGAGAGCGACGACCTCTACGCCGACGAGCAGGTGGGCCGGATCGCCAGGGAGATGGGGTTCGCCGACGAACTGTCGGCCCTGCTCGACCGCCTGGGTCGTTGACCGACGAAGACCTGATCCGGGCCGCCCTCGACGCCGCCTCCGCCGCGGGACCCCGGGACGTGCCGATCGGCGCGGTGGTCGTCGCCGCCGACGGCACCGAACTGGCCCGCGCGGCCAACGCCCGCGAGGAGTCGGGCGACCCCACCGCACACGCGGAGATCCTGGCTCTCCGCGCCGCTGCCGGGGTGCTCGGGGACGGCTGGCGGTTGGAGGGCGCCACGCTGGCCGTGACGGTGGAGCCGTGCACGATGTGCGCGGGCGCGCTGGTGATGGCACGGGTCGCGCGGGTGGTGTTCGGGGCGTGGGAGCCGAAGACGGGTGCGGTCGGCTCGCTGTGGGACGTGGTGCGCGACCGGCGGCTGACGCACCGGCCGCAGGTGCGCGGGGGAGTGCTCGCCGACGAGTGCGCAGGCCTTCTCGAGGAGTTCTTCGCCCGCCAGCGGTGAGGTGCGCGCCCAGGCGCCCAGCGTGCTCCCGGTCTGCGCCGAGCGTGCACCCACGGCTGTGATTCGAGCGGATCCACGACCCTCAGTGCACTTTCGCGGTGGGAGCGACGGCGGTTTGGGTTGTCAGCCGGTGCATCGGTAAGCTGCCACACGGTGGCGTGTCCGAGCGGCCTAAGGAGCACGCCTCGAAAGCGTGTGACGGGTAACCCCCGTCCGAGGGTTCAAATCCCTCCGCCACCGCCATAGCCATCTGCCTGTCCACGCAGGCAGGTGGCTATTTTTCACGACGCCCGGTTCGTCACTCCAGACGGTCGCGGTCGCGACGCCGCTCCTCCACGTCGAGCACTTCCTCGCGGACCGGGCGTTCGGCCAGCTGCTCGCGCGTCCCGAACAGCAACGGGTACACGACTCCCGCGATCGCCGCGCCGACCAACGGCGCCACCCAGAACAGCCACAGCTGGCCGGGCGCGCCGTCGCCGTTGAAGAACGCGACTCCGGTGGAGCGCGCAGGGTTCACCGAGGTGTTGGAGATCGGGATCGAGATCAAGTGGATCAAGGTGAGCGTCAGGCCGATGGCGAGGCCGGCGAAACCTTTGGGCGCGCGGTCCTCGGTGGCGCCGAGGATGACGAACAGGAACACCGCGGTCAGCACGATCTCGGTGATGAGCACCGCCCACATCGAATAGCCGGTCGGCGAGTTCTCCCCGAACCCGTTGGCGGCCATGTTGCCGGTGGCCTCGAAACCTTCACGGCCTCTGGCGATCACGAAGATGAGCAGGCCGGCGATCAGCCCGCCGATCACCTGCACCAACCAGTAGAGCGGCAGCGCCTTCCATTCCATCCGGCGCGCGATGGCGGCGCCCAGCGTGACGGCGGGATTGAAGTGGCCGCCGGAGACCGTGCCGAAGGCATAGACGCCGGTGAGCACCGTCAACCCGAACGCCAGGGAGACGCCGAGGAACCCGATACCGACGAGGAGGCCGTCGTCTGTCTGCACGGTGGCGGCGAACACGGCGCTGCCGCAACCGCCGAATACCAGCCAGAACGTCCCGAACATCTCCGCCGCGAGTCGCTGCGGCATGCTTGGAGCTATCACAGTCACCCCTCCGTCGGGTCCGCCGTCACGTAGAACGGTGCCACGAGGCGGCCGCGCCCGGTGCGAGGTTGCCAAATCGTGCCGATATGGTGACCGGTCTCGTGTTCACAGCGCAGAAGCCAACGCCTGCAACGTCTCCGCCGCGGTGTAGCGGGGTGTCCAACCCAGCACCGACCTGGCCCTGCTGATGTCCATGACCACCGAGTTCCGGGCGGCATGCAGCCACTCGGCCGAGGACGGCAGGAACGGCAGGTGCGCGATCGCAAAAGAGGCGATGGCCGCCGTGACCGCCGGGACGCGCAGCGGCCGGGCCCCCAGAGCCACCGCCACCTCGGACAGCGACACCTGCCCGTCGCCGGCGAGGTTGTAGGCGCCCGGCGGTGCCGGGGTGGTCGCGGCCAACGCGATCGCGGCGGCGACGTCGTCGTGGTGGACGAGCTGCATCGGCGTGCCGGGATCCGGGAACAGCGGTTTCAGCAGCGGTACCGCCGCGGTGGCGGACCGCAGGCCCGGCACGTGACTCCAGGGCATCGCGTCGGCGAGGGCGGTCGCCTTCGGGCCGGCGACGATGCACGGCCGCAGCACGAACACCTCCAGAGACGACCCTTCGGTGACCTCGGCGAGCACCGCCTCGCAGGCGGCCTTCTGCTCGGAGTAGTAGTGCTCGGCCGATCCGCGCAGCGGCGTGTCCTCGGTCAGCGGGACCTTGTTGTCCGAGTGGTAGCCGTACGCGGCCACCGACGAGGTGTAGACCAGGCGCCTGGGCCGCTGCGCTGCGACGGTGGCCTCGAAGACGTTGCGCGTGCCCGCCACGTTGACGCGCCGGCTCTCCTCGCGCGTCCCCAACACGATGAAGGCCAGGTGGACGACGACGTCGGCGTCGGCGACCAGTGCGTCGACCGCGTCTCGGTCGAGGATGTCGCCCCGGTGGTAGGTGGTCTTCGTCCAGCCGTGCGCTCCCGGGTCGAACGGCCGTCGGGCCATGCCGACGATGCGGTCGACGTCGGGATCGCGTTCGAGGGCATCGACCGCGGAGATTCCGATGTCGCCGGTCGGGCCGGTCACGGCCACGGTCAGGCCGGACCGCTTGGGCTTCTCAGGCTTCGACGAGCTCACGGACATTCTCCAAACTCGCCGACAGCGTGCCGCCGACCTGTCGTGACGCGATGCGGTCGGCGAGCAGGCCGAGCAGCCCGCCGGGTGACTGATAGGCCAGCCGGAACGTGACCTTCGTGCGGCCCGGGCTTGCGTCACGAAGTCGGAAGCGGCCCCGCAGGCTCACCCCGGTGATGCTGATCCAGGCCAGATCTCGGGCCTCGTCGAACTCGACGAGCTCGATGACCCCGCCGATTGGGGCGGCGCCGATCTTCCAGTGCACGGTGTAGCGCGACCCGACCCCGGCGGGTCCCTCGGTGACCGTCTCCCACCGCTCGAGGTTCGGCATGAAGTCGGGGTAGCGCTTCGGGTCGCTGATCAGCGACCAGATGGCATGGCGGTCGGCGTCGACGACGAGCTGCCGTTGGACCCGCATCAGCCGATCACCGGGAACCTGCGCTCGGCGGCCAGCCGGTCGACGCCGGCCTGCAGGCTGGCGAGCACGGCCTTGTTCACCGTCTGGTCGTCACCGTCGACGTCGATCGGGTCCTGCACCTCGATGGCGATCTTCGCGGGCAGCGGCAGATGCCCGGCCAGGTCGCTGATGTTCAGCCCCCAGGGCAGGGCCAGCGAGATGGGCACGCTCTTGAGCCGCAGCCGCTTGTCCACACCCAGCAGCCGGGCCAGCCACTGCCCGCGGTCGAGAAACAGTGCGGTCTCCTGGCCGCCGACGCTGGCCACCGGCACGATCGGCACCCCCGCCTCCCGGGCCAGCTGCACGTAGCCCATCCGGCCGCCGAAGTCGACGACGTGGCGCTCCCATGACGGGCGGAACACCTCGTAGTCGCCGCCCGGATACACCAGAAGGGCACTGGCCTGCCCGGCCTGCAGTGCCAGGCGGGCGTTCTCGGGAGTGGCCGCCACCGTGCCGAACTTCCGCAGCCAACCCAGGCCGGGGGCCGACACCACCAGGTTGTGGGCCAGCTGGAAGAAAGGCCGCTCGACGCCGAAGTAGGAGCAGAAGGCCAGCGTGAACACGAAGGTGTCGGGCGGGACGTTGCCGCCGCTGTGGTTGCCGACCAGCAGCACCGGCTTGTCTGCCGGTATGCGGTGAAGCCCCCGAACGTCGGCGCGGAAGTACAGCGAGGCCAGCAGCCAGGTGCCGGGCAGGCGATCGCGGATGTAGTCGGGATCGCGGTGGTCGAGATCCGCCTCGGGGATCTCGGGCGTGACTCTCCGGCGCGCCCAGCCCACGACGTTGTCGGCCACAGCGCGGACTGCCGTGACGCCGTTGCTCATGCTGACCCCTCGTCGCCGATGACCGTGCGCCGTTGCGCGGCCTTCCCACAGATCTGCCCGGAGACCCCCGTTGTCAAACCGCGATCAGACGGTTGCCGCCACCTCTGCCGGCGTGGGCTCCACGGTCACCTTGATGGCCTCGCCCTTCTTGACGATCTGGAACGCCTCGAGCACGTCGTCGAGCGGGATGTGGCGGGTGATGAGGTCCTTGACCGGAACCTGCCCGGTGGAGATGTACTCCAGCGCCCGCTTGTTGTGTTCGGGCGCGGAGCCGTTGGCGCCGTGGATGTGCAGCTGGCGGTAATGCACGAGGTTCGAGTCGCAGGTGATGGTCGGGTCGGTCTTCGGAAGGCCGCCGAAAAAGGAGATGCGCCCATTGCGTGCGGCCATCGAGATGGCCTGCTCCTGAGCGACGTTCGCGGCGGTGGCGGTGATGACCACGTCGGCGCCGCGGCCCCCGGTCAGCTCCATCACCCGCTCGGCCACGTCGACCTCGGCGCCGTTGATGATCTCCTCGGGCGCGACCGCATCGGCCGACATCTGCAGCCGGGCGGCGTTGACGTCCACCAGGTAGACCGGGCCGCACTTGTGCACGCCGCGCGCGATGCGGATGTGCATGCACCCGATCGGGCCCGCGCCGAACACCACGACGGTGTCGCCCTCTTCGATGCCGAGCAGTTCCTGGGCGTTGATGGCGCAGGCGAACGGTTCGGCGGCCGACGCCTCGTCGTAGCCGACGTTGTCCGGAATCCGGTTCAGCCCATCCACTTTGAGGACCTGTCGGGGGACGATCATGTATTCGGCGAAGCCGCCGTCGTACTGGTAGCCCATCGAGGTCTGGTTCTGGCACACCGCCATCCAGCCCTTGCGGCATTCATAGCAGTCTCCGCAGGGGACCGCGGCGATCACCTGGACGCGGTCACCCACCTCCCAGTTGCTGCCGTAGGTGGCGTTGACGTCTGCCCCGACCTCGACCACCTCGCCGGCGATCTCGTGGCCGATGGTGCGCGGCGGGGTCAGGTTCTGGTGGCCGTTGTAGAAGATCTTGACGTCGGTGCCGCAGGTCGAGCAGTTGCGCACCCGCAGCTTGACCTCGTCCGGGGCACACGTCGGCTCGGGCACGTCCTCCAGTCGGACATCCTCGGGTGCGTAGAACCGCAATGCCTTCATGTGGTGATCCTCTCGACTCGACGACGCTGTGGCCGCAAACAGCGGGTGTGCTCTCCAGCACTCTAACGCTCATTCGGGCACAAAACCACTAAAATCTCTGACCATTTCTGACCGAATGCTTGTATTTATGCCCGTTTGTAGGGTCTAATACCGGTATGTGACCGGTGTCACCGGCCGTGACCTACCCGTGAATCGGAGGACTCGAATGTCAGCACCAGCCATCCCGCAGGACGCGCAACCGCGGACCGGGGCACGAGTGCATGTGCAGAAACTGGGCACCGCGCTGTCGAACATGGTCATGCCGAACATCGGCGCGTTCATCGCCTGGGGCCTGATCACCGCCCTGTTCATCAAGGAGGGCTGGCTGCAGGCGATCTTCACGGGCCTGCAGGATCCAGACGGCTGGGTCGCCAAGATCGGCGGCTGGGGCTCCTACGACGGCGCCGGGATCGTCGGCCCGATGATCACCTACCTGCTGCCCATCCTGATCGGCTTCACCGGCGGCCGGATGATCCACGGCAACCGCGGCGCCGTGGTCGGGGCGATCGCCACCATGGGCGTGGTCGCCGGCGCCGACGTCCCGATGTTCATGGGCGCCATGATCATGGGCCCGCTCGGCGGCTGGGCGATGAAGAAGCTCGACGCGCTGTGGGAAGGCAAGATCCGGCCGGGATTCGAGATGCTGGTCGACAACTTCTCCGCGGGCATCCTGGGGATGATCCTGGCGATCTTCGGGTTCTTCGGTATCGGACCGATCGTCTCGGCGTTCACCCGCGGGGCCGGCAACGCGGTGGACTTCCTGGTCGAGAACAACCTGCTGCCGCTCACCTCGATCCTCATCGAACCGGCGAAGGTCCTGTTCCTCAACAACGCGATCAACCACGGCGTGCTGACGCCGCTGGGCACCACCCAGGCGCTGGAGACCGGCAAGTCGATCCTGTTCCTGTTGGAGGCCAACCCCGGTCCCGGCCTCGGACTTCTGTTGGCCTACATGGTATTCGGCCGCGGCATCGCTCGCGCGTCGGCGCCGGGCGCCGCGATCATCCAGTTCTTCGGCGGCATCCACGAGATCTACTTCCCCTACGTCCTGATGAAGCCCAAGCTGATCCTCGCGACCATCCTCGGTGGCATGACGGGCGTGTTCATGAACGTCCTGTTCGGCTCCGGTCTGCGCGCCCCTGCCGCACCGGGATCGATCATCGCCGTCTACGCGCAAACCGCCGGCGGTAGCTTCCTGGGCGTCACGCTGTCGGTGTTCGGTGCCGCCGCGGTGTCGTTCGCGGTCGCCGCCCTGCTGCTCAAGACCGACAAGGCCACCGACGATCCGGACCTTGCCGCCGCGACCGCCGAGATGGAGTCGCTCAAGGGCAAGAAGTCGAGTGTGGCTTCGGCGTTGGTGGGCCGCGACGGCGGCCCGGCAGGCCCGATCAAGGCGATCGTGTTCGCCTGCGATGCCGGCATGGGGTCGTCGGCGATGGGAGCGTCGGTGCTGCGCAGGAAGATTCAGAAGGCGGGCTTCGGCGACGTCACGGTCACCAACGCGGCGATCTCCAACCTGACCGACAGCTTCGACCTCGTCGTCTCGCACCGGGACCTCACCGCCCGCGCCCGGCAGAAGACGCCGTCGGCGGCCCACGTCTCCGTCGAGGACTTCATGGGCAGTCCGCGCTACGACGAGATCGTCGAACAGTTGGCGCAGACCAACGGTGGCGGCGTCGCGGTCGCGACCGAAGAACCTGCGGCCGAGGAGTCCACCGGGGCCGACGTGCTGGCGGTGGAGTCCATCGTGTTGAACGGGTCGGCGCGCACCGCGTCCGACGCGATCAACGAAGCCGGTCAGCTGTTGGTGGCTGCCGGGGCGGTGGAGGCGGCCTACGTCGACGCCATGCACGAGCGGGAACGGTCGATCTCGACCTACATGGGCAACGGCCTGGCCATCCCGCACGGCACCAACGACGCCAAGGACTCCATCAACCGGACCGGGCTGTCGTTCGTCCGGTACGCCGAGCCGATCGACTGGAACGGCAAGCCGGCCGAGTTCGTGGTCGGGATCGCCGGTGCGGGTAAGGACCACATGGCTCTGCTGACCAAGATCGCGCAGGTCTTCCTCAAGGGTGACGACGTTGCCCGGCTGCGGGAGGCGCAGACGGCCGAGGAGGTCAGGACCATCCTCACCGGTGACGACAAGTAGCCGACAAGTAGCGTGACCCAGGTGGACTCCGACACCCGTCAGACGCGCATCGTCGAGTTCGCGCGAACGCGTGGACGGGTGGAGGTGGCCTCGCTCGCGGCCGAACTCGACGTCGCGAGCGAGACCATCCGCCGAGACCTGAAAGTGCTGGCCGGTCGCCGCCTGCTCAAGCGCGTTCACGGCGGTGCGGTGCCGCTGGAGACCGCGGCGTTCGAGTCCGGGGTCGAGTACCGCAGCCAGGTGGACCTGGCCCAGAAGCACCGGATCGCCGCTGAGGCCGCCAAACTGCTGCACGGCGCCGAGACGGTCTACCTGGACGAGGGCTTCACGCCGCGGCTGATCGCCGAACGACTCGCCGAGCAGGACCTGACGGTGGTGACGTCGTCGTTGCTCGCCGCCGAGGCCCTCGCACACAGCCGGTCGGTCACCGTGCTGCTGCTCGGTGGGCGGATGCGGGGCAGGACGTTGGCGACGGTGGACCACTGGGCGGTGGACATGTTGAGCAGCCTGGTGATCGACGTGGCATACCTTGGCACGAACGGGATTTCACTCGAACACGGTCTGACGACACCCGATCCCGCGGTGGCGGCGGTGAAGAGCACCGCGGTCCGCGTGGCGCGGCGCCCGATCCTGGTGGCGGCCCACTCGAAGTTCGGGGAGAGCAGCTTCTGCCGCTTCGCCGACATCGCCGACTTCGAGTCGATCGTGACCGGCTCCGAACTCGGCGCCGCCGACGCGCGTCGGTACGAGGCGCTGGGCCCGGTCGTCATCCGGGCCTGACGCCCTGGGCGGTGCGCGCTAGCGCGTCGTCAGTGCCGGACGCAAGCGCGGTGGTGCGATGTCGGCGTGCGCGGCGAGGTCGTCCACCAGCGCAGCGGCCCAGTCGAGGAGGCCGTCGAGGTCCACGGCGTACGGCGCCGGACGAGGCGCCGTGCCCAGGCTGAGGGACCCGCGCCGAAGCAGGGTGGCCGCACCGTGGAGGTTGCCGCGCTGGACGTGGGTGATGCCGACCGCGAGTTGGGCCAGGCCCTGCCACAGCGGCCTCTCGTCGTCCGGGCCGTTCTTCCACGCGGCCTCGAGCACCTCGTGGGCGTTGAACGCGAGGCCTCGATTCAGCAGATCCTGCGCGTAGGCGAGGGACTCGGCCGGTGGCAGATCGAGATCGTCCGGGATCCGGGGCACGCCCTCGCTGCCCGGCGGCAGGGGCCGGCCCAGACCGTCGCGGGGTCGGGTGTTGCGGGGTCGGCCGGATTCGTCGCGATCGCGAGCGGCCATGTACTGGCGCTAGTCCTCGATGATGGAGTCGGCCTGGTCATCGCCCGGGACGCGTTCCTTCTCGTCGTCGTCGACGATCGTGTAGAACGAGTCGCCGTCCTCGGGTGCCCCGTCGATCTGACCGGCGGTCCGCCGCGTCGGCCGGGAGTCCGGCTCGCTTCGGGGCAGGACGTCGGGGACCTCGGCCGCCAGCCTCTCGTCGAGGGTCTCGTCCTCGTCGGGCTCGATCCACTTCTCGGGCGGATCGACGACGATGTCGCCGTCGTCGTTGCGGACCTCGTCGGAGTCGAGTGATTCACTGGGCCCCAGCGTGTTGTCCGGCCCTGCGTCGTCCCTGTCACCATTCATGTCGGCGTCCATGCCCACGAGTGTGCCCTATTGCGCCAGCGCTCAACCGAGCCGTGTCCGCGCCTCGTCCAGGACCGCTTCGATGTCGCACCACGTGCGGCGGATGATGTCCGCGACCGGCTGCAGCCCGGTGATCCGCGACGACACCTGACCGGTGTTGGCCACGCTGGCCTCCAGATCCCCGGCGAAGTACAGGTCGGTCACCCGCCCGAGCAGCTGGGCCTCGGCAGCGTGGTCGCCGATCCGCGCGGCCAGCCCGGTCCGCAGCACCCGCATCGTCGGATTGCCCGGGACATCGAGCAGAACCGTGCCCGCGTCGTCGGCCGCGACGATCGCGTCCTTGAAGTTGGCGTGCACCAGGGCCTCCTCGCTGGCGAGCATGCGTGTCCCCATCTGCACGCCCTCGGCGCCCAGCACCACCGCGGCAGCGCTCGACCGGGCGTCGCACATCCCGCCCGCGCAGATGAGAGGCAACCCGACGCGCTCGGCGACCAGCGGCAACAGCACCATCGTCGAGGCGCCCAGCGCCGACTTGAAGCCGCCGCCCTCCACACCTTCGACCACCAACGCGTCGACGCCCGCGTCGGCCGCCTTCATCGCGCCCTTCAGCGACCCGACGACGTGCACCACCGTCATGCCTGCGTCATGCAGGCGCGCGGTGAACAGCGCCGGGTCACCCGCCGAGGTGAACACGTGCCGCACCCCGGCGGCGGCGAGCACGTCGACGATCGACGGGTCGCGCTTCCACCCCTGGATCATCAGGTTCGCCCCCACCGCACGGTCGGTGAGGTCGCGCACCCGCAGCAGATCGGCGCGGCCCTCAGGGGTCAGCGTCTCGATCATGCCGAGGCCGCCGCCTTCGGACACCGCCGCCGCCAGTTCGGCGCGGGCGATGTAGGTCATCGGGGCCTGCACGACCGGGAATTCGATGCCGAGCAGCTCTTGAACGCGGTTGGTCACGGCGGTAATCCTGCTACGGTCCGGGCGTGTATCGGGTGATTCAGTGGGGGACAGGCGCTGTCGGGACCGAAATGGTCACCGCGATTCTCGACCACCGCGAGGACCTGCAGCTCGTCGGCGCGAGGGTGTACTCCGACGACAAGAACGGCGTAGACCTCGGAACCCTCGTCGGCCGTGACCCGATCGGGGTGGCGGCCACCACCGACGTCGACGCCATCCTGGCGCTGGACGCCGACTGCGTGCTCTACACGCCGCGCACCGCGCGTGTCGACGACGTCTGCGCGTTGCTGGCCGGCGGGAAGAACGTCGCCACCACCGCGTTCATGTTCCATCCGCAGCGGATGCGGGCAGCCGACCGTGACCGGGTGCTCGCGGCGTGTGAGGCGGGCGCCAGCTCCGTGCACGGCAGCGGCATCAACCCGGGCAATCTGTCGGGAGTGCTGCCGTTGGCGCTGTCCGGCATGAGCCGCACGATCGAGAAGATCACGCTGCAGGAGCGGGCCGACTGGTCGGTGTACGAGAGCACCGGGATCACGTTCGACAACATGGCGTTCGGTCAGCCGGTCGAGATGATCAGCCCCACCGCGACGGAGTTCCTGGCGTTCAACAGCTCGATCTTCGAAGAACAGGTCTGGTTCATCGGCGACGCGCTGGGTGGCGACCTCGACGAGGTGACCGCGACCGTGGAAGCCGTTGCCGCGCAGCAGGATCACCAGATCTTCGAGCACACGCTGCAGGCGGGGACGACCGCGGGCCAGCGGTGGAACTGGACAGGGCTGCGCGACGGGCAGCCGCTGGTCGAGATCGAGACCCTGTGGACGGTCGGGGGCGAATACCCCGGGCATTGGCCGGTGCCGCAACACGGATGGACGCTGACGATCGAGGGCGATCCGTCGATGCGCGCCCACTTCCTGTCACTGGCCAGCTTCAGCCGCGCGGCCAGCATGGAAGAGCATGTCCGCTCGGCGAACGTGGCCACCGCGATGCAGGTGCTCAACGCCGTGCCCGCGGTCTGCGAGGCCCCACCGGGGTTTGCGACGACGGCGTCGCTACCGCTGATCCGCAGCCACGCCGGTTTTCGGGCCGGCTCGCGGCATCAGCCGTAGAACATCACCCAGTAGTCGGCGCTCCATGCGCCGTCGGCGCATTTCAGCGGGACCCCGTCGGGGCTCTGCGCCGCACTCGAGGACTCGGCGCACGGCGACCGCAGCGTGCGCACCCCGACCAACGGCGCCGACGACACCCATTGACTCTTCGAACTGCAGGCCAGCGTGTTGCCTGCCGAGTCCATACCGAAGTTGTAGCGCGTGGACTGATTGCACTCGGCGCCCAGTTGCGCGTCGTGGTTCACGTACGGCACGCAGCCAGCACCGTCGCAGATGGTCGGCGTCGCCGCCGCCGTACCCGCCCCGACGCCGAGCCCCACCAGGGGTGCGGCGAGAAAACCACCGGCCAGTGCGACCGCAGCCATCAACTTCATGGGCCATAGCGTAGGTCGCCCGGCTGGTGTGGTGGGCGCCGTTTGTCCGCATTGCCCGATGGTTGATCCGGCAATCGCCCCCTGGGGGCGTCGCGGGGCGTATGGTCACATTCCATGAAGTCGCTGGTACGCGTGTTTCGGGTGGTGTCTGTAGGGCTGGCCACGGGCCTGGTGTCGGCGGGCGCCGTCGCCGCAGCCCCGACGGCGAACGCGGACGTCGTCGCGTATCTCGTCAACGTCCACGTCCGCCCAGGCTACAACTTCCCCAATGCGGAAGCCGCCATCGGTTACGGGCAGACCATCTGTGACCGGGTCGCGGCCAAGATGAGCTACGCCGAACTGGTGAACCAGGTGAAGGCCGACTTCCGCACCACCGACTACTACCAGGGCGGATACCTGATCAATCAGGCCGTCAACGAACTCTGCCCCGCGCAGATCTGGCAGTTGCGGCAGTCGGCCGCCGGCTACACAGGCATCTGAGAGCCGGCCCCGGCCGCTACTCCGGGCAGCTCACCTCGATCTCGAACGGCTTGTTCACCGGCTGCATCGGGTTGGCCATGTCGACGCCGGTCGCCGTTCCGGAGATCTTGTAGGTGCTGCCGTCCTTCTCGGCGTTGGCTTCGCCCTGGCCGGTGCCGCTCTGGTAGCCGAGGGTGACGCCGTTGACGTTGCCGAGACCCACGGACTGGACGGTGGGCTCATCGCCGGTGCTGACGACCACTCCGATGCCGGTGGTGGCATCGCCGATCGCGATGTTGGTGTTGCCGCCCATATCCGAGCAGACGACGGTGCCCTCGACGGCCTGGTCCTGGCCGTCGATCGTGACCGTGCTCTTGCCCTCCGCCGCGGCGGCCGACGACGTCTCCCCTGTGGTCTCGGACTTCTCATCACCCGATGAACAGCCCGACAGGCCGGCGATGACGATCGCTGCGCCGCCAACGGCGACGACGATTCCACGCTTCACGAAGGTCTCCTTCAGTCGTGTGGTTCGTCGAACGGGCGAACCATCTCCAGCAGTATGGTTCGCTGACTTCGCGCGAATATGCGGATTTCTCAAAATCTAGATCAGCACGCAACCTTGATCTCGAACGTGCCGGACGTGCGGAAGCTCGGGTTGGCGGTCTCGAAGCCGTACGCGGTTCCGTTGATCGCATACGTGCGGCCCGCCATCTCCACCGTCGCCTCACCCCCCAGGCCGGCGTTGTAGCTGCCGGTGAACCCGCCCAGGTCGCGGATGCCGACCTCCTTCACGACGAGTTCGTCCTCGCTGCCGATGAGCGCGGAGATGCCGGAAGCCTCGTCGCCGCTGGCGATCGTCGTCAGTGGCCCGGTCGCGGTGCAGTGCACCGTGTCGGTGGTCCCGACGTCCTGTCCGTTGACCGTCACCTGGGCGGTTCCTGGGATGAGCTCGCCCGGTGGAGGCTGGTACTCGGGGGGTTGCGACGACGAGCATCCCGTGGCGGCCGCGGCGAGTGCGGCGATGCAAGCGCTCAGGGCCCAGCGATTCATCACAGTGCAGAATCTACGGCGTGGACGACCCCTTTTTCAGTGATCCGTTCTTTCGCGTGGAGAAGCAGCTACCGGGTCGGTTGGGTCGCACCGGGGTGATCCGAACCCCGCACGGTGACATCCACACCCCGGCGTTCATCGCGGTCGGCACCCAGGCGACCGTCAAGGCCGTGCTGCCCGAGACCATGAAAGACCTCGGTGCGCAGGCGGTTCTGGCCAACGCGTATCACCTGTATCTGCAGCCGGGTCCCGACGTCGTCGACGAGGCCGGCGGTCTCGGCGCGTTCATGAACTGGCCCGGACCGACCTACACCGACAGCGGCGGCTTCCAGGTGATGTCGCTGGGCGTCGGTTTCAAGAAGGTGCTCGCGATGGACGCCGCGCGGGTGCAGACCGACGACGTCATCGCCGAGGGCAAGGAGCGACTCGCCCACGTCGACGACGACGGCGTGACGTTCCGGTCGCACCTGAACGGATCGACCCACCGGTTCACCCCCGAGGTGTCGATCGGCATCCAGCATCAACTCGGCGCCGACATCATCTTCGCGTTCGACGAACTGACCACGCTGGTGAACACCCGTGGCTACCAGGAGAGTTCGGTGCAGCGCACCCACGAATGGGCGGTGCGGTGCCTGGTCGAGCATCGGCGGTTGTCGCAGGAGCGGGCGCACAAACCGCCCCAGGCGTTGTTCGGCGTGGTCCAGGGCGCCCAATACGAGGATCTGCGGCGGCAGGCCACCAGGGGGCTGGTATCGATCGGTGACGAGAACGGCAGGGGTTTCGACGGGTACGGCATCGGTGGCGCGCTGGAGAAGCAGAACCTGGCGACCATCGTCGGCTGGGTCAGCAGCGAACTGCCCGAGGACAAACCACGCCACCTGCTGGGCATCAGCGAACCCGACGACCTGTTCGCGGCCGTCGAGGCCGGCGCCGACACGTTCGACTGCGTCTCGCCGTCACGCGTCGCACGCAACGCCGCGGTGTACTCGGCGACCGGGCGCTACAACATCACCGGTTCGCGCTACCGGCGCGACTTCACCCCCATCGACGCCGACTGTGACTGCTACACCTGCGCCCACTACACCCGCGCGTACCTGCATCACCTGTTCAAGGCCAAGGAAATCCTGGCCTCCACGCTGTGCACGATCCACAATGAGCGCTTCATCATCCGACTGGTCGACGACATCCGTGACTCGATCGACTCGGGCCGATTCGACGAACTGCGCGAGCACGTGCTGGGTCGCTACTACGCCAAACCGGTATGATCGGCGCTGTTGTCAGATCGATTGTGAGTCAAGCTATTTCGCCATCTCGTCGATGACCGCCTGCGCGGCCCGTTCCCCGGCTTCGACCGCACCCTCCATGTAGGCGCTCCAGAAGGTGGCGGTGTCGGTCGAGGCCCAGTGGATGGCGCCGATCGGCGCGGCCAGCGCCTGCCCGTAGGTCGTCCACACCAGCGGGCCCATGTTGGCGTTGTAGCACCCCCGGGTCCACTGCCGATCCGACCACTCGCCGTCGACGTAGCACTCCGGACGCGCCGCGCGGGTGCCGAAATGGCGCACCACCTCCGCCGTCAGCGCCGCGCGTCTGTCCTCCTGCGGCAGGCGGCCGTAGGTGCGGGCCTGCTCGCCCTCGAGGAACAGCAGGATCACGCCGTGGTCGTCGCCGGGCAGGCAGGTGTCGTTGGACATCCGCGCCGGGCCGACGTCGGAGATCAGCTGACCGTTGAGCCCGTCGGTACGCCAGAACGGTTCGTCGTAGACGAAGAACGCCTTCATCGCCGACCCGTTCGGCACCCGCTGGGTGAGCTGATCGCGGGTGCCCGGCAGCGGCGGGTCGTACATGATGCGCCCGGCCAGCGCGGGCGAGATCGCGACGATGACCCGGCGTGCGGTGGCGACGGCGCCGCCGCGGCAGTGGACGGTGACACTGTCGGCGGTGTGCTCGATGAGCTGCACCGGGCTGTCGAGGACGATGTGGTCGGCGACCATGGCGGCCAGCCGCTTCGGGATCTCCGCGGTGCCACCGACGAATCGTGTCGTCTGCGCGCCGCCTTCGGATTCGGCGAACAGTTCAGCGGTGACGCCACAGGTCTGGATCGTGAACAGCAGGTGCAGAAACGACACCTCGACCGTGGGCACCGCGAGGATTCCCACCGTGCAGATCTCGAGGAGGGTGCGGGCCACCGGCGACAGACCCTGCGCGTCATACCAGGATCCGGCGGTGACGGCGTCCCACTGCGCGGCGTGCGGCGCCAGCCACGGCGCCTCGGGCGGGACCTCGGCGGCCAGCTCGTCGAGACGGCGGAAGACCCGCTCCAGATCGCTGAGCTCGTCGCGGAACCGGGCGTGAAAGTCGTTCTCCCGCAGCACCCCCGACCCCACCAGGTCATAGGAGGTCTCACCCTGGTCGTACTGCGGGTAGGTCTGCACCCCTAGCTCGTCGGCCAGCGCGAACATCCTGTGGTGCGTGTCGCCGATCCACTGCGCACCCAACTCGACCGGCAGACCGGGCAGCACCTCCTCGGTGAGGATGCGGCCCCCGACGCGGTCGTCGGCCTCCAGGATCAGCGGCGTCAACCCCGCGGTGAGCAGGGTGCGGGCGGCGATCAGCCCCGAGATCCCGGCGCCGACGACGATGGCGTCGGCCTCGAGGCGTCGTGCGGTGGACATGCTGGACACTGTCTCACGGCGCCGCTACAGCGGGTTCAGGATCCGCTCCAGGAACTGCCGGGTGCGCTCCTCCTTGGGGTCGCCGATCACCGCGGCGGGTGGACCCTGCTCCAGGATCACCCCGTGATCGGTGAACAGCACCTGGTCGGAAACCTGTCTGGCGAACTGGATCTCGTGGGTGACGACGGCTTCGATCCGGGCGCCGGCGTCGCGGGCGACCTGGGCCCAGTTGCTGGTGGTGCTCTGCGCGGCCGTCCGGCCCCGCAGGTCGTCGAGGGAGGTGATCGAGTCGTCGTCGGCGCGGGTGACGATCACGCCCTCGCCGATGGCGTAGGGCTCGGAGAGGTCGTAGAGGTGTTGGCGTTCCGGGGTGATGGTGACCTGGTTGGCCACCACGTCGAACCGGTCGGCCTCCAGGGCCGCGAAGATCGAGTCCCACGGCGTCTCGACGAATTCGACGGTCACGCCGAGCTTTTCCCCGACAGCGCGTGCCACGTCGACGTCATAGCCGGTGAGCAGCCCGGTGGCCGGGTCGTGATAGCTGAACGGTGCATAGACGCCTTCGGTGCCGACCCGCAGCACCCCGGCGGACTCGATCGGGTCGTCGCCGGTGGTGGCCGACGGTCCGCACGCCGAAAGGATCAGCGCCGCGAGGAGAACGAACCCCAGCAGCGCCCGTCGTAGATCGTGCACCGCCGGACGCTGACAAGCCGAGCGCTTGATCAGAAGGGTTCTGCTCATCCGGGGCGGTATACCCACGGGGCGCGGGGCAACCGCCGGGGGTCGAACTCGGCCAGCATGCCGTCGACCGTGCGCGACGTGTATCCCAGCGACTCGGCGATCCGGCTCAGCGCGGCGGGCACACCGATCTCGGCAAGGGTCACCGCACCGTCGCGCTTGGCCAGCCGCGCGCCGTCGGCGTTGAGCACCAACGGCACATGGGCGTAGGTCGGTTCCGGGTAGCCGAGGAGTCGCGCGAGGTAAGCCTGCCGGGGCGACGATGCCAGCAGGTCGTCGCCGCGCACCACCTGGTCGATGCCGGAGGCGGCGTCGTCGACGACCACGGCGAGGTTGTAGGCGGGCACCCCGTCGCCGCGGCGGACCACGAAGTCGTCGACAAGCCCGGTGTAGTCCCCGTGCAGCAGGTCGTGCACGGTGTATTCGGCGGCCCCACCGCCCTCGGTGCGCAGCCGGAGCGCGGGGGGCCGTCCGGTCTCCCGCCTCCTGGCGATGCGTTCGGCGTCGGTGAGGTTGCGACAGGTGCCGGGGTAGGCGCCCTCGGGCGCGTGTGGCGCCCGCGGTGCGGACGCGATATCCCTTCGTGTGCAATAGCATTCGTAGAGGTGCCCGCTCTCGGTCAGCTGGTCGACCACGGCGTCGTACCGTTGCGGGTGTTCCGTCTGCCGGGTGGCGGGCCCGTCCCAGGTGATCCCCAGTGCCGCAAGGTCCCGTAGCTGACGTTCCGCGATGTCGCTGTGGGTGCGATCGTCGAGGTCCTCGACCCGCATCAGGAAGCGCCGATCACTCGCGCGGGCGAACAGCCACGCCAGCACGGCGGTGCGCAGGTTCCCGATGTGCAGGTCGGCAGACGGGCTCGGCGCGAACCTGCCCGCGCCGCGGGGACGGGTCACCGGACCAGTGCGTCGGCGAATGCCGAGCAGAACCAGTCCACGTCGGAGCGCGAGAACACCAGCGGCGGGCGGATTTTGAGGACGTGCCCCTCGCTGCCGCAGACCGAGATCAGCACCCGCCGGTCTCGCAGTGCGTTGACCAGGCGGCGGGCCTCGGCGCGGTCGGGTGTCTTGGCGCCCGGGTCGGTGACGATCTCGACGCCGATGTAGAGGCCCGCGCCGCGGATGTCCCCGAGCCGCGGGTCGGCCATGCGGGACAATTCGGCCCGCAGGGCGGCGCCGATGTCGCGGGCGTTGTCCATCAGGCCGTCCTCGGCGATGACGTCGAGCACTGCCGAGGCGGCGGCCATCGACACCGGGTTCCCTGCGAAGGTGTTGAAGTACGGCACGCTGGTGGCGAACGAGGCGATCACGTCGGAGCGGCCCGCCATCGCCGCGACGGGCATGCCGTTGCCCATCGGCTTGCCCATCGTGACGAGGTCGGGGACGACGTGATGCCTGGCGAAGCCCCACATTGCGTCACCGGTCCGCGCGAAGCCGGGCTGCACCTCGTCGGCGAGGAACACCCCGCCATGACGGCGCACGACGTCCACCGCGGGGCCGAGGACGTCCGGTGCGGCGTACACGCCGTCCGACGAGAAGATCGTGTCCAGGACCAGGGCGCTCACCCCGTACCCGGTGGCGACGAGGTCGTCGGCCGCGCGCGACACGTCGTCGGCGAATCGTGCGGCCAGTTCGGCGGCGGGCACCCGGTAGCTGTCCGGCGGCGGCACCGCCCGCACGTGGGGACCCATGGACGACGTGCCACCCAGCGACGGTGAGATCGCGGTGACCGCGGCGGTGTTCCCGTGGTAGGCGTCGAGCGTGACGATGACACCGGTTGCGCCCGTGTGCATTTCGGCGACCCGCAGCGCCAGGTCGTTGGCTTCGGAGCCGGTGCACGCGTACATCACCTGGTCGAGCGGGTCCGGCATGCTGGCCAGCAGCCGCTCGGAGTAGTCGACGATGCCCTGGTGCAGGTACCGGGTGTGGGTATTGAGCGTCAACATCTGGCGGGTGACGGCGTCGACGACGCGCCGTTCGCAGTGGCCGACGCTGACGACGTTGTTGTAGGCGTCGAGGTACTCCACGCCGTCTGCGTCATAGAGGTGCGCGCCCTCGCCACGCACGATGTGCACCGGTCGCTCGTAGAAGAGGCGGTTCGCCGGGCCGAGCAGCCGTTCGCGCGCGGCGATGAGCGGCGCGGCCTCATCTTCGGTCGCGCCGCCTTTGTAGCTGTTCGAGTCCATGATGTTGGAGAAACTCATCGCACCCCAGTCTGCTGCATCGCGGCTTCTCGTTCAGAATTGTGGAGATGTCCGGACTGCCGCCCGATCACGAGAGCTACGCCCGCGCCGCGCTGCCCGCCTACGGTCGCGACCGCGACGCGACGTTGAGGCTGCTCAGCCTGTCGGAGAACGCCACCTACCTGGTTGCCGACGACGAGCCGATGGTGCTGCGGGTGCACCGGCCCGGCTATCACTCACTGGACGGCATCAGATCAGAGCTGAGCTGGATGGCAGCGCTGCGCACCGAGACGCCGGTGGCCACGCCGGAGTTGATCCGGGCCGCCGACGGCAGCGACGTGGTGGACGGCGTGGTAGGGGAGAACATGCTGCATGTCGATGCGGTGTCGTTCATCGAGGGCTGCACCGCGGAGGAGAACCCGGCCGCGGTGGGTTTCGACGAGTTGGGCAGGCTCTGCGCGCACATGCACGACCACGTCGGAGGGTGGCAAACGCCGGACTACTTCACGCGGTTCCGCTGGGATGTGGAGGCGACGCTCGGGCCGGATGCGCGGTGGGGCAACTGGCGCGAGGCTCCCGGGCTGACGTCCGACGGTGCCGCCGTCGTCGAGCGGGCGGCCGCGCAGGTGGCCGACGCTCTGACAGCGTTCGGGCAGGGCCCCGACCGGTTCGGGCTGATCCACGCCGATCTGCGGATGGCGAACCTGATGATCGACCCGGTCTCGGGATCTGGCGGGTCGTCTCCGATCACCGTCATCGACTTCGACGACTGTGGCTGGTCATGGCACCTGGCCGACCTCGGCGCGGTGGTGTCGTTCATCGAGGACACCCCCGAGGCCGAGCACATGATCGCCGACTGGCTGCGCGGCTACCGCGAGGTGCGCGAGATTCCCCCCGACCATCTCGGCATGATCCCGACCTTCGTGATGCTGCGCCGGCTGATGTTGACCGCGTGGGTGGCCTCGCACGCCGACGCCGACGCGGCGGTCGCCTTCACGGACGGCTTCGCGGTGGGAACGGCGGCGCTGGCCGACCGCTACCTGAGCGACCGGGGCTGGATGCGCTACGAGTAACCGCTAGCCGAGATCGGCCAGCTTGCTCACAGCGGGCGACATCCCGTCGATCCACGCTGCCGGTGCACCCGTCGTCGGGGTGACGATCGCGGTGTGCACACCGAGTCGTGCGTAGTCGGCCATCTGGAAGACGAACTCGTCGACGTTGTCGGGGGTGGGACGCGGGTTGTTGGCCAGCAGCGTCTTTCGGATGCTGTCGTAGTCGCGGCCCACGGCGTCGCAGTGCCGGCGCAGCACATCGAGCTTGTGGGCGACGTCCTCGGGGGAGCTGGCGAACAGGTTGCACGCATCGCCATACTGGGCGACCAGCCGCAACGTCTTGCGCTCCCCGCTGCCGCCGATCATCACCTTGGGTCGATTGATCGGCTGCGGCGAGCACAGCGTCTCCTCCAGCCGGTAGTGCTTGCCGACGAACGGCCCGTTGTTGGCCGGGTCCCACATCTGGTCGCAGATCTGCAGCGCCTCTTCGAGTCGTTCGAACCGCTCGGACAGCGACGGGAACTCCACCCCGAGGCCGCGGTGCTCGCGTTCGAACCACGCGGCGCCCATGCCGAGCACCGCGCGCCCGCCCGACAGCACGTCGAGTGTGGTCACGGTCTTTGCGAGCAGTCCCGGATGGCGGTAGGTGACACCGGTGACGAGCAGTCCCAGGCTGACGGACGAGGTGTGCGCGGCCAGGTAGCCGAGGGTGGTGTACCCCTCCAGCATGTTCGCCTCGGCAGGCAGTCCCGTCGGCTCGATCTGGAAGAGGTGGTCCATGAACGACAACCAGGTCGCGCCGGCGGCCTCGGCGGCGGCACCGACTTCGGCCAGCTCGCCGGCGATGGCGGTGGTCCCGCCGTCGATGTCGAAGATGGGTACGTGGAATCCAAGGTCCATGACTGCGTACAAAGCGTCAGCCGCGACGGGCATTCCCCGTACTGGAAGGAAGTCCGTCGAGCGCATTCGCGACGTGATCCGGCCATTCTCCGGGCCGGATGCGATGCACCGCCGTGTCGCCCTGGAAGGCACTGGAGATCACCACGTCGGGTTCGAGCCCGGCGAGCAGGCGCAGGCTGTCGGCGAGTGAGTCCGGGTCGCTGATGCCTTCGATGTAGCCGGCCCACCACCGGCCCTCGGCGTTGCGGATCAGGGTGTCGCCGGTGAACAGGTAGGTGCCCTCGGCCCCGTGGACCTGGTAGCAGGTGCTGCCCGGCGAGTGCCCCGGGGTGGGGATGACCTCGATGCCGTTGTCATCGGTGTGGCGGCTGCCGAGCGGGACGTCGACGTGGGCGTGCCGGCTGATGTCCCGGAGTTCTGCCGTGGGCGCGTGCAGGGTCGAATCGAATTGCTGGGCAATCGCTTTCAGCATCGGCCCGGCCTCATCGCGGTGGGAGAGATACTGGTCGGCGACACCGCCGAGTTTCTCGATCTCGGCGAACTCGGCGTCGGTGGCCGGCGAGTAGAACAGGGCGTTGCGCCCCGTCCACAGGTACGCGTGGGTGGTCAGGCCGGGGAACGGTGAATCGGTCTGTGTCTCCCAGAGATCGGTCAGTACTTGTCGCATTGGTCTCCTCCTCTTCAGTGTCCTCCCTCGAGGGTGCAACCTGAACAATTGTTGAGGTCAAGGGTCGAGTTATCCCCAATCGCGTTTCCATCCACAGGTCGGGTTCTGCGCGAATCAGTTCGCTCATATGTTCGATAACGTGGGGTCATGGGTCAGTTCGTCACCGGTGAAGCGGCGCGGGCACGGGTGCGTGCGCTGCTCGATCAGGTCGACGTGGCCCAGTGCGGAATGCGGGAGCTCTCCTGGGATGAGGTGGGAAATGCGTTCCGCGTGGAGATGGCCGAGCGGCTCGAAACCCAGGAACGGGTCAACCGAGGGTTGATGTATCGGGTGTTCGGCCAGATCGCCGACCCACCCGATGAGGCGGGCGCGGCACCGGTGCTCGTCGACCGGTTGCGCGCGCGGCTGCGGATCCCGGCCCGGGAGGTCAAACGCCGGATCAAGGTCGCCGCAAAGATCCTGCCCCGGCGCCAGCTCACCGGCCCCCCGCTGCCGCCGCTGTTACCCCGTTCGGCCGACGCGGTAGCTGCCGGGAATCTGGGTGAGGATCACCTCAAAGCCATCACCGCCACCATCGACAAGCTGCCGTCGTGCACCTCGGACACCGACCGCGCCGAAGTGGAAGCGACCTTGGTGCGCGAGTCCGCCACCAACGACGCCGATTTCGTCACCGAGCTCGGCAAGGGCATCGACAACGTGTTCAATCCAGACGGGCACTACGACGAACAGGATCGGGCGCGCCGGCGCGGCCTGGTGTTGGGCCCGCAGGGACCTGACGGGATGTCGAAGTTGACGGGCTGGGTCGATCCGGAGAACCGCGCCTACATCGAGGCGAGCACAGCCGCGGCTCGCCCGGGCCGCCACCTTCCCGACGGATCCATCGAGGAAACCCGCGACGAGCGTTCGATGCCTCAGCGCTGCCACGACGGCATCAAACTCGCACTCAAGCTCGGTATTGCTTCGGGGAAGATGGGCTCGCACCGCGGGCATCCGGTCACCGTGATCGCGCGGACCACGCTGGCCGAGCTCAATCAGGCGGCCCACGCGGTGAGCGATCCCGGGGTGTCGATGCCTCCTCCGGCGCGGACCGGCGGGAACACCGCGCTGCCGATGCGCGACCTGATCCGGATGGCCGCCGATGCGATCCACTACCTGGCCGTGTTCGACGAACACACCGGCCGCCCGCTCTACCTGGGCCGCCAGACCCGGATAGCGACCGCCGACCAGCGGATCATCTGCTATGCGCGCGACGGCGGCTGCACCCGACCCAACTGCCTGGAACCGGGTTATCACAGCGAGGTCCACCACAGCCCTGACTGGCACCCCGACGGCCGCACCGACTCCGATGCACTGTTCTTCGCCTGCGGACCCGACCACGCGGCGGTCACCGAAGGCCGCATGCACACCACGGTCACCGAACACGGCCGCCTCGCCTGGACCGACGGCACCACCCAACCCCAGATCAACCGAGCCCACCACCCCGACGAAATGCTGCGCGGCGACCCCGATCCACCGCCGGTCGTCGACGGTTGAGGCCGGGAACACCCGTCTTTCGTAGACTGCGGTGGTGCCTGAACGTGTGACTTTCGAGTCCGGCGGGGACACCTGCGTGGGTTATCTCTACGGCGATGCCGCCCCGACACCATGGCCGTGTGTCGTCCTCTGCACCGGATTCGGCGGAACGCAGGACACGCCGTCGATCATCGCCACGGCGCAGGCGTTCGCCGACGCCGGATACCTGGCCCTCACGTTCGACTACCGCAACTTCGGTGAAAGCGGTGGTGAGCCAAGGCAACTCGTCGACATCTCCGGTCAGCTCGACGACATCCACGGTGCCGTGGAGTTCGCGCGCCGCAACGATCGGGTCGATCCCGCACGAATTGTGTTGTGGGGCACCTCGCTGGGAGGCGGGCATGTCGTCACGGCCGCCGCGCGCGATCGACGGATCGCGGCAGTGATCGCGCAGATACCGTTCAACGGGTTCCCGAAGAAGGTCGAGGGACGATCACCCGCGGCGACGCTCCGGCTTCTGTGGGCGATGACCGTCGACTCCCTCCTGGGGATGCTTCACCTGCGGCCGCACTACATGCCCGCCGTCGCGGGACCGGGTGAACTCGCCGTGATGTCCAGCCAGGAAGCCCAGCACACCATCGACGGCATGACGAGCCCCACCTGGCGCAATTCGGTCGCACCCCGCGCGCTGTTCGCGATGATGCGTTACAAGCCAGGCGATCACGCCCCGCGGGTAACCGCCCCGATGCTGGTCTGCGTCGGTGAGCGCGACCGGGAGACCCTCGCCGATACCGCCTCCGAGCTGGCTCACCGGGCACCTCACGGGGAGCTGCTCACGTATCCATGGGCGCATTTCGACTTCTACCGGGAGGACCGTCGGCAGCGGGTGATCGGCGATCAGATCGCCTTCGCCGACCGCGTGCTCCACGACGGCTGAACCCGTTACGACACCAGGCCCTGCTCGATCAACCAGTCACGAGCGACCAGGGCCGGATCGTCACCGTCGTTGTCGACCTTGGCATTCAACGCGAGCATTGTCTCGTTCGTGAGTCTCGGGTTCAGTTGGGCGAAGATCTCTTCCAACTCGGGATGCGCGTCGAGCAGCTCGGAGTCGATGACTTCGCTGAGGTTGTACAGCGGGAAGAACGTCTTGTCGTCCTCGAGGACTCTGAGGTTCAGCGCGGGGATGCGTCCGTCAGTGGTGAAGACCTCGCCGAAGTTGCACACCCCGTCGGCGGTGGCCGTGTAAATGACACCGGTGTCGAGAGTCGCGACGTTGCCGAGGTCGGCGCGGGTCAGCCCGTAGGTCTGCAACATCGGCACGAATCCGTCGTTACGGCTGGCGAATTCGCTCTCCACGCAGAAGGTCAGCTCGGAACGGTCGAGATTGGTCAGGTCGGAGAGCCGGGTGACCCCGAGGCGCTCTGCGGCGTCCTCGCGGATCGCAAATGCATACGTGTTGTTCAGGGGGGCGGGCGGAAGCCAGGTCAGCCCGTTCGCCTGATCTGCTTCATTGACCGCCTGCCACTGGGCGATCTCGTCCTTGATGGGCTGCTCGTTGCCCAGATAGTTGATCCAACCGGTTCCCGTGTACTCCGGCGAGATGTCGGCATCGCCGTTGAGCAACGCTTGGCGCACACCGAAACTGCCGGGCGTGTTGGTCAGGTTGGTGACATCGGCCCCGGCTGTGCTCAGGATGGTCGACAGCATGTTGCCGAGTATCAGTTGCTCGGTGAAGTCCTTCGCCGCGACGGTGATCGGCACACCCTCCAGGGACTCGTAGTGCTGAATCGTCCCCGGATCCGCCGCCAGCACAGCCCCGCTGGCCGACCGCAGTCCGCATCCGCAGGCCAGGACGATACAGGCCACGGCAGCCACGGCTTTGGGCCAGTAGCGCGCGGGCATCAGAGTCCCTTCGGCGCGGCGACGATTTCGACGACGCGGGCCAGCCAGTCGATGAACAGCGCCAGCGCGGCCACCAGAATGGCCCCGACCAACAAGGTCACGTTCTGCTGCAACTTGATCCCCGTGGTGATCAGCTGTCCCAGTCCGCCTCCACCGGTGAACGACGCCAGAGCAGCGGTGCCGACGATGAGCACCAACGCGGTTCGTACGCCTGCCACGATCACGGCGAGGGCCAACGGCAACTCGACGCGCAGCAGCGTGGAGAACGAGGACATCCCCATGCCGCGGGCGGCCTCGACGAGGCGCGGGTCGACGCCGTCCAGGCCGGTCACCGTGTTGGCGATGATCGGCAGCGCGCCGTAAACCGTCAACGCGATGATGGCACCGACCTGCCCGATGCCGAAGAGCACCGCGCCGAGTGCGATCAACCCGATCGCCGGTGCCGCCTGACCGAATCCTGCGACGGTGATGACCGGCTTCGAGTAACGGCGCATCGGACCGCGGGTCAGGATGATGCCGATCGGTATCGCGATCACGCAGGTCATCACCGTTGCCGCGAGGCTGATCGTCATGTGTTGGCGCAGCAGCGTCAGCAGGTTCGAGACGCCCAAAGATCGCTGCTCCGAATCGGATACGTCGGCGACATGGACGTACACCAACGAGCCCACCACGGCGATGACACACGCCAATGGCTGGATCACCCAGCGGCCGAGGCCGCGACGGCTGTCTCGGCGCGCATCCGAACCGGTTTCACCCCCGGCGACGAGTTCTGGGACGGCGGCCGTCACGGCACAGGCTCCGCGGATCCGGCTTCGCTGTGCATGTGCGACATCGCTTCCATGATGGTCTCGATGCGAATGACGCCGCGGTAGGTGGCGCGGCGCCCCGTCACGACGACGACCCCGTGGGAGGAGGTCAGCATCGCGTCGAGGGCGTCGTTGAGTGTCGATGCGAGGCTGACTGTCTCGAGATCCTCGTTGCGACTCACCTGCGAAAGCGAATTCGGCTCTTGGAGTTCGGCTGTCGACATCCATCGCTGAGGTCGGTCCTGGGCGTCGAGCACGATCACATGCGCACGGTCGATCGCCCGGGCGGCCTTGATCGCCTCGGCGGGATCGCCATCGACCCGCGCGACGGCGGCCTCGTGGAGTTCCACGTCCCGGACCCGGGTGAGAGTGAGCTGTTTGAGTGCCGCGCCGTGGCCGACGAAGTCGCTGACGAACTCATCGGCGGGGTTGGCGAGAATCTGTTCGAGCGTGTCGTATTGCACGATCTTCGAGCCGACCTGAAGGATCGCGATGCGGTCGCCGAGCTTGACGGCCTCATCGAAATCGTGCGTCACGAACACGATGGTCTTGCGCAGTTCCTCCTGCAGCCGCAGCAGTTCGTCCTGCAGGCGCTGTCGCGTGATCGGATCGACCGCGCCGAAGGGTTCATCCATGAGCAACACCGGCGGGTCGGCGGCGAGCGCGCGAGCCACACCGATACGTTGCTGCTGGCCGCCGGAGAGTTCCCGGGGGTAGCGATCCCGGTACTTGCCGGGCTCGAGGCTTACCAGGTCGAGCAACTCGTCGACCCGTTCGGCGATGCGCTTCTTGTCCCACTTGAGCAGACGAGGGACGAGCGCGATGTTGTCGCCGACCGTCAGATGAGGGAACAGGCCCGCGCCCTGGATCACGTAACCGATGTGGCGCCGGAGTTGGTCGGGATCCTGATGGGTGACGTCCTGATCGCCGATCAGGATGCGGCCGGACGTCGGCTCGATGAGGCGGTTGATCATCTTCATGGTGGTGGTCTTGCCGCACCCCGAGGGGCCGACGAGCATCACGATCTCGCCGGCCGGAATCTCCAACGTGACGTTGTCCACCGCAGGCACCGTCTGCCCGTCGTACAGCTTGCTCACACCGTCCAGCAGGATGCGGGCGCCGCCGGCGGTGCCGGGACCTGTCGAGGGCGAGTCCTCGGTTGCCGAATCAGACACGGATCCCCCTTGGGGTGGTGAGTCGAGTGAGGACGTTGAGCACGGTGTCGAGGAGGACCGCGAGAATCAGGATGCCGACCGTGCCGGCGACGATGGAGTTCGTGGCGTTGGCACCGCCCGTCCTCGAGATGCCCGAGAAGATGTAGCCGCCCAGACCGGGACCGAGTGCGAACGCCGCGATCGCGGCGATACCCATCAGCATCTGCGCCGATACCCGAACGCCGGTCATGATCACCGACCAGGCCAGCGGAAGCTCGAGGCGGACAAGGGTGGTGAGCCGGTTCATGCCCATGCCGCGCGCAGATTCGACCAGCGTCTTGTCCACCCCGGTGAGGCCGACCACGACGTTGCGCAGGATCGGGAAGAAACCGAAGAACACCAGCATGATGACCGACGGCAGAACGCCGATGCCGACGATGCCGACGAGTACCCCGAGCAGGGCGTACGACGGAATCGTGAGACCGACCGCGGTGATGGTGTTACCGACCGTGGCACCCCAGGGAGACCGGTAGATGAGCACGCCGACGACGAGGGCCAACACGGTGGCCACCACGAGCGTCTGGACCACGAGGCTCATGTGTTGGTAAGCCAGGAAGGACAACACCGACCAGCGTTCGACGACGAATTCGAAGAAGTCCATCAGAAAGCATCCGCCCGAGGCAGACGAATCCGCGGTGCAACGATCCCGGTGCACCGCGGAAAGTTTGCCGGATGCATTAGCGCCACGTACCCCCTGAAGGCGATTGTATTCACAATTTCGCCGGCATTCTCCTTTTTTGCTGTTGTGGTGTCCGTGATCCGGTGGCTATCCGAGCCCTGGGACGATGTCGCCGAGGCTGAAGGTCACTGGGCGCTCGAGCTGCTCGAACGTGCACGACCGCGCATCGCGGTCTGGGCGCCAGCGGTTGAACTGCGCTGTGTGCCTGAATCTTTCGCCTTCCATGTGGTCGTAGCGGACCTCGACCACCCGCTCGGGCCGCAGCGGCACGAACGACAGGTCCTTGCCTGCGTTCCACCGGGAGCCGCCGCCGTACCTGCGCGCGAGCTCAGGGTCTGCCGCGGCCTGGGCCGCCCAATTCCACGGGTGGCGGTCGAAGCTCGTGACCAGTGGCTGCAATTCGGACACCAGTTCGCGGCGCCTGGCCATCGGGAACGCGCCGATGACGCCGACGGACGCCAGTTCACCGTCCTCGCGGTAGAGCCCGAGCAGCAGTGAGCCGACGGCGTCGTCGCCGGACTTGTGCAGCCGGTAACCGGCCACCACGCAGTCCGCGGTGCGGGCGTGCTTGACCTTGAACATCACCCGCTTGTCCGGCAGATACCGCCCGTCGAGCGGTTTGGCGATCACCCCGTCGAGACCCGCGCCCTCGAATTCGTCGAACCAACGCGTCGCGGTGTCGATATCCGTGGTCGCCGGCGTGACATGGAACGACGGACCCGACCCGGCCAGCGCGTCGACCAGCGCCGCACGCCGTTCGGCGAAGGGACGGCCGGTGTAGTCGTCATCGCCGAGCGCCAGCAGATCGAACGCGATGAACGCCGCGGACGTCTGCTCCGCCAGCATCCGGACCCGCGACGCCGCCGGGTGCAGGCGCAGCTGCAGGGCTTCGAAATCCAGCCCCCGCTCGGTGGCGATGACGATCTCGCCGTCCAGCACGCACCGCTGCGGCACCTCCGTGAGGGCTGCGGCGACGAGCTCGGGGAAGTACCGCGTCAGCGGCCGCTCGTTGCGGCTGCCCAACTCGACCTCGTCGCCGTCGCGAAACAGGATGGACCGGAACCCGTCCCACTTCGGTTCGTAGGACGCCCCGGGCGGGATCGTCCCCACCGACTTGGACAGCATCGGTGACACCGGAGGCATGACGGGCAGCTGCACTCGACCATTGTCGCGCGGACCCGCCCGGGTCAGGTCACAGGTCGGAGACGCTGTCAGTGACAGGCGGATTCGCGCAGTCTCGCCATCAGTGCGTTGAGGACGAACTCGAAGACCGCGTCGTAGTCGGTGGGGGCCTGGAGTGCTTCTACGAGGGCGCGGTCGGGCAGGGCATCCGCCCAGAGAGACGGATCCTCCTCGTCGTGCTTGGCTCCGCGTACCGCGGAGAACTGCATGACCGCCGACGAGATGACGTGCACTTGCACCGCGCGCAGGATCAGCGCCGCATCGGCTCCGATCACGCCGAGCTCGGCGAGTTGTGCCGCCAGCGCCCGCTGTATGGGCAGGAACAGTTGCGGTGTGCGGTCGCGCTCATGGGCGATGCCGAGCAGGTGCTGGCGCTCGATGAGTACTTTGCGTTGCGACCGGGCCAGCGACGCAATGCGTTCGACGGGATCGGTACCTTCGGCGGGCAGGTTCGCCAGTTCACCGAGCAGTCGCTCGACGAGCCTGTCCAGGAGTTGGTCCCGGCCGCCGATGTGCCAGTAGATGGATGTGACCGCCACGCCGAGTCGGTCGGCGAGGCTGCGCATGGTCAGCGCCTTCACCCCGTCGATCTCGATCAGCTGGGCTGCGGTCTTCAGGATCGATTCCGCAGTGACGCCCGGGTCACCGGGGGGTTTGCGGCGCGGTGGCGCCATCGGTGTCACCTCCGGTCATTCGATCCGGTTCCGGGACATCGAGATAACGTTCGAGGTTGCGATGCATGTTGATGATGCGTCGCTCCTCATTGGACAGGACCGCGTGCGTCAAACCCGGTTGATGCAATCCGCGCTGCACGCCGGGCAGCACCGCGATGTCCTGGGTCAGAACCAGACCGGGGTGGGCCTCGTCGGCCGTCAGTCGCATGTCCGCCGGGACGGTACGCGGTGCACCCGGCGGCATTCTCATCCACAACGTCATGACGAGTTCGCCCCGGTCTGGATCGACGCCCGGGCGAGAGGTCAGCACCGTCAGGTGGTCGGCGTTGGTCAACACCGACAGGTTGGGGAACACGTTGTACTGGTGTAGCCGCATGATCTGCTCGTCGGTGGCCCATGCCAGATCGACACCCCGCTCGGCGGCGAAGGCTCTCGTCCGGCCGGCGATCACCTCGGCCACGGACTGGTCGGGCAGTTGTTGCTCGGCCGGAAACGGGGCGCCCGCGGCGACGCCCATGAGTGCGCCCTGGGTGCACACGTAGGCGTCCCATACCGCAGCGTCGTCCACGCTCTCCTTGAGGTGCGGGCTGGGCACGCCGTACAGCTGTTCGGACTTGCCGGTGTGTCCCCAAATGGTCTGCGGTGCATAGACATCATCCATGCACCGGTGGAGTTCGGGGTGCAACGTCTGGATATGGTAGGTCTCGCTGAACCCGTCGGCGATCGTCTTCCAGGTGGCGTCGACGTCGATGGTCATGGTGGCGTAGCAGCGGAACTCGCTCAGCCGGTTCCACGCGATGTCCTCCGGAACCGCCTCGAGGTAATCGCGCAGCGGCACCGCGGTGGCATCGAGATTGACGAACACGAATCGCTCCCATGTGTCGACCTGCGCCGCGATGAGCGGGAACTCACTCATGGGCAGCGCGCCGAAACCCTTGCGGTGCGGCACTCGCCGCAACGCGCCCTGCAGATCCCATGTCCAGCCGTGGTACCCGCACCGGAGTTCGCGCAATTGCGAGCCGGCACCGGTGCACAGGGCGTTACCGCGGTGACGACAGACGTTCTGAAATGCCCGCAGCTCACCGTCGTCACCCCGGATGACAAGTACGGAGTATGGCCCGCAACGGTATTCGAAGTAGTCACCGGGTTCGGCCACATGGTCGAGGGTGCACGCGAACTGCCAGACCCTGGGCCACATCCGTTCGGTCTCGAGTGCTGCGAACTCGGCCGAGTAGTAGCGCTCCGCCGGAACCAGGGCCGGACGCTGAGGTGGCGTACCGATGGCGTCCTCTCGCTGAGCGCGGGGGCGGAGGCTGGGCTGCGCCGTGTGTGTCATGACTGATCCTTCGAAAAAGTCGCTACCCGCGCTTCGCAACGCTATTACATTCGACTCTGTAACGGTGTTACATTCGCGAAGAAGTCGGCTGACGTCCGCGCTCGAGGAGGCAAATCGTGTTCGACCTGAAGATCACTGGTGGGACCGTGGTGGACGGCACGGGTGCGGACCGATTCGCGGCCGACGTGGCGGTGAAGGACGGCAAGATCGTCGAGATTCGTCGCCGCGGGCCGGGTGACCCTCCGCTGGAGGGCAACGCCACCGAGACGATCGACGCCACCGGAAAGATCGTGGCGCCGGGTTTCGTCGACATCCACACGCACTACGACGGTCAGGTCAGCTGGGACAGCGTGCTGGAACCGTCCAGCAATCACGGTGTGACGACCGTCGTCGCCGGCAACTGCGGCGTCGGGTTCGCGCCGGTGCGGCCGGGCAGCGAGGAATGGCTTATCGCCCTGATGGAGGGCGTCGAGGACATTCCTGGGACGGCGCTGACCGAGGGCATCACCTGGGGCTGGGAGAGCTACGCGGAGTATCTCGACGTGATCGGCCGACGAGAACTGGCCGTCGACTTCGGCAGTCAGATCGCGCACGGCACGGTGCGCGCGTATGCGATGGGGGAGCGCGGCGCCCGCAACGAACCGGCGACCCCGGAGGACATCGCTGCGATGAGCCGTTTGGTCCGCGAAGCCGCCGAGGCAGGCGCACTGGGCTTCTCGTCGTCCCGCACCATCGCGCACCGCGCCATGGACGGCGAACCCGTTCCCGGCACGTATGCGGCAGAGGATGAACTCTTCGCCCTCGGCCACGCGATGGCCGCCGGTGGGGCAGGCGTCTTCGAACTCGCCCCGCAAGGCGCGGCAGGTGAGGACATCGTCGCACCCAAGAAGGAACTGGAGTGGATGCGACGGCTGGGCTCCGAGATCGATTGCGCCCTGAGCTTCGCGTTGATCCAGGTCGATGCCGACCCGAATCTGTGGCGCGAACAACTCGACATCTCGGCGGCCGCGCATGAGGCGGGCAGCCGGCTTCACCCGCAGATCGCCGCCCGCCCGTTCGGGATGCTGCTCGGCTTCCCCGGCCACCATGCCTTCACTCACCGCCCCACCTATCGGCGGCTGGAGGCCGAGTGCAGCCGCGAGGAACTCGCCGCCCGACTGGCCGAACCGGCTGTGCGGCAGGCGATCCTGGCCGAAGATGATCTGCCGATCGATCCGACGAAGCTGTTCGACGGCATGTTCGCCCTGGCGCAGAACGTGACGGAGCGGCTGTACTACCTCGGTGAGCCGCCCAACTACGAGCCCACCGACGAGGACACCGTGGCCGCGATCGCGCGCGAGCGTGGGCAGGAGGCGCTGGCGGCGATGTACGACCTGATGCTGGAGGCCGACGCCGGCAACATGCTGATGTTCCCGATGTTCAACTACTCCAACGGAAACCACGACGCGATCCGCGAGGTGATCACCCACCCAGCCGGTGTGATGGGGCTGTCCGACGGAGGCGCACATTGCAGCATGATCTGCGATGCGTCCTACCCGACGTTCCTGCTGACCCACTGGGCGAGGGATCGGCACCGGGGTGCCACACTGCCGCTGGAGTACGTCATCCGCAAGCAGGCGCACGACACCGCACAGCTGTTCGGACTGACCGACCGCGGCGTCATCAGCTTCGGCAAGAAGGCCGACGTGAACGTGATCGACATGGATGCGCTCACGCTGCACGCCCCGCGGATGGCCTACGACCTGCCCGCTGGCGGTCACCGCTTGGTCCAGGGGGCTTCCGGCTACGACGCCACCGTCGTCAGCGGCGTCGTGACGCGCCGGCACGGCGCCGACACGGGGGCACGTCCGGGTCGGTTGGTGCGCGGAGCGCGGTAGGTATCTGGGCGAGCGTAGCGACGGGAGAATGACATCCGGGGCGAGCGTAGCGACGGGAGAATGACATCCGGGGCGAGCGTAGCGACGGGAGAATGACATCCTTCCGGTGCGGCCCGCGGTACCGGCCGGCTCAGCTGGCCCCGCCAGACTCCGATGCGTTCGAGCAACCACAACTCTTCGCCGCAGATCTCAACGCGTATGGAACGAGCCTCCGCGAGGCAGGCCTGTTCAGTTGACCTGGACGGCTGCTGCGATGACATTGTCTGGGTACACCGGTCTACGTGAGTATGGAACCCGTGTCCTTTTCCGCAGACCTTCCGGTCATGCCCCCGCTGGAGCCGATGCTGGCCAAGGCGCAGGCCAAGGTGCCTCCGGAGTCCGGCGTCTGGTCGTATGAGCCCAAGTGGGACGGCTTCCGTGCGCTGGTGTTCCGCGACGGTGACGAGGTCCTGCTGCTCTCGCGCAGCGGCAAGGACCTGGGCCGCTACTTTCCCGAGGTCCTCGAGTCGGTGCGCGACGAACTTGCCCCGCGGTGCGTGCTCGACGGCGAGATCGTCGTCCCCCGAGAGATCGCCGCGGACGCGACGAGCAAAACGGCCAGGAGCCGCACCCGGCTGGACTGGGAGTCGCTGAGTCAGCGCATCCATCCCGCCGACTCCCGGGTGCGCAAGCTCGCCGAGGAGACGCCCGCGCACTTCATCGGCTTCGACGCGCTGGCCACCGGCGACACGTCCCTGCTCAAGGAGCCGTTCCGGGTGCGCCGCGAGGCGCTGCTCGACGCGGTCGACGAGAAGCAGTGGTGTCACGTCACCCGCGCCACCGAAGACCCCGAACTGGGTGCGCAGTGGCTCGAGGAGTTCGAAGGCGCAGGCCTGGACGGAGTGATCGCCAAGCGCCTCGACGGCCACTACCTGCCGGGCAAGCGGGAGATGGTCAAGGTCAAGCACGCCCGCGACGCCGACTGCGTGGCCATCGGGTACCGGATCCACAAGAGCGGCGAGGGAGTCGGCTCGATCCTGCTGGGTCTCTACCGCGACGACGGAGAACTTCAGATGGTCGGCGGCGCGGCGTCGTTCACCGCCAAAGCCCGGCTGTCACTGCTGGCCGACCTGGAGCCGCTGCGCATCGGAGACGACGTCCGCGACGGCGATCCCAGCCGGTGGAACTCCGCGGCCGACAAACGCTGGATTCCGGTACGTCCGGAGAAGGTGTGTGAGGTCGCCTACGACCAGATGGAGGGAAACACTCTCCACGGAGCCGGGCAGCCCTCTCACGGTCGGCGTTTTCGGCACGCGGTGAAGTTCATGCGCTGGCGGCCCGACCGCGACCCGGCCAGCTGCACCTTCGACCAGCTCGACGTCCCTCTGAACTACGACCTCTACGACGTCTTGGAGTCAGGCGCTAGCGAAGCGACGGGGAAGGGATACTGATGGCAACTCCCGCAACCGAACTCGACGTCGACGGCGTCAAGGTCAGACTCACCAATCCGGACAAGCCGTACTTCCCGAAACTGGGCAAGGACGGCACGAAGGGCAAGCTCGTCGACTACTACCTGGCCGTCGCCGACCGCATGGTGACGCTGTTGCGGGACCGGCCGGTTCACCTGCAGCGCTTCCCCGACGGCATCGAGGGTGAGGAGATCTACCAGAAGCGGGTGCCGCAGAAGCACCCCGACTACCTCGAGACCTGCACCGTGACCTTCCCGTCCGGGCGCACCGCCGATGCGCTCAAGATCACCCACCCGTCGGCGATCATCTGGGCCGCGCAGATGGGCACGGTGACGCTGCATCCGTGGCAGGTGCGCTGCCCCGACACCGAGCATCCCGACGAGTTGCGGATCGACCTCGACCCGCAACCCGGCACCGGCTTCGCCGAAGCCGCCCATGTCGCCGTCGATGTCCTGAAACCGTTGCTCGACGAACTCGGCCTGGTCGGTTACCCGAAGACGTCCGGCGGGCGGGGCGTGCACGTATTCCTCCGGATCAAGACCGACTGGGATTTCATCGCGGTGCGCCGCGCCGGCATCGCCCTGGCCCGCGAGGTCGAGCGTCGCGCGCCGGAGGCGGTGACGACGTCGTGGTGGAAGGAGGAGCGGGGACAGCGGATCTTCATCGACTACAACCAGAACGCCCGCGACCGGACGTTCGCGTCGGCCTACTCGGCGCGCAAGACCCCGATCGCCACTGTGTCGACACCGCTGACCTGGGACGAACTGCGCAGTGCCGATCCCGATGACTACACGATCAACTCGGTGCCGCAGTTCCTCGCCGGGCGCGACGACCCGTGGGCGGGGATCGACGACACCGAGCAGTCCCTCGAAGTCCTGCTGGAGATGGTGCAGGCCGATGAGGACCGCGGCCTCGGTGACCTGCCGTACCCGCCGAGTTACCCGAAGATGCCGGGCGAACCGCCGCGGGTGCAGCCCAGCAAGAAGGTCGCCGCGCACTGGGACGCCGAGGGAAACCGACTCGCCGACTAGTCACCGCGAGGCTTCCAGATACCCTGCTCTGCATGCCGATCGCGCAGAAGCTGGCGAGCACGACCTTCCGTAAGCTCCTCGCCGCCCTTGCGATCGTCGGGATGCTCGTCAGCGGTATCGGCATCGCCTCGGTCATGATCTTCGGCCAGCCCGATCAGCTGCAGGCAGAGCCTCCGCGGCGTGAACCGCCGAAGCCGCCGCCGCCGTCGGTGCCGACGGTCACTGAGTTCCTGGTCGGGGTGGGCGTCACCGCGCAGAACTGCGATCCCGCCGGAGTGTGTCTGTACACCTACACCATCGACCCGAATTATGTTGGGCTGCATCCGTTCCCGGAGACGCCTTTCACCGTGGAGTACGAGGTCACTGGCGGCTTCCAGCCCCAGCAGGGCTCGTTCACCGTCGAAGGTGAGCAGGCGCAGATCCTCAAGGACGTCACCGTCGAGGGGCCGCCGGGCGCTCAACTGCAGGCCAAGGTCGTTCGGATCTTCGACGCGCCACCACCGCCTGGGGGGCCACCACCGCCTGGGGCGCCGCAACCATGACGACCCCGGCTACGCGCAATCCCTGGGTCCGCAACTTCCACCCCGCGCCCAACGCCCGCACGCGCCTGCTCTGCTTCCCGCACGCGGGTGGCTCGGCCAGCTACTTCTTTCCGCTGTCGAGCGCCCTGGCACCCGAGTTCGACGTGTACGCCGTGCAGTACCCGGGACGCCAGGACCGCTACACCGAGGCGCTCATCGATGACATCGACGACATGGCCGACCAGGCATACGAGGCGCTGGAACCGCTGATCGACGCGCCTGTGGCGCTCTTCGGCCACAGCATGGGTGCGGTGCTGGCGTTCGAGGTCGCGCGCCGGATCGAGACGCTGGCCGGGCGCAGTCCCGTGCTGGTCTTCGCGTCAGGGTCGCGGGCGCCGAGCCGATACGGTGACGAGCAGGAAGCGGACGGATCTCAAGGAGATGAGGACCTGCTCGACGTGATGCGTGACCTCGGCGGCACCGACCCGCGGGTGCTCAACGATCCCGACATGCTGGCGACCTTCCTGCCCGCGTTCGGCAGTGACTATCGCGCGCTGCAGAAGTACCACCGCGGCACCGAGGTCGCCATCAACGCCCCCGTGGTCGTGATGACGGCGACCGACGACCCGAAGACCAGCGTGGACGACGCCAGCGCGTGGCTCGAGCACACCTCGGGCGGCGGCGAGGTGCACACCTTCTCCGGCGGCCACTTCTATCTCGAGAAGCAGCCCCAGCGGGTCATCGAGGTGATCGCGCAGGCGCTGCGTTCGACCGAGGGCGGCTAGCCGCCGCCGGCAACTGGTTAACCGCGGACCGCTCGGCGGTAGTGCTCAGCCGGTCGGCACCACCCCTCGGGGCATCGGCAGCGGCAGGTCGTTGTAGGTCGCGATCCCCGGCGCCGCCGCGACGACCGCCGGGATCGCGTGGATCGGCGGCAACGCGGTCATGATGTGGCCGAGCACGAAGAAGTCCTCGAGCGTCTTGGCGCTCTCGATCATGTCCTGCGGCGGCAGGAATCCGACGGACATGTTGACCGTCGGCCGGCCGTCGATGGTGATCTTCCAGCCGTCGCCGTCGAGTTTCCAGTCCGGCTCCAGCTTCTGGCCCTTCTTCCACCGGACGTTGATGTCGATGACGGTACGCTGCCGTCCGGCATCATCTTTGACTAAGCCCTGCCAGCTCGCGTACACCCCGGCGACGTGTCCGGCCTTGATGGTCCAGGACGCCATGGGCAGGTCCTCGGTGGTCTGGGCGTATTCGGACACGCACTTGATCTCGTCGAGCTCGATGCCGAGGGCGTCGGCGACCAGTTGCACAGCCTCGGCGAACACCGCCGTGCCCTTCGCGGCCATCGGCTGCAGGTTCGGATCGTCGATGGCCATGTCGAAGCCGACGGGGCGCTCGGTGTCGGGGGAGTCGTAGAGGGTGGTGTCGGCGGACTCGGCGATCGTGACCTTGTCGATGCGGTCGCACGCGGTTCCCGCCACGATGGCCAGGAGTTCGGCGAAACCGGGACTGACGCCGGAGCCGAACAGTGTCGATCCGCCACGCTGACATGCCTCGGCGAGCTTGTCCCGTCCGTCGCCCAGGTTGTGTCCGGTGATGAACGAGGCCGACGCGACGACGTTGACGCCTGCCTCCAGGATGCGCACGAGTTCGTCGACGTCGATCCACATCGGGTTGTAGACCACCACGTCCGGTTTGAGCGACAGCAGGGCGTCCACGTCGTTGGTGGCGGTCACGCCCAGCGGTTCGATCCCGGCGAGTTCGCCGACGTCGCGGCCGGCCTTGTCCTCGGACCAGGCGTAACACCCGACCAGTTCCAGTGTCGGGTTCTTCGCTATCGCAGCGACCGAGCTCTTTCCGACGTTTCCCGTCGTCCACTGGACGACCCGATAAGACGCATTGTTGGGCACTCGCTCAGCATAGGGTTTCGCCGCACGCCGGCCCCCGCGTTTGCGTTAATTCACGCCCGGGGTCAGCAGGGCCTTGCCGGTACGCGTCTGCCCGGTGGCGTCGATCCACGTCAGGTCGAGCACATCACCGGCGTAGTGCCTGTCGAGCACCGAGGTCAGGGTGTTCGTCGAGTCCAGCGTGACGCCGTCGAGGCTGACGATGACGTCGCCGGCCACCAACCCTGCCTGGTCTGCGGGTCCGCCGATCATGACCTCCTGGATGAGGACACCCACCTCGTCCCGCGGCGCGGTGCGCACCCCGACGCCGAGCAGGACCGGCGGCCCGATGTGGACCGCGTCGGAGGGGATGCCTGCCCGGATCTGACCGGCCACCGCCATCGCGTCGTTGATCGGGATCGCGAACCCCTTGCCGCCGGGACCCATGCGGAAGTTCACCGACGCCGCCGTCGTGACGCCCACGACCTGCCCGGCGCCGTTGACCACGGGTCCGCCGGAGTCACCCGCGCGCACCGGTGCGGCGAACTCCATGAGGCCGGTCAGTTCGTCGGAGGTACCGGTCAGCGTGTCCTCGGCGTTGACGGTGCGATCGAACCCGGTCACCGTGCCGACCTCACGAGTCAGTGGGCCATCGGTGCCCATGGCGTTGCCGAGCGCCACCACCGGCTCGCCGGGAACCAGCACGCCGGAGTCGCCGATGGGCGCGGCGGGCAGACCGCCCGCGCCGATCAGCTGAATCACCGCGATGTCGCGCTTGCGGTCGTACCCCACCAGCGTGGCCGGGTAGGAGCGACCCCCGACCGTTCCGGTGATCCGGTCGGCCCCCTGGACGACGTGGAAGTTGGTCAGCACCTGCCCGCCGGGATCGAGCACGACGCCGGTCCCCAGCCCGATGACGCCCTGGTAGTCGACTGCGGTGTCGATGCGCACCACCGCAGGTTCGGCCTGCGCCGCCGCCGCGATGGGATCAGCGGGCGCGGCCGTTGCGGGCGCCATGGGTGCGACGAGGGCGACGGCCGCCGTCAGTGCGATCGGCAGTCGTCGAAGCGAGGGAAACAGGCCCATAGTCATCAATAGTGGCTGCGCAGTCGGCTGCTGTCGACGTGGCGCTCGCCGATCAGTCCTCGACGGCGACGCCGCCGCGGGTCCGGCGGCGCCGTCCCTGCGCGGATCCCTTGCCGGCCGGACGCCTGTTCTGCAGCTTGCCGTCGGCGGCTTCGGCGTCGTCGGTATCGGCTTTCTCCGAGGTCGGAGGGTTCATTTCGCCGCTTTCCTCCGGTGCCGCGTCGGTCGCCGCAGTGTCGGGCACCTCGGCAGTGGGGGCGGGCGTCTCCTCGGCGACGGTGGTGTCGTGCGAATCGTCGGTGGTTTCTGACGATTCGGTGTCCTCTGCGACTTCGGCTGACTCTTCGGCGGACTCACCCTTACGGCCGCGCCTGCCTTTGCGCTCCTTGACCTTCAGCGGTTTGGGCGGTGGCGGGGGCAGTTCGACGACGAACGCCAGGTAGAAGGCCAAGGCGCCGAGGAGCGTGAGCGCGGCCGCCGCACCGTAGATGCCGAACAGCCACTGCCCGACGGAGTCCAGCGACAGCCAGATCTCGCTGATCGCCGCGCCGATGATGAGCACACCCGCCAGCACGTGCAGTGCGATGGACACCGTGCGCAGGGACAGCGCGAGCTTCGGGGTGCCGAACTCGGGCCTGCGGGTACGGAGCAGCGTGAACACGACGGGAAGCGCCGCAAGCCCGATCAATGCGCCGGTGACGATGCGCAGCACCGTGCCGAGCGTCGGCGAGGTGTCTCCCAGCAGCTCGGGCATGCGAGGGAGCACGAAGAAGAAATAGAGGACACCGGCGGCGATGGAGAACGACGCGTGCCAGATCACCGCGACGGTGCGGCCCATACCCCTCCTCTAGCTTGTTTGCCCGGGGTGCGACCGTGCTGTCGGCCAGTCGGTCGCACCCCGGACTGAGTGCGGAGGATAGGGGATTTGAACCCCTGAGGGCTATTAACCCAACCCGCGTTCCAGGCGAGCGCCATAGGCCACTAGGCGAATCCTCCGTCGGCCATGGTAACCGACCCCCTGGTCGGCTCTTAAATCACGTAAATCACGCGCGGGCGTCGCTCGCCTTAAGGCGACCACGGCACGGGTACTACACTCTTCGTGGACCCCGCGCGGCGTCTATCCTGTGAACTCCCCCAGGGCCGGAAGGCAGCAAGGGTCAATGGGCTCTGGCGGGTGCGCGGGGTCCCCTTACATTCTGGAGAATCCACGCACGACGGTGAAAGGCGCGCGGTGTCGTTTCAGTCGCTCGGTCGTGACGAACTGCTGGCGCAGCACGAGCTACAGAAGCGCAACTACGCCGAGCTGCAGGCCAAGACGCTCCGCCTGGACCTCACGCGCGGCAAGCCGTCACCCGCCCAACTGGACCTGTCCAACGGGCTGCTCGAGCTGCCAGGGACGGGACGCGACGCCTTCCGCGACGCCGACGGCACCGATACCCGCAACTACGGCGGCCAGCACGGGCTGCCGGAACTGCGGGCGATCTTCGGCGAGCTGCTCGGCATCCCGGTGCCGAATCTGATCGCGGGCAACAACGCCAGCCTCGAGTTCATGCATGACGTCATCGTGTACTCGCTGCTGCACGGCGGGGTGGACTCGCCGCGACCATGGATAGACGAGCTCCGGGACCACAATGGCGTGAAGTTCCTGTGCCCCGCACCGGGCTACGACCGCCACTTCGCGATCACCGAGAGCCTCGGCATCGAGATGATCACCGTGCCGATGCTCGAGGACGGCCCCGACGTCGGTCTGATCGAGGAACTCGTGGCCGCCGACCCGGCGATCAAGGGCATGTGGTGCGTTCCGGTGTACTCCAACCCGACGGGCACCACGTACTCCTGGGAAACCACCCGTCGCCTGGTGCAGATGAAAACGGCGGCAACCGATTTCCGGCTCATGTGGGACAACGCGTACGCGGTGCACACACTCACCCACGATTTCGTCCGGCAGGTCGACATCCTGGGCCTCGCCGCGGCGGCCAATCATGCCAACCGACCGCTGGTCTTCGCCTCCACGTCGAAGATCACCTTCGCCGGCGCAGGTGTCAGCTTCTTCGGCGGATCGCTGGGCAACATCGCCTGGTACCTGCAGCACGCAGGCAAGAAATCCATCGGCCCCGACAAGGTGAACCAACTGCGACACCTGCGGTTCCTCGGTGATGCCGATGGGGTGCGCCTGCACATGCAGCGCCACCAGGAGCTGCTGGCGCCGAAGTTCGCGCTGGTGCTGGAGATCCTCGAGGACCGTCTCGGCGACGCGAAGATCGCGTCCTGGACCGAGCCGAAGGGCGGTTACTTCATCAGCCTGGACGTGCTGCCAGGGACCGCCAAGCGGACCGTGGCGCTGGCCAAGGACGCCGGTATCGCGGTCACCGAGGCGGGTGCGTCGTTCCCCTACCGAAAAGACCCGGAGGACAAGAACATCCGGATCGCGCCGACCTTCCCGTCGACGTCTGATCTGCGTGAGGCCATCGATGGTCTCGCGACGTGCGCGCTGCTCTCGGCCAGTGAGTCACTGCTGGCCGACAACTAGTCGGCACTGGTCGGTAGCCTGCTTCCGTGGCTCTCTATCGCAAGTACCGACCGGCGACCTTCGCTGAGGTCGTCGGGCAGGAACACGTCACCGAGCCGCTGTCGACGGCGCTGAACTCGGGCCGGATCAACCACGCCTACCTGTTCTCCGGCCCCAGGGGCTGCGGGAAGACGTCCTCGGCGAGGATTCTGGCCCGCTCGTTGAACTGCGCGCAGGGCCCCACGGCGACTCCGTGCGGGGTGTGTGACTCGTGTGTCTCCTTGGCGCCGAACGGGGGCGGCAGCGTCGACGTCACCGAACTCGACGCCGCCAGCCACGGCGGGGTGGACGACACCCGTGAACTCCGCGACCGCGCGTTCTACGCGCCCGCCCAGTCGCGGTACCGCATCTTCATAGTCGACGAGGCCCACATGGTCACCACGGCGGGGTTCAACGCCCTGCTCAAGATCGTCGAGGAGCCGCCCGAGCACCTGATCTTCGTGTTCGCGACCACCGAACCGGAGAAGGTGCTGCCGACCATCCGGTCGCGGACCCACCACTACCCGTTCCGGCTGCTCGCACCCAAGACCATGCGCACGCTGATCGAGAAGATCATCGCCGCGGAGAACGTCGACGTCGACGACGCGGTGTTCCCGCTGGTGATCCGCGCCGGTGGCGGTTCCCCCCGCGACACGTTGAGCGTGCTCGACCAACTCCTGGCCGGTGCGGACGAGAACCACGTCGCCTACCAGCGCGCACTGGCCCTGCTCGGCGCCACGGACCTGGCATTGATCGACGATGCCATCGACGCGTTGGCCGCCGGGGACGCCGCCGCGCTGTTCGGCGCCGTGGAGGGCGTCATCGACGCCGGCCACGACCCCCGCAGGTTCGCCACCGATCTGCTGGAGCGGTTCCGCGACCTGATCGTGCTGCAGGCGGTGCCCGACGCGGTCGCTCGGGGCGTCGTCGACGGGCCGGAGGACGTCCTGGAGCGGATGCGCGACCAGGCCGCGCAGGTCGGGATGGCCACCCTGACCCGCTACGCCGAGGTGGTGCACGCCGGGCTGGGTGAGATGCGCGGCGCGACCGCACCGCGGCTGTTGCTCGAGGTGGTGTGTGCGAGGCTGCTGCTGCCCTCGGCCAGCGACACCGAGGCGGCGCTGCTGCAGCGCGTCGAACGCATCGAGACCCGGCTCGACCTGTCGATCCCGGCAGACGAGAACGTCCCTGCCGGCGTCGCGCCGCCGAAGCAGTACGTCCGCAAGACGCAAGCCGCCCCGGAAGCCGTCGCCGCACCCGAACCCGGACCCGCGCCGCAGGCATCCACACCCGCGCCGCCGCCGCCCGCCGCGAAGCCCGTTACGCCACCCGCCGCGAAGCCCGTTACGCCACCCGCGGCGAAGCCGGTGGAACCCGAGCCGGTCGCGCCGCCGCCCACACCGAAAGCCGTTGAGCCCGAACCTGTCTCACCGCCGCCGGTACGACCCCCGGCAGCGCCCGCGGTGGAGGCGCCGCCGACGACACCGGCGGCTGCCGTCGCCGCAGGCGAACCCAACGCCGCGGCGGTACGCAGCATGTGGACCACGGTGCGGGAGAAGGTGCGCGAACGCAGCCGCACCACCGAGGTGATGCTGGCGGGTGCGATCGTGCGCGCTGTCGACGGAGACACCCTGGTCCTGAGCCACGAATCCGCGCCACTGGCGAAACGCCTCACCGAGCAGCGCAACGCCGATGTCATCCGGGAAGCCCTCAAGGATGCGCTCGGCGTGAACTGGAAGATCCGCTGCGACGCAGGTGCCGCGCCTCCCGCACCCGCGGAAGCGCCGCCACCGCAGGCCGATCCCACCCCGGCCGAGGCGCCGCACGACGACGAGGTCGAGAGCATGCTGGCCGAGGCAAGCACTGTGGACCCCGCCGCGCCGCGCCGCGATCCCGAGGAAGCCGCCCTGGAACTCCTTCAGAGCGAACTGGGGGCGCGCCGCATCGAGGGCTGAGCCCGCCGCTCAGGCCGCGTTCTTCTTCTCCCGCAGCACCAGGAGCGGAAGCACCACCGTCGCCACTGCGGTGACCAACCACACCACCACGGTGGCCCCGATCCACGAACCGATGCCGCGAATGCTCAACCCGTTGGACAACAGTGAGGCCAGCAGCAGCGCGACGAAGGTCGACACCAACCCGATGCCGCCCAGGAACGCCGACGCGTACCTGCTGGCCATCTTGAGGAAGAACGGCGACAAGAGCGCCTGCGCCACAGTGAAGATCACCACTGCGGTGACGAAACCCCACGCAGACAGCGACACCCCGGGCACCAGCCAGCCTGCCGCGAGCAACCCGATCGCCGCAGACCCGAGGAACACGGCGACGCGCAGCAGGAACCGGATCATCGCGTGAGCCTAACCTCTATGCCGCCCACCAGGGCCGCAACGGCAACCCGCCGTCGCCACCGCGCTCGTCGAGCTTGACGGCGAGCACCTGGTGCAGCTGAATCGCGTTCTGCTCGAAGCCGACCCGGGACCCGGCCATGTAGAGCCCCCATACCTTGGCGGTGGGCAGACCGACCTCCGCGACCGCTTCATCCCAGCGCTCCACGAGGTTGCGGCACCAGTCGCGAAGGGTCAGCGCATAGTGGTGTCGCAGATTCTCCTCGTGCACCACCTCGAGGCCGACGTCCTGCATCTCGGTGATGATGCGGCCGGAACCGGTGAGCTCCCCGTCGGGGAACACGTAGCGGTCGATAAAACCGCCCGCGGTGGGGCCGTGCCGGTTGTCGTGGCGGGTGATGCAGTGGTTGAGCAGCAACCCGCCGGTGCGCAGCTTGGATCGCAGGAAGCGGAAGTAGGCCGGGTAGTTCGCCACCCCGATGTGCTCGGTGAGCCCGATCGAGGACACCGCGTCGAACTGCGACTCCCGCACGTCGCGGTAGTCGCTGTGGCGCACCTCGGCCAGGTCACCCAGACCGTCCTCGGCGATGGCCTTCTGCGCCCACGCCGCCTGCTCCTTCGACAGCGTCACGCCGATCACCTTCACGCCGTGCTGCGCCGCGTAGCGCACCATGCCGCCCCAGCCGCAGCCCACGTCGAGCAGTCGGTCGCCCGGCTTCAGGCGCAGCTTCTCGAAGACCAGCCGGTACTTGTTCTCCTGCGCCTCCTCCAGCGTGGCGTCGGGGTGGGGGTAGCACGCGCAGGTGTAGGTCATCGAGGGGCCGAGCACCCACTCGTAGAAGGTGTTGGAGACGTCGTAGTGGTGATGGATCGCCTCCGCATCGCGGGTCTTGCTGTGCCGCAAGCCTTCTGCGAAGCGCCGCCAGCGCGGGAGTGCCTCCTGCGGAGGAGGCGCGATCGGCATGAGGTGCTCGATACCGATGGACCGGATCACGTTGGCCAGCACCCGAGCCGACGGGCGCTTGAACTGCAGCTTCTGGGCCAGCGCGGAGAGCAGGTCGTAGGGATCGCCCGGATGGACCCCGTGGGGCTCCAGGTCGCCGGACACGTAGGCCCGGGCCAGCCCGAGGTCTCCGGGTGCGGTGGCCAGGTAGGTGGTGCCGCGCGGCGTGCGCAGATACAGCCCGAGGGTGGCGTCCTCGGGTCCGGCGCTGCTGCCGTCATAGGCCGTGAACTTCAGCGGCAGCCGACCGGCCGAGAAGATCTCGAGGATCTCCGCCAGTGAGAGTTTCCCCTCGGAGTTGTCCGGCGCATCTGTGGCGCGTTCCCGAAATGTCGTCATTGTCTTCGCACCGCCTTCGCATACAGATCGAGGAAACGTGAGTCAGGGTCGTAGGACTTCTTCACCGTCTTGTAGATCTCACCGCCGTAGAGCTCGTCGAACTCCTCGGGGGAGTAGTAGGAATCCGAGTACAGCGACTTGTGTCCGTCGAGGTCGCTGACCCTGCGCTCGATCATCCTGTTCGTGTACCCCTCCTCAGGGCCGACGGGCACCGATGACCAGAAGCCGATGTTGACGTACGTCTGATGCGGGTGCAGCGGATACAGCGGCCAGTTGCCCTCATCGCGAAGCCGCAACGGGCACAGCCAGATCGGTTCGATGGGCACGTTGTCCAGGAACCAGGCCACGAACTCGGCGGTACGGCCGATCGGCACCTCGACGTCCTGGACCACCCGTTCGCGCGGTGGGCGGCCGTTCCGCTTCTCGATGCGGTCGGCGATGTCGAACCGCTGGTCGTAGCCGATGAGCTTCCAGTAGAAGCTGCTGCGCCGGTACTTGCGCGGCCACCATCGCCGGATTCGTGGATTCTGTGCGCCGAATGCCCGCGAGCACCAGAACCAGTCGGTGTCCCACCGCCACAGGTAGTCGTGGATGGTCAGCCTGTCGTGCTTCTCACCGTCCTCGTGTCGGATCGACTGGTAATAGATGTCCTTGCCGGTGTAATCGCTGACCGGACCGGGGGTGGCCGACTGGACGCCGACGCAGAGGTAGCCCTCGTCGGCGCTGAACACTACACCGTCGAGGTAGTCGACCCGGTCGCCGTTGAGACCGCCGGTCTCGATGATCTGGTCCATCGCGTCGACGAGGTCGGCCACGGACCTGAACCTGAGGTGACGCAACGCGACGAACGGCTTGACCGGCTCCAGCTCGATCTTCAGTCGAACCGAATAGCCAAGTGTGCCATAGGAATTCGGGAAGGACCGGAAAAGGTCGCCGTGCTCGTCGGGGGAGGCCCGGATGATCTCGCCGGTCCCGGTGAGGATGTCCATCTCCAGGACGGACTCATGGGGCAACCCGTTGCGGAACGACGCCGACTCGATCCCCAGCCCGGTGACCGCGCCCCCGAGCGTGATGGTCTTGAGCTGAGGCACCACCAACGGCGACAGGCCGTAGGGCAATGTGGCGGCGACCAGATCCTCGTAGGTGCACATGCCCGCCACGTCGGCCGTGCGCGCGTCCGGGTCGACCGCGATGACATCCGTCAGCCCCGAGGTGTCCAACCCCGGCCCGCTGTTCTTCGCCCGGGCGCGAAACAGGTTCGACGTCGGCTTGGCGAGCCGGACCGCGGCATCGGCCGGGATGGCCCGGTAACTGGTGAGAAGCCGCTGCACGCCGTCGGAGTGAGCGGCCCGTGCGTCGGCTGAGGCAACAGACACACATATACGCTAGTCCGCGGTTGCAGCCGATGCGACCTACCGAAGCACCGACACCAGCTGTTTATAAGGAGTTTGCACTGATGGGACAGGTCAGCGCGTCCAGCACGGTCCTGATCGACGCCGCGCCGGCGACTGTTCTGGGCGCCGTCGCGGATTACGAGGCCATGCGCCCGAAGATCCTCTCCGCGCACTACAGCGGCTACCAGGTGCTCCAGGGCGGTCAGGGTGCAGGCACCGTGGCCACCTGGAAGCTGCAGGCCACCAAGTCGCGCTCCCGTGACGTGAAAGCCAGCGTCGACGTGGCTGGTCACACCGTTATCGAGAAGGACGAGAACTCCTCGATGGTGACCAACTGGACCGTCGCACCGGCGGGCCCGGGGTCGTCGGTCACCGTCAAGACGTCCTGGCAGGGCGCCGGCGGTATCGGGGGTTTCTTCGAGAGGACGTTCGCACCGATCGGGTTGCGCAAGATCCAGGCCGAGGTCCTCGGAAACCTCAAGCGTGAGGTCGAGGGCACTGTGGGCGTCGAGGGCACCGAGGCCTGAGCCCGCGCTCGGCGGGTCGGTTCCGGCTCACCGCTGGGAGCCGAGGAACGCGACGATGCCGCGGACCACGGCGTCGGCGTACTTCTGCCGCCCCTGCTCCGTCGTCATCAACGCCGAATCGACCGCGTTCTTCATGTTCCCGAGCTCGACGAGGATCGACGGGTACTGCGCGAGGTTGAGCCCGGCGATGTCGGAGCGCGGGTTGAGGCCCGATGAGCCGATGTAGGTAGCGGGCGGAATCCCCGAGCCCGCCAGCTGGTCACGCATGACCTGGGCGAACTGCACCGACGGACCCGCCTGCGCCGCATTGAGCGGGGGTGCCGAGTACAGCACGTGGAAGCCGCGCCCGGTGGGGGGACCACCGTCACCGTGTATCGAGACCACCGCGTTGGGCCGGATCGCATTGGCCAGCGCCGCGCGCTCGTCGACGCACGGACCCAGACCGGTGTCGTCGCCGCGCGACATCGCCGTGCGTACTCCGAGGGCGGTCAGAGCCTGGCGGATCCGCAGCGTGGTGTCCCACGCGAAGGTGTGCTCGGGGAATCCGTCGCCGGTCGAGGTGCCGCTGGCCTGGCAGTCCTTGGTGCCGCCGCGCCCGGTGGGCACCTGCCTGCTGATCGACGCGTCGTTGGCGCCGTTGTGGCCGGGGTCGAGGAAGACGATCTTCCCGGCGAGGTTGGCGGGGGCTGCGTGGGCCGGGCCGGCGAGCGTCGACGCGGCGACGAGCATTGCGGCGGCGACTGCTGAACCTATTCGCATGCCGACACGGTGGTGGGCTGGCACGTGCACGGCGCCACGGTAGCCCGCATGCCGACTACGCTGAAAGGCAAAAGTGCCGGATCACGACGAGCGCAACCAAGTCGAGACCGACACGAAACTCCTCGCATACCTGAACGCATCAACCGACACCTAGAGGATCAGTCATGCAACCCGGTGGCCAACCCGATATGTCAGCACTGCTCGCGCAGGCTCAGCAGGTGCAGCAGCAGTTGATGGAGGCCCAGGAGGCCCTCGCCAACGCCGAGGTGCACGGCCAGGCCGGTGGTGGGCTGGTGCAGGTCACGATGCGAGGCAGCGGCGAGGTGGTGGCCGTGTCGATCGACCCGAAGGTCGTTGAGCCCTCCGACGTCGAGACGCTGCAGGATCTGATCGTCGGCGCGATCTCCGATGCCGCCAAGCAGGTCACCATCCTGGCCCACGACCGGCTGGGACCGCTGGCGGGAGGGCTCGGCGGTCAGGGATTCCCGAGCCTGCCGGGGATGTGACTTCTTGTTCGAAGGACCCGTTCAGGATCTGATCGACGAGCTCGGCAAGCTGCCCGGTATCGGGCCCAAGAGTGCGCAGCGCATCGCGTTCCATCTGCTGTCGGTCGAGCCGCCGGACATCGACAGGCTCACGGCGGTGCTCGGCAAGGTCCGCGACGGCGTGAAGTTCTGCACGGTGTGCGGCAACGTCAGCGACGAGGACCGCTGCCGGATCTGCAGCGATCCACGCCGCGACGCATCGCTGGTGTGCGTGGTCGAGGAACCCAAGGACGTGCAGGCAGTGGAACGCACCAGGGAGTTCCGCGGGCGTTACCACGTGCTCGGCGGTGCACTCGATCCGTTGTCGGGCGTCGGGCCGGACCAGCTGAGGATCCGCGAGCTGCTCAACAGGATCGGTGAGCGTGTCGACGGCGTCGACGTCGCCGAGGTGATCATCGCGACCGACCCCAACACCGAGGGGGAGGCCACGGCCACCTATCTGGTGCGGATGCTGCGTGACATTCCCGGGCTGTCGGTCACCCGCATCGCGTCGGGCCTGCCGATGGGCGGCGACCTGGAGTTCGCCGACGAGCTGACGCTGGGGCGCGCGCTGGTCGGCCGCCGCGCGATGGCCTGACCCGGTTTCGCCGTCGCGGCCTCTGCCACGCCGAGATCCGAGTTTTGCAGCAGTATTCTCGCACTTTCGCGACAGAACTCGGATCTCGAGAATTGTCGGTGGCCGGTGACACCGTACGGGCCATGGGCAGGGTCATTCTCGGCGGCGAAGCGGTCAAGGCCGGTGTGGTGACCCGGCACGAACTCCGGCGCGATTTCACGACGCTGTTCCGCGGCGTCTTCATCCGCAAGGGCGCCGAGATCACGCTGCGGGACCGGGCGATCGGTGCGTGGCTGGCGACCGGGCGCAAGGGGGTGATCGCCGGGGTGGCGGCGTCCGCGCTGCACGGTGCGCCCTGGGTGGATCCCGCCGAACCGGTCGAGGTCGCCGGTGTGAAGAGCCTGCCTCAGGACGGTCTGATCCCGCGTGCTGAACACATCTGCGACGACGAGTTCACACGGATCGGTGGATTACCGGTCGCCACCCGACTGCGCACGGCTTTCGATCTGGGCCGTCACCTGGACCGCGGCGAGGCGCTCGCGCGCCTGGACGCGTTGATGTGGAACCAGCACTTCGAGGTCGATGACGTGGCGCGGTTGGCCGATCGCCACCCGCGGGCCCGCAGGGTGACACAGCTACGGGAGCTGTTACCCCTGATCGACGGCGGCGCCGCCTCACCGCGGGAGAGCAGAACCCGACTGTGGTTGCTGGACTGCGGGTTTCCCCGGCCCGAGACCCAGATACCCGTCGTGTCGGGTTCCCGGCCGGTTGCGTTTCTGGACATGGGGTGGAGGCGGTACGGCGTCGCGGTCGAATACGACGGCGATCACCACCGCAAGGACAGACGCCAGTACGTCAAGGACATCGCACGCCTGAGGATGCTCGGGGAGGCGGGCTGGATCGTGATCCGCGTGATCGCCGAGGACGAGCCCGAACAGTGGCTTGCCCGGGTGGAAGCGGCGCTGCGAGAGCGGGGCTGTCCGCTCGACCTCCGTGATGTGCAGCGCGTCGTCAGGACCGTGGCCGCCTAGACACGCCGCGGCGCCGCCAGACGTTCCTTGCGCAGCAGCGCGACCTCGGGCAACTCCAGCGGAGCGAGCGGGCCGACCACCTCGGTGAGCAGGTAGTCGGCGAGTTCCGGGTTACGGGCCAGGCAGCAGCCGTGCAGGTAGGTGGCGACGACGCTGCCCTGCACGGCACCGTCGATGCCGTCTCCGGCCCGGTTGCCCGCGCCCTTCGTCACCGCGGCCAGCGGGCGCGCGTCGGTACCCAGAACCGTTCCGCCGCGGTGGTTTTCGAATCCGGTCAACGGCTGGGTCAACCCGTCGACGAGCGGGGTCGCGGTGACCTCGCCGATGGTGCGCTCCGGCTGCGGCGACGTCGTCAGGTCCAGCACGCCCACCCCGTCGACGCGCTCGCCGGCCGAGGTCTGGTACCAGTGGCCGAGCACCTGGATGGCCGCGCAGATCGCCAGCACCGGGGCGCCGCGTGAGATCGCCTGCTGCAGACCGGGATAGCGGATCAGGTGCTTGGTGGCCAACCGCTGCGCGTAGTCCTCGGCGCCGCCGAGCGTGTAGAGGTCCAGCTCGGCGGGCACCGGGTCGTCGAGGGTGATCGGCACGATCTCGGCGTCGATTCCCCTCAGCCGTAACCGTTGCCGCAACACGAGCGCGTTTCCGCCGTCGCCGTAGGTGCCCATCACATCGGGCAGTACCAGCCCGATCCGCACCGTCGACTGGCTCATGCGAGGCGCTCCAGGACGCGGTTCAACTGCAGGAAAGCGGTGTAGTTCGCGATGACCTCGACGTGGCCGGGCGGGCACGACTCGATGGCGCGCACGGTGTCGTGCACCAGCGTGTGTTCGACACCCGCGTACCCCAGCCGGACCGCGAGATCGGTGCCGCGCTCGCCGGCGGCCACCACCGGAACGGTGTCGAAGTGCTCGAAGCGCACGTCCCACAGCCAGGACAGGTCCTCGCCGTCGGGCACCTGCCCGTTGACCGCGATCACCACACCGGCTGCGTCGCGGTCCACCATCGACAGCGCCTCCTGCCAGCCCGCCGGGTTCTTCGCGAGCAACACCCGTGCGGTGTGAGAACCGATCTGCACCGTCCGGTACCTGCCGGCCACCTCGTCCACCAGCGACACCGCCGCGACCGCGGCGGCGGGATCGGCGCCCAGGGTCACCGCCGCGGCCACCGCCTGCGTCGCGTTGCCCCGGTTGACCGCGCCGGGCAGTGCCAGCGTCATCGGCAGCGACAGGCCAGCGGGGCCGTAGATGTGGGTGTCGTCGAACCACCAGTCCGGGTCGGGCCGTTTGAAGTCACTACCGGTCGAGTACCAGTGCGCCTGCTCCCGCACGATGATCTCGCCGGAGCGCGGACAGCTCACCGAGTCACCCGCCCAGCCGCCGCCCGCGGCCACCCAGACCACGTTCGGGCTGTCGTAGGCGGCCGACGTCATCAGCACGTCGTCGCAGTTGGCGACCACCACCGCCGAGGGGTGACGGGCCAGGCCGGCGCGCAGCGTGCGCTCGATGTGGTTGATCTCACCCACGCGGTCGAGCTGATCGCGGGACAGGTTCAGCAGGACGACGACTGCGGCTTGCACCGCATCCAGGACGTGTGGGACGTGCATCTCGTCGACCTCGAGCGCGGCCAGCTCCGCGTCGGGCGCCGCGGCCAGGGCCGCCACCAGCCCGGCGTCCATGTTGGCGCCCTCGGCGTTGGTCGCCACCTGCCCCAGCGTGGCCAGGGCGGCGGCGGTCATCCGGGTGGTCGTGGACTTGCCGTTGGTGCCGGTCACGACGACGGTGCGCCTTCCGCGGCCCAGCTGGCTCAGGATCGAGCGGTCCAGCGTCATCGCGACCAGCCCGCCGATCATGGCGCCTGCGCCGCGGCCCGTGACGCGGGAGGCCCAGCGCGCGCCTGCTCCTGCGGCGAGCGCGATTCGTCCACGTCCGGTGACCATCCCGGCAGTCTAAAAGAGACCGAACTGCAGCGACCGACACGCGGCGTGGGGAGACGGGGTTGTCGGCGGTGCGTGCCATCCTCGAATCGTGAGCTCGATCGCCGGACACCGCTGGGGCAGGCCCGCCCACCTTCCCGGTGCCGGCTGGGCGGTCGTCGACGTCGAGACGACGGGATTTCACCCCGGCCAGGCGCGCATCGTGAGCATCGCGGCGCTGGCCCTGAGCGACGACGGCAACGTCGAGAAGACCCTGTACAGCCTGCTGAACCCCGGCGTCGACCCCGGACCCACCCACGTGCACGGGCTCACCGCCGAGATGCTGGAAGGCCAGCCGACCTTCGGGGACATCGTCGGCGACCTGATCGAACTCTTGCAGGGGCGCACCCTGGTCGCCCACAACGTCGGTTTCGACTACGCGTTCCTGGCGGCCGAGGCCGAGCTGGTCGGGGCCGAGCTGCCGGTCGAGACCGTGATGTGCACCGTCGAGCTGGCCCGCAGACTCGACCTCGGCACGGAGAACCTGCGGCTGGAGACGCTCGCAGGTCACTGGGGCGTCACCCAGATGAAGCCCCACGACGCGCTCGACGACGCCATGGTGCTCGCCCAGATCCTCAAACCGGTGCTGGCGCGTGCCCACGAGCGCAGGGCCTGGCTGCCGGTGCATCCGGTGGCCCGCCGCAGCTGGCCCAACGGCCGGGTCACCCACGACGAGCTGCGCCCGCTGAAGGTGCTGGCCGCGCGGATGCCGTGCCGGTACGCCAACCCCGGCCGGTTCGTCGAGGGTCGGCCGCTGGTGCAGGGGATGCGGGTCGCGCTGGCCGCGGAGGTGAGCCACACCCACGAGGAGCTCATCGAGCGCATCCTGCACGCCGGGCTGGCCTACACCGAGGCCGTCGACCAGCACACCTCGCTGGTCGTCTGCGACACCCCCGCGCCGGAGCAGGGCAGGGGCTACCTGGCCGCCGAGCTCGGGGTCCCGCTGGTGGCCAGCGCCGACTTCGTGGGATTCCTGGATTCGGTGATCGGCGGGCACACCGTCGACGAGTTCGTCGACACCACGGTGGCCGACGAGCAGCTCACGCTGTTCTGACGTTCGCGTGCCGGGCCCGCCACGCGCGGGGCGACTCCCCGTGCGCGCTGCGGAACAGGCGTGCGAAGTAGCCGGGGTCGGCGATGCCCACGCGTCCGGCGATCTCCCGCACCGCGAGATCGGTGCCGACCAGCAGGGCCCGCGCCTCGGCCATCCGCCGCTCGATGATCCACTCGCCCACCGTGCGTCCGGTGCGGCGCCGCACCACGGTGGTCAGGTACCCCGGCGTCATTGCGCATTCGCGCGCGACGTCGCGTAGCGAGACGGGTCGACCGACGTTCTGCTCGATGATCTCGAAAACCTTCGCCAGCAACGGTTCTCCGCTGCGCAGCAGGTCGCCGACGACATCGTCGGTCATCCGGGCCAGCTCGATCAACAGCACCGTCAGATGCGCCAGTGCCGCCTGGCGGTACCCGTCTCGGCGATCGATCAACTCCCCCTCTATCGCGGCGATCGTGGCCTCCCAGAATCCCCGACGCGCTGCGGGCACCTCGAGCCGAAGGAGACCGGTGTGGTGGCCGTGAAGGAACGGGAACAGCAGCGGGTGTGCTCGCCACGTCGGCCACGGGGAGCGGGCGCCGTCGCCGAGGGCAGCCGGGTCGAAGAAGAGGGCAAGCGCGCCGACTCGGTCGTCGAGCAGGGATGGATCGACGGTCGCGCCGGCGGCCACGACGTCGATGAGGCCGGCGTCGCCGTGAACCACCAGCACGGGGAAGTCGTGGATGTGCGCGCCGGAAGCGGGCAGTGCGCAGCGGTCCAGTCTGATCACCGACACGGGCGGGGTGCTCAGCTCGTTCGGGTACGAGTAGATCGGCACCCCGTCGCGGCGACCTGCGAGCCTGGCCATCTGCGACATCAACCAAAGATAGTCCGAGTCTCACCGAAGTCCACCCCACAGTCGCGGACTGCCAACGATCACCATGGTCGGTATGACTGAAGATCGTCCAGAATCGGTGGTCCGCACCTGGGGTAACCAGCACGACTACCTGCCCGCCGCGGGCCGTGACTTCCTGCTCCCCGGATACGACCTGCTGGTGCGCCTACTCGGCGTCGGCAGGGTCTACGACACGCTGATCGCCCAGGCGGACCTGGCGGCGGCGACCGACATACTCGAGATCGGTTGTGGGACAGGAAACGTCACCGCGCGCGCTCGACAGGCCGCGCCGTCGGCGCAGTTGACCGCGACCGATCCCGATCCGCGGGCGCTGGCACGGGCGCGTCGCAAGGTCGGCCATGCCGGCGTGCTCTTCCAGACCGCGTATGCGCAGCGATTGCCCTTCGCCGACGGCGCTTTCGACCGGGCCCTGTCGTCGATGATGCTGCACCACCTCGACGACGAGGTGAAGGCGACTGCGCTGCGCGAGGTGCATCGGGTGCTGCGGCCGGGCGGGCGGTTGCACATCGTCGACGTCGGCGGCGAGGCCCACCACCCCGAGGGATTCCTGGCCCGGGTCACCGGCCACGACCATGCCAAGGCCGGGGCCCGGTTGCCCGAGTGCATCCGGGAGGCGGGCTTCGACTGCGAGGTCCTCGGCACCCACCGCCTCAGGCTGGCCGGGGCCGTGACGTTCTACCGGGCCGCCCGCCCGGTCGCGTGACCGGCTAGCTGACGGCCTTGGCTTTCAAAGCGTCGAAATCCGCCTGCGAGATCGTGCCGGCGTCCAGCAGCGCCTTGGCATCGGCGATCTCCTGCGCTGGACTGCGGCCCGCCGCCTGCCGGATGTAGTCGTCCGTCTCCCTCTTGGCCTGCATCGCCTGGTCGCGTGCGCGTTCGGACATGCCCTTGCCGCGCGCGATCAGGTACACCACCGCAGTGAGATAGGGGAAGACGACCAAGAAGACCACCCAGAGGGCCTTGACCCAGCCGGAAGTCTTGTGATCACGCCAGAACAGGTCGGCGAGGATGTTGAACATGATGATCAGGTACGCGATGAACGCGAAGATCACCATGAACGACCAGAAGAAATCCCAGAACGAATCCCACATGAACGGCTGCTCCTTAACCGATGGCCGCGCGGTATTAGCGCAGGCGTCAGTTAAGCACAGGCACGCTCGAACGGTCAGGGTCGAAAGGCCCTGGGTGTCAGCCGGCGTCCCGGCCGTCAGCCACGCGCCGCCCGGTTCACCGCGGAAACCACCGCCCGCAGTGACGCGGTGGTGATGGACGTCGCGATCCCGACGCCCCACACGGTCTTGCCGCCGATCGAGGCTTCGACGTAGGCGGCGGCCTGGGCCTCCTCGCCCGCCGACATGGCGTGCTCGGAGTAGTCCAGGACGTTGACGTCGTAACCGACGGCCCCGAGCGCGTCGACGAACGCGGCCAGCGGTCCGTTGCCCGCGCCGACGATCTCGCGCTCCACACCGTCGATCTTCACCACGGCGGTGATTGTGTCGGTGCCACCGTCTTCCTCGGCCGCGTCCACCTTCTGGCGCATCCGCTCCAGCGGGGTGACCGGCGCCAGGTACTCCTCGTAGAACGCGTCCCACATCTCCTTGGGCGACACCTCGCCGCCCTCGCCGTCGGTGATCTGCTGGATCGCCTGGCTGAACTCGATCTGCAGCCGTCGCGGCAGCGCCAGACCGTGATCGGCCTTCATGATGTAGGCGACCCCGCCCTTGCCGGACTGGGAGTTCACCCGGATGACGGCCTCGTACGTGCGGCCGACGTCCTTCGGGTCGATCGGCAGGTAGGGGACCTGCCACAGGATGTCGTCGACGTCCTTGTCGGCTGCGTCGGCGTCGAACTTCATCGCGTCCAGGCCCTTGTTGATGGCGTCCTGGTGGCTGCCGGAGAACGCCGTGTAGACCAGGTCACCGCCGTAGGGGTGGCGCTCGGGCACCGGCAATTGGTTGCAGTACTCGACCGTGCGGCGGATCTCGTCGATGTTGGAGAAGTCGATCTGGGGGTCGACCCCGCGGCTGAACAGGTTCAGGCCCAGCGTCACCAGGCACACGTTGCCGGTGCGTTCGCCGTTGCCGAACAGGCAGCCCTCGATGCGGTCCGCGCCTGCCGCGTAGCCCAATTCGGCTGCGGCGACCGCGGTTCCGCGGTCGTTGTGGGGGTGCAAAGAGAGGATGACGGACTCCCTTCGATTCAAGTTACGGCTCATCCACTCGATCGAGTCGGCGTAGACGTTGGGGGTGGCCATCTCGACGGTGGCGGGCAGGTTGACGATCAGCGGGGATTCCGGGGTGGGCGCGACGATCTCGGAGACGGCGTCACATACCTCGACGGCGTACTCCAGCTCGGTGCCGGTGTAGGACTCGGGGGAGTACTCGAAGCGCCAGTGGGTGCCGGGGTACTTCTCGGCCTCCTCGACACACATCCGGGCGCCGTCGGTGGCGATCTTCTTGACGGCGTCGCGATCGGCGCGAAACACCACGCGGCGCTGCAGGATCGACGTCGAGTTGTAGAAGTGCACGATGGCCCGCGGGGCACCCTCGCACGCCAGGAAGGTGCGCTCGATCAGCTCGGGGCGGCACTGCGTAAGCACCTGGATGGTGACGTCGTCGGGGATCGCGCCGTCGGTGATGATCTCGCGGACGAAGTCGAAGTCGGTCTGGCTTGCCGACGGGAAGCCGACCTCGATCTCCTTGTAGCCCATGCGAACCAGCAGATCGAACATGCGCCGCTTGCGGGCGGGGCTCATCGGGTCGATCAGGGCCTGGTTGCCGTCGCGCAGGTCTACCGCGCACCACATCGGCGCGGTGTCGATCACCTTGTCGGGCCAGGTGCGGTCCGGCAGCCGGATCGGTTGGACCTCTTCGTCGAAGCTGCGGTAGCGGCTGACGGGCATCGACGAGCCGCGCTGGGTGTTCCAGGAGGGCTGGCTCGGGTGAGGTGCACCGGAGGGGGTGCTGATGGTGCGGACCGACGAATAGGCGTCGGCGGAATTGAAACTCGTGGACGAGAAACTGGTCATGATGTGGGCTCCGGAAGGTCTAGTGGGATTTCAGACCGGCGCGTCGCCAAACACCCGCGACGGGAAGCCAGTCTGGATCAGACCCCGTCGCGGCGTCCGAGAAGGAGCACCACCGAGAACACGTGGGTCACTGTACTCCGGTGCGCGCGGAACCCCAAAACCACGTGCGATGTGCGCCGAGACTCATGCGATGCGCGCGCCGAGTCTGCGGGGAGGTCGCATTCACGCGCAGATTCGCGATCTGTGAGCAGTCTCGGCGGGTTCGTCAGACCTGGGAGTCGGGGAACGCGATGACCGAAAGGAACCGGATGGGCAGCGACACCAGGTCGATCGGACCGTGGGCGCCCTCACCGTCGATCTGCAACGAGTCACCCGGGTGCAGCCGGTATACCGATCGGCTGTGGCTGTAGTCCATGACGCCCTCGAGCATGTAGATGAACTCGGTCCCGGGGTGCTGGAACAGCGGGTAGGTCCGGCTCTTCTCCGACAGCGTGACGTGCAGGCATTCCAGGCGCTTGTGCTCACCGCGCAGCGATCCGAGCAGTTGGTACTCGTGGCCTTCCTTGGTGCCGTTGCGCACGATGCGGGCGCCGGTGCCCGCCTTGACGAACGCGGCGGGCCGCTCGACGTCGGCGCCGCGGAACAGGCTGGTCACCGGCACGTCGAAGCCCTTCGCGAGCAGCGCCAGGGTGGACAGGCTGCAGGAGGTCTGGGCGTTCTCGATCTTGCTCATCATCGCCTTGGAGATGCCGACCCGGGCCGCGGTCTCGGCCACGGTGAGGCCCTGCTGCATCCGCAGCTGGCGCACGTTTTGACCGATCGCGGCCTCGATCTCGAGCTCCTCGACCGGTTCGGCGGGATCCCGGTCGCGGGCGGTGCCGGACTGGTTGCGGAGCAGCGGCACGTTGTCGTCGGCGTGAGAGTCGGGTGAGGTCACAACTGTCCTGTCTAGCGCATCTGGCCCGCCCCGACGTAGGGGTAGGGCGTCTTGAGCGGGTCGCCCTCGGCGAAGCGCGACAGCCGGAAGTCCGACGCCGGGATGCGGGGGTCGCTGCTGTGCCCGTCGACGACGATGTCTGCGACGAGCCGGCCGACCGCGGGCGCGATCTTGAAGCCGTGGCCGCTGAACCCGGCCGCGATCACCAGCCCGTCCATCGGCCCCTGCGAGATCACCGGGTTCCAGTCCGGTGTGACGTCGTAGCACCCGGCGTAGCTGCCGGAGATCGCCGCGTCGGCGAATCCGGGGAAGCGGGTGCCCACCTTGTCGACCGTGACGTCGACGAAGTCGTCGGTGGCGCGGTTGAGGTAGTCGTCGGGGTCGGCGGGCTCGATGCTGTCGTAGCCCGGCAGGTCGCTGTTGCCGAACAGGATGTCCCCGCCGACCTCGGCGCGCACGTACTGGAGCGACACCAGGTCGGAGAAGACGGGCACCGGCCCCGCATCCACACCGGGGTCGATCATCACGATCTGTTCGCGGATGACCCGGATGGGGACGTCGACGCCGTACGGGGCGAGGAACGGCCGCGTCCACACCCCGTTCGCGACGACGACCGTTCCGGCGGAGATCTCGGTGCCGTCGGCGAGCCGCACGCCGGTGACCCGGTCCCCGTCGACGCGCAGACCGGTGGCCGCGCACCCTTGCCGGACCCGCACCCCGGCCGCGCGCGCCGACGCCGAGAACGCCTGCGCGGTCTGGTAGGCGTCGCCGTAGCCGCCACGGGCCTCCCACCCGAAGGCCGCGAACGGTGTCAGGTCGGCGAACGGCCACAGCTTGGCGACGTCGGCGTGGTCGATCTCCTCCGTCTGGACACCGACAGCGCGCTGGGCGGCCAGGCTCTTGCGCAGCGAGTCGACGTTGGGTTCACCGACGCCCACCACGTAGCCGGTCTGGCGGAACCCGATATCGGTGACCTGCTCACCCAGGAACGCTTGGGGTTGCTCGAAGACCTCGAGGCCCACGGCGGCCATCGCCGCCAGCGAGCTGACCCCGTAGTGGCAGCGCACGATGCCGCTGGACTTGCCGGTCATGCCGGATCCGACGGTGTTGCGTTCGGCGACAACGACATCGGTGACGCCTCGCGCGCTCAACGCCCACGCAGCCGCGGATCCCTCGATGCCGCCGCCGACGATGACGACATCGGCGGTCTCGGTCACAGGCCGGTCCCGCTGCGCCCCGGGATCCAGTCGGTGCCCGCCAGCGGCACTCGCGCCATCGCCGCGGCCTCGATGCTGACCGCGACGAGGTCGTCGGGCTCGAGATGGCACACGTGCGACTTGCCGCACGCCCGCGCGATGGTCTGGGCCTCCATGGTCAGCACCCGCAGATAGTTCGCGAGCCGATGGCCGCCGGCCACCGGGTCGAACCGGGCAGCGAGTTCGGGATCCTGGGTGCTGATCCCCGCGGGGTCGTTGCCGTCCTGGTAGTCGTCGTAGAAACCCGCTGCGCTGCCGATCTTCTCGTACTCCGCGGCGTACCGCGGGTGGTTGTCGCCCAGCGCGATCAGCGCCGCGGTGCCGATCGCGACGGCGTCGGCGCCGAGCGCCAGTGCCTTGGCGACATCTGCTCCGTTGCGGATTCCGCCGGACACGATCAGCTGGACTCCCCTTCTTCCCGTCGCTCCGTGAACTCCGTCCCCCTGCGCTCCGCGCGGGTGGTGCCCCCACGCCCCGCGCCTATGAACACCCAGTTCCTGCAGCGCCTGCACCGCCTGCGGGATCGCCGCGAGTGTCGGGATCCCGACGTGCTCGATGAACACCTCCTGGGTGGCCGCCGTACCGCCCTGCATCCCGTCGACCACCACCACGTCCGCGCCGGCGTGTACCGCGAGCTTCACGTCGTAGTACGTGCGGGTGGCGCCGACCTTGACGTAGACGGGCTTCTCCCAGTCGGTGATCTCCCGCAGTTCGTTGATCTTGATGGTCAGGTCGTCGGGTCCGGTCCAGTCCGGGTGTCGGCACGCCGAGCGCTGGTCGATGCCTTCGGGCAGGGTGCGCATCGTAGCGACGCGTTCGGAGATCTTCTGCCCCAACAGCATTCCTCCGCCACCGGGCTTGGCACCCTGGCCGAGCACGATCTCGATGGCGTCGGCCTTGCGCAGGTCTTCGGGATTCATCCCGTATCGCGACGGCAGGTACTGGTAGACGAGGTACTTGCTCTGCCCGCGCTCCTCGGTGGTCATTCCGCCGTCACCGGTGGTCGTCGACGTTCCGACCTCGCTGGCCCCCCGGCCCAGCGCCTCCTTGGCGGGCCCGGACAGTGCGCCGAAGCTCATGCCGGCGATCGTCACCGGGATGTCCAGGTGCAGGGGGTGTTTGGCGAAGCGATCACCGAGAACGACGTCGGTGGCGCAGCGTTCACGGTATCCCTCGAGCGGGTAGCGTGACATCGACGCACCGAGGAAGAGCAGATCGTCGAAATGGGGTAGCGGCCGCTTGGCGCCCCAGCCGCGGATGTCGTAGATGCCGGTGTCGGCCGCGCGCTGGATCGCCGCGATGGTGGCCCGGTCGAAGGTGGCCGATTCGCGCAGCCCCAGACGTGCGCGGTCGTCGCTGGTGTAGGTCATCAGTAGGCGCTCGCATTGTCGACGTGGAAGTGGTAGAGCGACCGCGCCGACCCGTAGCGGGTGTAGGCGCCCGTATCGTCATCCTCGAATCCCGCTGCCTTCAGCAGTTGTTCGAGCTCGCGGTGGTGCTCGGCGTCCATCGGCTTGGCCACGCAGTCGGCGCCGAGGGAGGCGACGTTGCCGCGGACGTAGAGACGCGCCTCGTAGATCGAGTCGCCCAGCGCCTCACCCGCGTCGCCGCGGATCACCAGGCGCCCGGCCTGCGCCATGAACGCGCTCATGTGCCCGACATCTCCACCGACGACGATGTCGACCCCCTTCATCGAGATGCCGCACCGCGCAGCGGCGTTGCCGTCGATGACGAGCAGCCCGCCGTGCGCGGTGGCCCCCGCGGACTGCGAGGCGTTGCCCTTGACCCACACCGATCCGCTCATCATGTTCTCCGCGACGCCGGTGCCCGCGTTGCCGTTGATGATCACCTCGGCGTGCTGGTTCATGCCCGCCGCGTAGTAGCCGACGTGCCCGTCGACCGTCACCGTGACCGGCGCGTCGAGGCCGACGGCGACGTTGTGCGCGCCTGCGGGGTGCTCGATGCGGAACTCGCCCGCCAGGCCCGGTGCGTGCAGGGCCGCGTTGACCTCACGAAGGGGCGTGGTGCGCAGGTCGAAGACCACGGGGGTCATTTGCTCCATGCGTACACCACCTCAGGCTCTGGTTCCCAGATGCGGGCCTTCTCGACACCGGGAAGGCCTGCGAGGGCGCGGTACTCGCTGCCCATGGCCACCCAGTCGTCGGTTTCGGCGATGACCGCGGGCTTGCAGGCGATGGCATCGCGCACGACTGCGAAGGAGTCGCGGTTGGAGACCAGCAGCGTGTAGAAGCCGTCGAAGGTGCCGCAGAGTTCCTTGAGCGCACCCTCCACGTCGCGGCCCTGCGAGAGCAGTTTGGCGATGAACCGGGCGCCGACCTCGGTGTCGTTCTCGCTGTCGAAAGGTATTCCGGCCGCGCGGAGTTCGCGGCGGATCGTGGCGTGGTTGGCGAAGGAGCCGTTGTGCACCATGCACTGGGACGGGCCCACGGCGTAGGGGTGGCAACCCGCCGGGGTCACCGCGGACTCGGTGGCCATCCGGGTGTGCCCGACGCCCTGCCAGCCCTGCGCCTTCTCCAGGCCCCAGCCGTCGGTCAACATCCGCGGGTGTCCCACACCTTTGAGAACGGCGATGTCCGAACCGAATCCGGCGACGAGCGCCCGCGGGTACACCGAGCGCACGGCGATCAGCAGGTCCTCGGAGGCCGCACCGGCCGACAGCAGGTAACCGTCCTGGACCGCCACGCCGTCGACGCTGCCGCCGAGGGCCGTCGCAACCGAGGACGTCACCTGGGCGATGTCGGCGGTCTCACCGGTTCCCAGGTCGACCACGGACACGCATCCCTGACCGGGCGGCGACCAGGTCGGGTCACCGTAGACGGCGACGCCGGCGGAGTCGCTGCCGCGATCGCCCATCTCGCACAGCATCCCGGTGAGCAGTTCCCCGAGTCGGGGATAGAGCTCCGGGGTCCGCAGGTGCAACCCGACGATCCCGCACATGCCTTGTCTCCCTTCGTGTCCGGCTCAGAATGCCGTCAGGTAGTTGTCGATCTCCCACGGACTGACCGCACTGTGATAGGCGAAGAACTCGTCACGCTTGACCTTCGCGAAATAGCCTGCGACACCCTCGCCTGCAGCGTCGAGCACGCCGGTGACCACCGGATCACCTTCGAAGTCCTCGACCGCGTGCAACAGCGTGGGCGGCAACGCCCGCGTGCTGACGCCGCCGCCGGCGGGCCCGGGGTCGGTGCTGCGCTTGATGCCGTCCAGCCCGGCGCCCAGTGCCCCGGCGATCGCCAGATACGGGTTGGCGGATCCATCCCCGCCGCGCATCTCGATGCGGTCGGAGTCGGGCACCCGGATGTAATGGGTGCGATCGTTGCCGCCGTACGTGGGCAGCCTCGGCGCCCAGGAGGCGCCCGAGGCGGTGGAGACGGCCCCGGTTCTCTTGTAGGAGTTGACCGTCGGGGCGACGACCGCCTGCAGCGCGCAGGCGTGTTCGAGGATGCCGCCGATGAACCCGTAGGCCGTCTCGGAAAGGCCCAGGCCCCGGTTGTCCGGATCTTCTGAGCCGACGGGGAAGACGGGCGTTCCGCCGCTGGTCAGCGACAGGTGCAGGTGCAGCCCGCTGCCCGTCTTGTCGGCGAACGGCTTCGGCATGAAGGTGGCCACCATGCCGCGCTCGGCCGCGATCATCGACAGCAGGTAGCGAAGCGTGATCACCCGGTCGGCGGTGGTCAGTGCCTCGGCGAACTTGAAGTTCTGCTCGAACTGGCCGTTGCCGTCCTCGTGGTCGTTGGCGTAGTTCGACCAGCCCAGCTGGTTCATCGCCGCCGACACCGCGGTGAGGTGGTCGTACATCCGGGTGACGCCGCGGGCGTCGTAACAGGGTTGGGCGGCGGTGTCGGCCGGATCGGCGACCGTCACGGCGCCGTCGCCGTCGCGGCGCAACAGGAAGTACTCCACCTCGGCGCCGACCCACGGCTCGAATCCCGCGTCGGCGCACCGTTCGATCAGCGCCTTGAGGATGATGCGCGGCGCATACGGCCACGGCCGGCCGCTGACGTGCGGGTCGCAGTGCACGATGGCCAGACCGTCCTTGATGAACGGGATCGGCGTGAACGACGCCGGGTCCGGGATGGCCATCAGGTCGGGGTCTTTGGGTTCCTGCCCCATGGCGCCGACGGCGTATCCGGCGAAGCCGACGCCCTCGGTGGCGAGCAGGTCGACCGCCTCGACCGGGACCAGCTTGGCGCACGGTTTCCCGCGCAGGTCGACGAACAACGCGAGGATGAACGTGGTTCCGGACTCTTCGGCCAAGGTGGCGAGGTCGGTTGGCGTGGCATTCACCGGGGTATCACCTCTGTCTCTTATCGGGAATCAAAGTATCACGTAGTGAAACAGCGTGCAGCGCGAGGAATCCGCGGCTGTCGCCATCCACTGACACTCAGCGCTCGGTGTTACATCCACGGTCGTGCGTCGTTTCGGGGCGGTAACCAGGTTCGGCGGTACGGTGCACGCGTGTGCACCCGCGTGGTCTACCTCGGTACCGGTGAGCGAATCGTCACGGGACGGTCCATGGACTGGAACGTCGAGATCGGGACCAACCTGTGGGCCTTCCCGAAGGGGGTGCGTCGCACCGGTGAGGCCGGCCCCGACTCGGCGGTGTGGACGTCGAAGTACGGCAGCGTGGTGGCCAGCGGCTACGACATCTCCACGACCGACGGCGTGAACGAGGCGGGACTGGTCGCCAACCTGTTGTGGCTCGCGGAATCGGAGTATCCCCCCAACAGTGGGGACCGGCCCGCGGTGTCGCTCGCGCTGTGGGCGCAGTACCTGCTCGACAACTTCGCCACGGTGGGCGAGGCCGTCACCGCGCTGAGCGCGACTCCGCTGCGCGTCGTCACGGCGGAGGTGCCCGGGCAGGAGCGCCTCGCCACCGTGCATCTGGCGCTCTCGGACGCCGGCGGGGACAGCGCGATCATCGAGTACATCGACGGCGAGCAGGTGATCCACCACGGGCGCGAGTACCAGGTGATGACGAACTCGCCGATCTTCGCCAAGCAACTCGCCATCACCGAGTACTGGGACGAGATCGGTGGCACCGTCATGCTGCCGGGCACCAACCGCGCAGCGGACCGGTTCGTGCGTGCGTCGTTCTACATCGACGCCGTCCCCAAGACCGCCGACCCGCTGCTGGCGGCGGCCGCGGTGTTCAGCGTGATGCGCAACGTCTCGGTCCCGTACGGCATCACCACGCCGGACCAGCCGAACATCTCCTCGACCCGGTGGCGCACCGTCGTCGACCACGCGTCGCTGCGGTACTTCTTCGAGTCGGCGTTGTCGCCCAACACGTTCTGGGTGGAGCTGAAGAACCTGGACCTCTCCGAAGGCGCGCCCACCCTGCGGCTGAACCTCGGCGAGGGGGAGAAGACCGTCTACGCCGGCGACGCCAGCGCGCATTTCGTGCCTGCCGAGCCGTTCAGGTTCCTCGGCGCGGGATGATCACAGGCGGGAGGCCAGCACGGTCAGGCCGTCTCCGCTGAGCTCGCCGAGGACCGCGGGCCGCCCGGCCATCGCCAGCAGCAGTGCCTCGCCCGGGCCGACCACCTCCGGCCCGGACCCGGTGCTCCAGTCGATGTCGTCGGCGCGCAACCGCAGTCCCCTGATCCGCCACGGCACCCCCAGTCTCGGGTTGCCCCGCATCAGCTGCAGGACGCGGTGCAGCCGGTCGGCCGGGACGGTGCGCGGCAGCCCGAGCGGACGCCGGATGTCCTGATGGTGGACGGTGCAGTCCACCAGGGCGATCATGCCGCCGAACCCCGCCGTCAGACCCCGCGGCTGCAGGTGCGCGCCGAGGAAGTCCACGAGTTGCTCCGGGCTCAGCGCGGAGTACTCGTCGACGCCGACCTGATTCGCGCGCACCACACGGCCTCTGGCGAATCTCTCGATCAGCCCGACGACGCCGAGCTCCTCGTAGCTGATGACATGCGCCACAACGTCTTTGACGTTCCATTCGGAGCACAGCGTCGGTGCGCCCCACTGCTGCGGGGTCAGCGAGGCGAGGAACTCGGCGAACTCGGCCCGCTCTTGCCGGGCCATCGCCATCTGGGTGTCACTCATCAGCCGTCCCGTGGGCGATCAGGTCGGCGTAGCGCTTCAGGTACAGCGGCCAGCCGGCGTCCCCGCCCACACCGTCGGCGACCCCCTGCCAACCCGGTCCGTGGCGGTCCAGGTTGCGGTGCTCGAGTTCGACGCGGGTGCGGTCGTCGGTCTCGGCGATGAACCGCACCTCCACCTCGCTGGTCCGGGCGAGGTCGGACTCCACCTGCCAGGTGGGACCGATATCCCAGGTGAACACCACTCGCGACGGCGGCTCGAACACCAGCACCCTGGCCCACTCGCAGCGGCTGCCGTCGCTGCCGACGTCGTAGATGTGCCCACCCACCTCGGCCTCGAAGACCGTCTCGACGATCGGGACGGCGAGCAGATTGTGTTCGCGGGGCTTGAAGTCCCCGAACCGCCCGGTGAACACGGTGAACGCCCGCTCGACCGGGGCCTTCACCACGATCTGGTGCCGAATGGTGTCGGTCATGTGTCCTCCTCGATGGGTTCTGCTGGGTTTACCGGGTCCTCCACGGCCTGCTTGAAGCCCGCGAGTGCCTGCGTCCAGAAGCGGTCGAGGTCGGCGCGCATCGCACCGATGCCCGTGGGATCCAGGTGATAGACGCGGCGGGTCCCCTCGGCGCGGTCGTTGACCAGCCCCGCGCACTTGAGCACCTTGAGATGTTGTGAGACGGCGGGCCGGCTGACCGGGAGGTCGCGCGCCAGCTCGCCGACCGCACACGGCGCGTGTGCCAGGCGCTCGACGATCGCGCGCCTGGTGCCGTCGGCCAGTGCGTGCCAGGGATCGCCGGTCGCCGCTCGGTAAGTAGTCACTAACGGTAAGTCTACGCTTACGCTTACCGCCAGTTCAAGACGATCTCGCTCAGTGGCAGACGCTCGCGCGGCCGGCGGTCGCGTTCGGCGATCTCTTCGGCCACGTCGGAGTAGTCACCGAGGCGTCCGACCGCGATCACGATCAGCGGGCGCAACTCCTGGGGGAGCCCGAAGGCCTCGGCCGTTCCCTTCGGGTCGAAGCCGGCCATCGGGTGCGCGATCAGACCGCGGGAGACGGCCTCGATGGTGAGATTGGCCATGGCGGCGCCGGCATCGACGGCGGAGTACAGCTTTGTGCGCTCGTCCTCGCCCTCGTCGGAGCAGAGCACGAGCAGCGCGCTGGCCGCCTTCGCGTAGCTGTTGCCGCGCCGCAGCAGCGCGGCGATCGTGGCGAAGTCGTCGTCGCCGCGGCGGCCGACGAGGAACCGCACCGGTTGACGGCGGCCCCAGGTGGCGGCCCAGCGCGCGGCCTCCAGGATCGCGGTGAGATCGTCGTCGGACAGTGGCGCAGCGGGGTCGAATGCGCGCGGGCTCCAGCGGGCCGCGATGGCGGATTGGATCGGGACCGAGGTGTCGGCGACCCGATCGGAGGGCGCGTCTGGCACAGCGAGAACGGTAGCGGAGGTGCCTGTCTGGCCGGTACGACACCACCGGCGGGACAAACCAGATGCGTCCAGCCCTTATCCTTGGTGGGATCCCCTGGTCCGGAATTGGTGCTGAAAGGTGCAGTAGTGGCGCTCGTCGTACAGAAGTACGGCGGATCCTCGGTGTCCGACGCCGAGCGCATCCGTCGTGTGGCCGAGCGCATCGTCGAGACCAAGAAGGCGGGCAACGACGTCGTCGTGGTCGTCTCCGCCATGGGCGACACCACCGATGAACTGCTCGACCTCGCCAAACAGGTGTGTCCGGCGCCGCCGGCCCGCGAGCTCGACATGCTGTTGACCGCGGGTGAGCGCATCTCCAACGCCCTCGTGGCGATGGCGATCGAGTCGCTCGGCGCACAGGCCCGCTCGTTCACGGGGTCACAGGCCGGCGTCATCACCACCGGGACGCACGGCAACGCCAAGATCATCGACGTCACCCCGGGCCGGTTGCGCGAGGCACTCGACGACGGGCGGATCGTCCTGGTCGCCGGGTTCCAGGGAGTCAGCCAGGACACCAAGGACGTCACCACCCTGGGCCGCGGCGGGTCCGACACCACCGCCGTCGCGGTGGCGGCGGCGTTGAAGGCCGACGTGTGCGAGATCTACACCGACGTCGACGGCATCTTCACCGCGGATCCGCGCATCGTCCCCGACGCCCGTCGCCTGGACACCGTCTCCTTCGAGGAGATGCTGGAGATGGCGGCCGCGGGGGCAAAGGTGCTGATGCTGCGCTGCGTGGAGTACGCCCGCCGCTTCGATCTACCCATCCATGTGCGGTCGTCGTACACCGACAGGCCCGGCACGCTCGTCACAGGATCGATGGAGGACATCCCGATGGAAGACGCCATCCTCACCGGAGTTGCGCACGACCGAGGCGAGGCCAAGGTGACCGTCGTCGGGCTGCCCGACGTTCCCGGCTACGCCGCCCAGGTGTTCCGCGCGGTCGCCGACGCCGACGTGAACATCGACATGGTCCTGCAGAACATCTCGAAGGTCGAGGACGGCAAGACCGACATCACCTTCACCTGCTCGCGGGAGAGCGGTCCGGGGGCAGTGGAGAAGCTGACGTCGCTGCAGGACGCGATCGGTTTCACCCGCGTGCTCTACGACGACCACATCGGCAAGGTGTCGCTGATCGGCGCCGGAATGCGCAGCCATCCCGGCGTCACCGCGACGTTCTGCGAGGCCCTGGCCAAGGCCGGCATCAACATCGACCTGATCTCCACCTCGGAGATCCGGATCTCGGTGCTGATCAAGGACACCGAGCTCGACCGGGCCGTAGCGGCACTGCACGAGGCCTTCGGGCTCGGCGGCGACGAGGAAGCGGTCGTGTACGCGGGAACGGGGCGCTGAGCATGGGACTGTCCATAGGCGTCGTCGGGGCCACCGGCCAGGTCGGTCAGGTGATGCGAACCCTGTTGGCGGAACGCAACTTTCCCGCCACCGAGGTGCGGTTCTTCGCCTCCGCGCGTTCGGCCGGCAAGAAACTGGAGTTCCGCGGCCAGCAGATCGAGGTCGAGGACGCCGAGACCGCCGACCCGTCGGGTCTGGACATCGCGCTGTTCTCCGCCGGCGCGACGATGTCGCGGGTGCAGGCACCGCGGTTCGCGGCCGCAGGCGCTGTGGTGGTGGACAATTCGTCGGCGTGGCGTAAGGACCCCGACGTCCCGTTGGTGGTGTCCGAGGTGAACTTCGAAAGAGACGTCGCCAACCGGGCCCGGTCCCTCAAGCGGGGCATCATCGCCAACCCGAACTGCACGACCATGGCCGCGATGCCGGTGCTCAAGCCGCTGCACGACGCGGCAGGGCTCACCCGGCTGATCGTGTCGAGCTACCAAGCGGTTTCGGGCAGCGGGCTGGCCGGTGTCGAGGAACTCGCATCGCAGGCGCGGGCTGTCATCGACGGCGCCGAGCAACTGGTGCACGACGGTTCGGCGCTGTCCTATCCGGCACCGGTCAAGTATGTGGCGCCGATCGCCTTCAACGTCGTGCCGCTGGCCGGTGCGCTGGTTGACGACGGTTCCGGGGAGACCGACGAGGACCAGAAACTGCGCAACGAGAGTCGCAAGATCCTCGGCATCCCGGACCTGGCCGTCTCCGGCACCTGCGTGCGGGTTCCGGTGTTCACCGGGCACTCGCTGTCGATCAATGCCGAGTTCGCCCAGCCGTTGTCGGTCGGGGAGGCCACCGAGATCCTGGCTTCGGCGCCCGGCGTGACGCTGGTCGATGTACCGACGCCGCTGGCCGCCGCGGGTGCCGACGACTCGCTGGTCGGCAGGATCCGCCAGGACCCCGGCGTGCCCGACGGCCGCGGGCTGGCGCTGTTCGTGTCCGGGGACAACCTGCGAAAAGGCGCGGCGCTGAACACCATTCAGATCGCAGAGCTGCTGGCCGCCGAGCTCTGACTCTCACGCATGCTGCGCCGGAATTGCATTCCAGCAGGCTTGTTCTCGGCTTTTCTCTGCTGGAATGCAATTCCGGCCGCGCAGGCCACGCCTGCCGATCTGCCGCCGCTGCTTCCTGGCCAGGTGATTCGGATCGGGCCTGCCGCGGGAACGGGCACGCCGACGGGGGATTACGGCATCGGCGCGACGGACCTGTGCGAGTTCATGAGGTTCCCGCAACAGACCCTGCAGGTGTGCGGCGACAGCTTCCGGGGTCAGGGCGTCGGTTTCGGCGGGTGGTTCTCACCGATCGCGCTGCACGTCGAGGACGACTCCCTCGAAGACCCGGCCGGGATCCGCTATGACGGCGTGACCGGCGTGGACACCCCGCTGCTGGCCGACCCCACCCCGGCCGGGGCGTCGCAACTGCCCGCGGGCGTCATCGAGGTCAACCGCGAGAACTACCTGATGGTCACGACCACCGAGGATCTCCGTCCTCAGTCCTCCCGCCTGGTGAAAGCCGTTCCAGGGCAGGGTAACTGGGTAACAGTGCCGGAATCAGAACGTGACGCCGGGTATGCAGGAGGCCGGCAGTCGCAGATCAGTGGCTACTACGACCCCATCCCGACGGCCGAGTCCGAGGGCGGCTGGATCTACATCGTGGCGAACAACTTCGACCGCAGCGGACCCGTGGTGCTGTACCGGGCGACGCGTGAGTCCGTCACCGACCGCGACCGGTGGCAGGGCTGGTCGGACGCCGACGGCTGGGGGCATGAGCCGACACCGTTGTGGGCGGATTGGGTGGGGGAGATGAGCGTGCGCCAGATCGACGGCAAAACCGTCCTGTCCTACTTCAACGTCACCACCGGCAACATGGAGATGCGGGTCGCCGACGGACCGACCGGTCTGGGCACCGCACCTGTCACGACGGTCGTCGTCGCCTCGGACTGGCCGGATCCGGTCGAACACCTGCCGCCGCCCGAGGTCAACCGGCTGGCTCAGCCGTACGGCGGTTACATCTCACCGGGTTCCACACTGGAGGCGGTGCGGGTGTTCGTCAGCCAGTGGAACACCACACCGCGCGGCGGGAGTCCGTATCGGGTGATCCAGTTCGCGGTCAACCCGATCCAGCGGTGACTGCGGGCCCCCGGCATTCTCCTCCGCCGCCATGCGGTGACCGTTACTGTGAGATGGCAGGTCAGCGGACGCTGGGAGGGGCCGATGGCGGTCTACCAGATCGTGGTGGTCGGGACCGACGGGTCGGAATCGTCGTTCCGCGCTGTTGAACGCGCGGCTGTGATCGCCGCTGACTCGAACGCGACGTTGATCATCGCGTCTGGGTACTTCCCCCACCCAGACGACACGCGCGCGGAGGACACCCTCCGCGAGGAGGCCTACAAGGTGCACGGCAACGCGCCGATCTATGCGGTCTTGCGTGAGGCCCGCGACCGCGCGAAGGCTGTCGGGGCAAAGAACATCGAGGAACGGGCCCTTGAAGATGCCCCGGTGCACGCGCTCGTCGACGTCGCCGAAAAAGTCAACGCCGACCTGCTGGTCGTCGGAAACGTCGGACTGAACGCGCGGTCGGCGATGCTGGGACGGGTGTTCTCGGTGCCCGGCAACATTGCCAGCAAGGCCGCATGCGATGTGCTGATCGTGCACACCTCCGGCTGACGGCCTGCCGCCGAGGCGCCCGCCCCGGCGAATTCTGCCCGCGGGCGACAGAACTCTTCGTCGATGTCCTCGGACCCGAACGCCTGACGCTGCTGAAGCCGGCGTCGGCGAGCCCGGCGTCCTCATAGCCGATTCACAGCTGGCGCCTAACCGCCACTGGGTATCGCGGCGCATGATCAAGGCCATGAGTGATCCAACGCCGCCGCCAGAAACCTCAGAACCCGCAACCGGTCCGGTGATGACGCCACCGCCGGCGCCCCCCACCGCAGCCGACCCCGCGACCCCGCAGCCGATCTACGTCCAGGAATCCAATCGGTTGAACAAGGTCGCCGCGTGGGTCGGCATCGTCGCCGGGTCGGTGATCGCCGTCGCGGTGATCTTCGGCACCGGGTTCTTCGTCGGCAAGGAGGTCGGTGAGGGATCGCGCGGCCACGACCGGGGCAACCACATGATGGTGCGCCCGGGGATGCCGATGTTCCCGATGGCCCCGCGCGGGGATTTCGAGCGCGGACCGGGGTCGTTCGGCCCCGGCGGCCCGATGATCGAGATGCCGCGCTCCCCGGGCGGCCAGGGTGGTCCGGGTGGCTCGGAGACCACCACCGCCCCGCCGCGCCCCTGATCGCCCTCCCCGGGATGGACTCGCGGGCTTTCGGGTACACGGGGCAGAGCACGGCGGCTCAGCCCGATGCCGCCGCGTCCCCGAGGAGATAACGCACATGACTGAGAAGTACGCGACGACCGATGCAGGCGCGCCGATACCCAGCATCGAGCACTCGTTGACGGTCGGCCCGGACGGCCCGATCCTGCTCCAGGATCACTACCTGATCGAGCAGATGGCCAACTTCAACCGGGAACGCATCCCGGAGCGCCAGCCCCACGCCAAGGGCGGCGGCGCGTTCGGTCAGTTCGAGGTGACCCAGGACGTCAGCGCCTACACGAAGGCGGCGTTCCTCCAACCCGGCGCGAAGACCGAGATGGTCGCGCGGTTCTCGACGGTGGCAGGAGAGCGTGGCAGCCCGGACACGTGGCGGGACCCGCGGGGTTTCTCGCTGAAGTTCTACACCAGCGAGGGCAACTTCGACATGGTCGGGAACAACACCCCGGTGTTCTTCGTCCGCGACCCGATGAAGTTCCAGAACTTCATCCGAAGCCAGAAGCGGATGGCCGCCAACAACCTTCGCGACCACCACATGCAATGGGACTTCTGGACGCTCTCACCGGAATCCGCGCATCAGGTCACCTGGCTGATGGGTGATCGCGGCATCCCGAAGACCTGGCGGAACATGAACGGCTACTCCAGCCACACCTACAGCTGGCTCAACGCCGCCGGTGAGCTGTTCTGGGTGAAGTATCACTTCAAGACCGACCAGGGCATCGACTTCCTCACCCAGGAGGACGCCGACCGGCTGGCCGGCGAGGACGGCGACTACCACCAGCGTGACCTGTACACCTCCATCGAGGACGGCAACTTCCCGAGCTGGACGCTGCACGTGCAGATCATGCCGTTCGAGGACGCCAAGACCTACCGGTTCAACCCGTTCGACCTCACCAAGGTGTGGCCGCACGGTGACTACCCACTGCACGAGGTCGGCCGGATGACGTTGAACCGCAACGTCGTCGACTACCACGCGCAGATGGAACAGGCGGCGTTCGAACCCAACAACGTGTTGCCGGGCACCGGGCTGAGCCCGGACAAGATGCTGCTGGCCCGCGGATTCTCCTACTCCGACGCGCACCGCGCCCGGCTCGGGGTGAACTACAAGCAGATCCCGGTCAACGAGCCGCAGGTGGAGGTCCGCGCCTACAGCAAGGACGGCGCCATGCGGATCCGCAACGCCCCCGATCCGGTGTACGCGCCGAACTCGATGGGCGGACCCGAAGCCGACGCCAAGCGTGCCGCAGAGGTGCACTGGGCGTCCGACGGTGACATGGTGCGGACGGCCTATGCGCTGCGTGCCGAGGACGACGATTGGGGCCAGGCAGGCACGCTGGTCCGCGAGGTTCTCGACGACGAGGCCCGGGACCGCCTGGCGCACAACATCATCGGACATGTGTCGAAGGGTGTGCGCGAGCCGGTGCTGTCCCGTGTCTTCGAGTACTGGCGCAACGTCGATCCCGACCTGGGGAAGAAGGTCGAGGAGGGCGTGCGGGGCGCCTGACGGACACACGAATGTACGGTTTCTGACGCCCTGCCCGGGAGGTTCCGTCAGAGACCGTACGTTCGGCGGTGACCGGCCGCTCCTGTGGCGTTCCTGCCGGCTGGCATGATCGGACCCATGAGCATCGACGTCGTCTACACCGCGGAATCGACAGCGAGCGGGGGTGGCCGCGACGGCCACGTGAGGTCCAGCGACGCAAAGATCGACCTCGACACCCGCCCGTACTCCAAGGCGACGCGCGGCAATATCGACGTCAAGCTCGTCGCCAAGGTCGTGTGACGTGAAGGCGCTGGCGATCGTTGTCGGGGTGGCCGCGGCGTCCGCGGTGGCACTCGCCGCTCCTGCAGACGCCCGGCCGTCGGATCCCGGCGTGGTGAATTACGCAGTGCTCCCCAAGGGGGCGGTCGGCAACATCGTCGGGGCGCGGATGGCGTTCGAGTCGACGTTCACCCGCCCGTTCCAGGCCTTCTACGTCGACAACCCGGTGTGCAACAACTGGGCGGACATCGGTTCGCCCGAGGTGTACAACGACCCCGACCTGGCTGCGTTCAACGGCGCGACGGCGCAGGAGTCCGCGACCGACATGACGCACTTCGTCAAGCAGGCCGTCGGCGTGTTCGCCACCGCTGAGGCCGCGGACAGAGCCTTCGCGCGGGTCGCCGACCGGACGGTCGGCTGCAACGGCCAGACCACCGCCATGCACCTCGACAACTTCACCACCCAGGTGTGGACGTACACCGGTGGACCGCCGAGCGCGACGGACGCGAACTGGGTCAAGGCCGAAGCGGGTACCGATCGGCGGTGCTTCGTCACCACCCGTAAGCGCGAGAACGTGCTGCTGCAGGCCAAGGTCTGTCAGTCGGGCAACGGCGGCCCCGCGGTCAACGTGCTGGCCGGTGCCATGCAGAACACGCTCGGGCAATAGCAGCGGCCCAGTGACGCGGCGTCGATTCAGGTACACGTCACCCACGTGTCACCCGTAAATCGCGGACATTGTCGGTGCGGTCTGGAAGATGGATACAGGCAGCGATCGTTCCAGACCCTGAGGGGGCGGCTGATATGTCCCGCACCATCGCATCCGACTGTGTCACCGACTGCGAAAGAGACGAGCTGACCAGCGCGTCTGCAGCTGCGGAGCATCTGGTCGACAGGTGTCTGGTCGACGGCCCGGTCGGGCGGGTGGGCCTCGAGATCGAGGCACACTGCTACGACTTGGCCGATCCTGCCCGCAGGCCCGGCTGGGACGAGCTGACGGCGGTGATCGCGGCGCTGCCGCCACTGCACGGTGGCAGCCTGGTGACCGTCGAACCGGGCGGTGCGGTCGAGCTGTCGGGTCCTCCGATGGACGATCCGGCGGCGGCGATCTCGGCCATGACCGCGGATCGGTCCGTGCTTCGCGCCTCCTTCGCGCAGGCCGGGCTCGGTCTGGTGCTGCTCGGTGCGGATCCGCTGCGGCCGGCGGCCCGGGTGAACCCAGGGGCCCGCTACCGCGCGATGGAACGGTTCTTCGATGCCAGCCAGACCGGGGCCGCGGGTGCGGCGATGATGACCTCCACGGCGTCGGTCCAGGTCAACCTCGAGGCCGGTCCCCGGGACATGTGGGCCGAGCGGGTCCGGTTGGCGCATGCGCTGGGTCCGACGATGATCGCGATCGCCGCGAACTCCCCGGTGCTCGACGGTGGCTTCACCGGCTGGGGCTCCACCCGCCAGCGGGTGTGGAGCCAGCTGGATTCGGCGCGATGCGGGCCGATCCTGGGGGAGAGCGGCGACGACCCGGCCAGCGACTGGGCGCGCTACGCCCTGCGCGCGCCGGTGATGCTCGTGCACAGTCCCGACCCGACGCCGGTGGTCGAATGGGTGCCGTTCGCGGACTGGGCCGACGGGCGGGTGCTGCTCGGCGACCGCCGACCGACCATGGCCGATCTGGACTATCACCTGACCACGCTGTTCCCCCCGGTGAGGCCCCGCGGATTCCTCGAGGTGCGTTACCTCGACAGCGTGCCCGACGGGATCTGGCCCGCCGTGGTGTTCACCCTCGCCACGCTGCTCGACGACCCGACCGCGGCGGACATCGCCGCCGAGGCGACCGAATCGGTGGCCACCGCGTGGGACCGCGCCGCGCAGGTCGGCCTGCGTGACCGACGGCTGCACAGCGCTGCGCTGACGTGCGTGCGGGCCGCCGCGGAGCGCGTGCCCGCCGACATCGAGGAATCCATGGGGCTGCTCGCGCGTTCGGTCGAGCAGGGACGCAGCCCGGCCGACGACTTCGCCGACCGCGCGGTCCGGTACGGGATCGCCGGCGCGGTCACCCAACTGGCACATGGAGAGTTGTGACGTCACACGAGGTGCTCGCCGATGAGCTGGCCAAGGCCAGGAACCGCACGCTGCGGCTCGTCGACTTCGACGACGCCGAGGTGCGCCGGCAGTACGACCCGCTGATGAGCCCGCTGGTCTGGGATCTGGCCCACATCGGCCAGCAGGAGGAGCTGTGGCTGCTGCGCGGCGGGGACTCGGACCGGCCCGGCCTGCTGTCCCCCCAGGTGGACCGCCTCTACGACGCGTTCGTGCACTCCCGCGCCAGCAGGGCCGACCTGCCGCTGCTGCCGCCCGCGGACGCCCGCGCGTATTGCGCGACGGTGCGCGGCAAGGCGCTCGACGCCCTGGCCGCGCTGCCCGACGGGCATCCTGACGCGTTCACCTTCGGGATGGTCATCAGCCACGAGAACCAGCACGACGAGACGATGCTGCAGGCGCTGAGTCTGCGGTCGGGTGCGCCGCTGCTCGACCGCGGCTGCGCACTGCCCGCCGGGCGGGCGGAGCTGGCAGGGACGTCGGTGCTGGTCCCCGCGGGTGAGTTCGTCCTCGGGGTGGACGCGGCGACGGAGCCGTACTCACTGGACAACGAGCGCCCCGCCCACGTGGTCGACGTTCCGGGGTTCCGGATCGGGCGGGTGCCGGTGACCAACGGCGAATGGCGGCAGTTCATCGACGACGGCGGCTATGACCAGAGCCGCTGGTGGTCGGAGGCGGGTTGGGCGCACCGCCGACAGGCCGGATTGACCGCCCCGCTGTTCTGGAACACCGGGGCGGCGGCGGGCACCCGCACCCGCTTCGGCCACGTCGAGGACATCCCCGCCGACGAACCCGTCCAGCACGTCAGCTACTTCGAGGCGGAGGCGTACGCGGCGTGGGCGGGTGCACGGCTGCCCACCGAGGTGGAGTGGGAGAAGGCGTGCGCGTGGGATCCGCACACCCGCTCCCGCCGGCGATACCCCTGGGGTGCAGCCGGGCCCACCGACGAACTGGCCAACCTCGGCGGTGATGCGTTGCGTCCGGCACCGGTCGGCGCCTATCCGGCCGGAGCCTCGACGTACGGCGTCGAACAGATGCTGGGCGACGTGTGGGAATGGACGACCTCGCCGCTGCGGCCGTGGCCGGGCTTCACCCCGATGGTCTACGACCGGTACTCCGAACCGTTCTTCGAAGGTGCAGGCACCGGCGACTACCGGGTGCTGCGCGGGGGTTCGTGGGCGGTGTCGCCGAGCATTCTGCGACCCAGTTTCCGCAACTGGGACCACCCGGTGCGCAGGCAGATCTTCTCCGGTGTGCGCCTGGCGTGGGACATCGATCATGTGTAGGCATCTGGCCTGGCTCGGCGCCCCGGTGTCGGTGGCATCGCTGGTTCTCGAGCCGCCCTCGGCGTTACTGGTTCAGTCCTACGCACCGCGCCGCCAGAAACACGGCCTGATGAACGCCGACGGCTGGGGCGTCGGCTTCTTCTCCGACGTCGACGCCGACGAATCGGTCCCTCGCCGGTGGCGCAGCGCGGCACCGCTGTGGGGGGACGCGTCGTTCGCGTCGGTGGCGCCCGCACTGGTCAGTCGATGCGTGGTCGCCGCGGTGCGTTCCGCGAGCGTGGGCATGTCGATCGAGCCGTCGGCCTCGGCGCCGTTCACCGACGGGACGTGGCTGCTGTCGCACAACGGACTCGTCGACCGTGCCGTGCTGCCCGCCTCCGGGCGCGCGGAGTCGACCAACGACAGCGCGCTGCTGGCAGCGCTGATCTTCGACCGCGGTGTGGCCGCCTTGGTGGACACCATCGTCGACGTCGCCGCCGACGACCCGAACGCCCGGCTGAACATCCTGGCCGCCAACGGATCTCGCCTCGTCGCCACCACCTGGGGTGACACCTTGTCGGTGCTGCGCCGAAAGGACGGCGTCGTGCTCGCCAGCGAACCCTACGACGACGATCCGGCCTGGCAGGAAGTTCCGGATCGCCACCTCGTCGAGGTCGTCGACGCGCGGGTACAGCTCACACCGCTGAAAGGATCGTGATGACCTTCTCACTCGCCAACTACCTGGCCGCCGACGCCGCCGACGAGGCCCTGCGCCGCGACGTGCGACACGGCCTCACACAGTTCCCGAAGACGTTGCCTCCCAAATGGTTCTACGATTCCGTCGGCAGTGACCTGTTTGACCAGATCACCCGGCTGCCGGAGTACTACCCGACCCGTGCCGAGGCGGCGATCCTGGGCACGCACGCGGCCGAGATCGCCGCCGCCTCCGGTGCCGACACTCTCGTCGAGTTGGGTAGCGGCACCTCGGAGAAGACGCGAATGCTGCTCGACGCGCTGCGCGACCGCAATTCGCTGCGCCGCTTCGTTCCTTTCGACGTGGATGCCACCGTGCTGAAGGCGGCGGGGGCGGCGATCGAAAAGGAGTATCCGGGCATCGAGATCGAGGCTGTCTGCGGTGACTTCGAGGAGCACCTGGGCAAGATCCCCGATGCGGGCCGCCGACTGGTGGCATTCCTGGGGTCCACCATCGGGAACCTGACTCCCGGGCCGCGGGCGGACTTCCTGGCCGCGGTCGCCGAGATGCTGCAGCCCGGTGACTCGCTGTTGCTCGGCACCGATCTGGTCAAAGACACCGGCCGGTTGATCCGCGCGTACGACGACAGCGCCGGCGTGACGGCGCGGTTCAACCGCAACGTGCTCACCGTGGTGAATCGGGAACTCGGCGCCGACTTCGACGTCGAGGACTTCGAGCACGTCGCCCGGTGGAACGCCGCCGAACAGCGCATCGAGATGTGGCTGCGGTCGTCGCGCGCGCAACGGGTCCGCGTCGCGGCACTGGACCTCGATGTCGACTTCGGCGAAGGGGAGCAGATGCTCACCGAGGTGTCGTGCAAGTTCCTGCGTTCCGGTGTCGATGCCGAACTGGCGGCCGCCGGGCTGCGTCGAACCCATTGGTGGACCGACGAAGCCGGCGACTTCGGCCTGTCCCTGTCGGTGAATTGATGTCGGTTGACGAGATGACGCTCGCCGACGGCTGGCGTGCGGCACGGCCACCCGTCGCCGGGGTGCATGTCGACAGCGCGGCCTGTTCGCGGCAGAGTCTGGCCGTCATCGACGCGTCGGCCCGGCACGCGCGCCACGAAGCGGAGGTGGGCGGGTACGTCGCCGCGGAGGCCGCCGGGCCTGTCCTCGACGCGGGCCGCGCCGCGGTGCGGGCGCTGACCGGGATGGGCGACGCCGACGTCGTCTTCACCACCGGAGCCAACGACGCGCTCGACATCCTGCTCCGCGACTGGACGGGTGACCGCACCCTGGCCTGCCTGCCCGGTGAGTTCGGTCCGAGCCTGATGACCATGGAGCGCAACGGGTTCGAGATCCGCGAGCTTCCGGTCGACGGGTTCGGCCGCCTCGATCTGGACGCGGTCGGGGCATTTCTGTCGTCGAGTCCACCCGCGCTCGTGCATTTCACGGTCCTCGGCAGCCACAGTGGGATCGTGCAACCCGCCCTCGACATGGCCGCGGCGTGCCGGGGACACGGCATACCGTTGGTCGTCGATGCCGCCCAGGGATTCGCCCATCTGGACTGCGCCGGTCTCGGTGCCGACGCACTCTACGCGACGTCGCGTAAGTGGACGGCGGGCCCACGGGGCGTCGGCATGCTCGCCACCAAGCCGGGGCTGCTGTCCGAACCCACCACCCTGCGGCTGAGCCACGCGGAGAAGAATGTCGGCCTGCACGTGGGCCTCTCGGTCGCGCTCGGCGAGCACATGGCCGCGGGCCCGGAGAACATGCAGGCCAGGTTGCGAGAGGTCGGAGCCGCCACCCGCACCGCGCTCGCGCAGGTGCCCGGGTGGAGCGTCATCGAGCCCGTCGACGAGCCCAGCGCGATCACCACGCTGCGGGCACCCGACGGCGTCGACCCGATGGCCGTGCGGGCGCGTCTGATCACCGAACAGGCGATCGTGACGACCTACCTCGGCGTGGAACGGGCACCGCGGGAGATGACGCAGCCGGCGCTACGGGTGTCCCCCCACGTCGACGTCACCGGCACCGACCTCGAGACACTCGCCGAGGCCCTGGCCGCGACTACGCGCTGACAGGCGTCGGCGCCAACCGCACCGGCATCTGCTTGACCCCGGGCACCATCGTCGCCTGCATCCGGACGATGGCCCCGTCGAGCTCGATGCGGTCGAAGCGCACCAGCAACTCCTCGAACAACACCCGGGCCTCGAGGCGGGCCAACTGGGCGCCGAGGCAGGAATGCTCACCGCACCCGAATGCCAAGTGTGGATTGGGGTTTCGGGTGATGTCGAGCTGCTCGGCATCGGCGCCGAACACCTCTTCGTCGCGGTTGGCCGACCCGTACAGCATGGTCACGTACTGGCCTTCGCGGATCAGCTTGCCCCGCAGCTCGACGTCCTGGGTGGCGCACCGGGTCATGTTCGCGACCGGCGAGGTGAAGCGGAGCAACTCCTCGACCGCCGACGGCATCAGCTCGGGATGGTCCCGCAGCAGCTGGAACTGGTCGGGGCGCTCGATGAGGGCCAGCGTGCCGAGCGCGATGAGATTGCGCGTGGTCTCGTTCCCGGCGACCAGCAACAGCAGGCAGAACTGGAGCAGATCCGCATCGGTCAGCCGCGCCCCGTCGACCTCGGCGGCGACCAGGACCGACAGCAGGTCGTCGGAGTCGCTGAGGGCGCCGCGGCGGCGCAGCGAGATCAGCTCCTGGAAGTACTCGTACAGCCGGCCGAGCGCGGTGTAGGTGTCCAGTTCGACGTCCGGGTCGTCCATGCCGACCGTGGCGTCCGACCACGTCCGGAACTGCTCCCAGTCCTCGTCCGGGGCGCCGAGCAACTCGGCGATCATCCGGGTGGGCAGCGGAGCGGCGATCTGTTCGGCGAACTCGGTGGCCGACGGGTCGATCGCATCGAGCGCGGTGCGCGCGAAGGCCCGCAGCTTCGGCTCGAGGATGGCGACCTGCCTGCGCGTGAACCCGGCGTTGATCAGCTTGCGCAGCTGCCGGTGTCGCGGTGGGTCGGTGAATATCAGGCTGCCGTCGAGCACCGGGTTCTCGATCGCCGGGTCGGGCACGGTGATGCCCTTGGCCGAGGTGAAGAGCGCGGGATTGGTCGACACGAACCGGACGTCCTCGTACTTCAGCAGCGCCCAGAACCCGGCCGCGTCGTTCCAGGACACCGGGTCGTCGGCGCGCAGTGCCCGGTAGGTCGGGTAGGGGTCGCCGGCGTAGAAGGCCGGCGAATGCAGGGTGTTCATGACGGTCTCCTCTGGTCATTCGTGGGCGCCGCGCGGGTGTGGTGCAGGCCGGCCAGGATCACGCGCAGCCCGTGCTGGAAGAGCAGCTGCGCGTCACCGGCGCCGGTGCGACGCAGATGGTGCTCGAGCTGCACCGAGCCGAGCAGATGGATGTAGAGAACGGCATGCGCTGCATCGACATCTGCTGGCGCCCAACCAGATTCGGTCATGATCTGCTTGACCGTGCGGTCCATGGTGTCGGCCGCCCCGATCAGTGGGCGTTGCTGGATCAGGGCGGCGATGCCGGGGATGGCGACCAGGGCCTGCCAGGCGTTGGTGTGGAGTGTCACGACGCGGTCTTCCCAGTCGCCGTCGACGGGGATCTCGATGCTCTCGAGGACGGAGTCGACCAGCAGGTCGAGCAGGGCCGCCTTGTCCTTCACGTGGTAATACACCGACGACGGGGAGGTGCCGGCCTCGGCGGCCAGGTTGCGCATCGTCACGTTCCCGACGCCGACGCGGCGCGCGAGCTCGAGAAGATGCTTGACCAGATGTTCGCGGTCCAGCGCGCCGTAGGGCAGAACCGAAGCCATCCTACGGGTCCTCGCCATCGCCCCGGCTGCCCTTTCGAACGTTGTTCGGATTCGAACGTTGTTCAAATCAGAGCATGCTCGCCGCCCAGGGGTCAAGGGGCGCCGCTCGATTCCCGCGAGATCGCGTGTTTGCACAACGGCGCGCCGTAAATGGTGTGCGGGAGCGCGCGCTCGCCTCAGCCGACGTGGCGCTTCCTGCCACCGTCGATGAGCTAGTCGGGTTTGTGCGCGGTGAGCAGGAACGCCGGGAACTTCATCCGGCCCTTCTCGTCGAAGTCGTGAGCCGGCATGGAGTGCGACCCGTCGGGCACCATCCCGGCGGGCAGCGGATTGGCATGGATGAAGGCCGGCCGGCTGTCGTCGATCTGCCAGTACTTTCCGACGACCGCGCGCAGCTCGTCCTCGGTCACCTCGTTGGGCTTCATCTCCGCCTCCGCGGGGAACGCGCCGCGTGCGAACACCAGGATGAAGTACGCCGCCCCGGGTGCGGCGGCCCGGTACACCGCCTGCTGATAGCCGTCGCGCGCCTCGACGGGTAACGAGTGGAACAGCGTGGAATCGATGATCGTGGCGAACCGGCCGTCGAATCCGGTGAACGACGTGATGTCGGCGGCGACGAAGGTGGCCCGCTGCGCCACACCGCGTTCGGCAGCGGCCGCCGCCGCGGCGTCCACCGCGGTGGGGCTGATGTCGATCCCGGTCACGGTGTACCCGTCGGCTGCCAGTGACAACGACAACTCGGCGTGCCCGCAGCCGGCGTCGAGCACCTCGCTGCGGACCTTGCCCGCCCGGATCAGCGCGGCCAACTCCGGCTGTGGTTCACCGATGTTCCACGGTGGCGGCCCCTCGAACTCCCCCTCGCCGCGGTAGGCGTCGTCCCAGTCCATCACCTCGAGGTTGTCGGCCATGGTGCGACGGTACGCCGCCCATCCGTCAGGCCGGTAGGTCCCAGGTGTGCACCGGGTCGTTGGAATGCATCCGCTCGCAGTACAACCGCAGCATCTCGGCGAGCGCGTCGGGCCGGCTCAAACCGCGATCCTGGAGCGCGTCGACCGCGGCCGACTGCCACGCAGCACCGTTGCGGCCCGTCTTGGCGCGTCCCTCGATCACCCCGAGATAGCGGTCGCGCACGTCGGCGGCGACCTCCCACCGGCGCAGGCCCTCCTCGGCCATCGGCAGCAGCTGCCGCAGAACCAGTTCGTCGGGCGTGACCTCGCCCAGCCCGGGCCAGTACAGCTGTGCGTCCATGCCCCGCTGCGCGGCGGCCAGGAAATTCGCTTGCGCCGCAGAGAAACTCATCTTCGTCCACAGCGGCCGGTCCTCCTCGGAGAGCGCCCGCAGCATGCCGTAGTAGAACGCCGAGTTGGCCATCATGTCCAGCACCGTCGGCCCCGCGGGCAGCACCCTGTTCTCGACCCGCAGGTGCGGCCGTCCGCCCACCACGTCGTAGACCGGGCGGTTCCACCGGTAGATGGTGCCGTTGTGCAGCCGCAGTTCCGACAGGTGCGGGGTGCGGCCCTCGGCCAGTTCGGCCACCGGATCCTCGTCGGAGAGTTCAGGCAGCAGCGACGGGAAATACCGCACGTTCTCCTCGAACAGGTCGAAGATCGAGGTGATCCAGCGTTCCCCGAACCACACGCGGGGTCGCACCCCCTGGGTCTTGAGCTCGTCGGGGCGGGTGTCGGTGGCCTGGGCGAACAATTCGATGCGCGTCTCCGACCACAGGTGATGGCCGAAGAAGTACGGCGAGTTCGCTCCGAGCGCCAACTGCGGGCCGGCGAGGACCTGGGCGGCGTTCCAGTTGTCGGCGAAGTCGGCGGGGGAGACCTGCAGGTGCAATTGCATGCTGGTGCAGGCGGATTCGGGTGCGATCGACGCGGTCTGAAGGCTGAGTCGCTCCGGGCCTGCGATGTCGATCATGATGTCCTCGCCACGGGCGCTGAAGATCGAGTCGTTGAGTGCCTGGTAGCGGACTGATTCGCTCATCCACCGACCGGTCAGGTGCTCGGGCATCAGGGTGGGCAGGATGCCGATCATCACGATGTGGGCGCCGTCGGAGTTGGCCTTGACCTCCGCGGCGTTGAGGCTGGCACGGACCTCGTTCTCGAGGTCCAGAGCAGCTCGCCCCGGCAGGCGGCGGGGCGGCACGTTGAATTCGATGTTGTAGGCGCCCAATTCGGTCTGGTAGGCCGGGTCGGCGATCGAGGCGAGGACGTCGGCGTTGCTCATCGCCGGCTGGTAGTCGTTGTCGACCAGGTTGCACTCGATCTCCATGCCGGTCAGCGGCTTCTCGAAGTCGAAGCTCGACTGGGCCAGCATCGTCTCGAACACGTCGAGGGACAGTTGGACCTTTCGCCGGTAGTCGCGGCGGTGCGCGTGGCTGTACTCGGTCCGCTTCACTTCCTCGCCCACGGGCCGAGCCTATCGGCGCGTGGCCACCGCCACCTGCGGACTGAACAACCCGCCCCGAAGCACCACCTCGATGGACGGATCGGCGTAAGCGGCCAGCGCTCGCAGCGCCGACGGGCTGTAGGCGCGCAGCGAACTGATCACTCCGTCGTGCACGAACGGCACCACCGCGGCCAGCGGGAGCATCGTGGCCAGTCGCAGCACGTGCAGTGGCGCCGGCGGCCGCGGCAGGTCGATGACGAGCAGCTTGTCGGCCACCCTGGTGCCCTCGGCGAACACCCGGGCCGCCGCACTCGGGGGCAGGTGGTGGAACGACAGCACGAACACCGCCAGGTCGAACTGGCCGTCGGCGGCGTCCAGAGCGGTCGCGTCCATCCGCCGGACCGTCGCGCGCCGATGCGCCCCCAGGTCACCCGCTGCGATGGCGGCCACCGAGTTCGCCTCGACGTCGGTCACCGTCAACCTCGCGGTCGGATGCCATTCCAGCAGCTTGCGGGACAGCCCGCCGTGCCCGGCGCCCAGCTCCAGGATGCGGGGATCGGCGACGTCGGCCACCTCGTCGAGGGCGATCTTGGCGAACCGCTCGTGGTTGCCGAACACCTCGCCGGTCCACTCCAGGGCCCGGATCACGCTGCGCTTGCGCGCTTCGCCCGCAGCGTCTCCTTCGGAGTCCCGGTCCAGGTACTCCTGCCGGTCGGTCTGCAACAGCCGGTCCAGGCACGACGCGTCCGGGCCGCCCCGCGGCATGCGGTCGATGTCCATGTTGTCCAGAGCTGCTCTACCCACGTGGTCCATCATGGACGAATGGCCGACTTCGTCGCAGCAATCGACCAGGGCACCACGAGCACCCGCGCCATGATCTTCGACCATTCGGGCCGGGAGATCGGCCGCCACCAGCTCGAACACGAACAGATCCTGCCGCGCGCGGGCTGGGTGGAACACAACCCGGTGGAGATCTGGGAGCGCACCGCGTCGGTGCTGATGACGGTGCTCAACTCGACGAAACTGCAAGCCGACGACCTCGCCGCGCTCGGCATCACCAACCAGCGTGAGACCGCGCTGGTGTGGGACAAGCGCACCGGGCGGCCCTACTACAACGCCATCGTGTGGCAGGACACCCGCACCGACCGGATCGCCTCAGCGTTGGACCGCGACGGCCGCGGTGACGTCATCCGCCACAAGGCGGGACTGCCGCCGGCGACGTACTTCTCGGCGGGCAAGGTGCAGTGGATCCTGGAGAACGTCGACGGGCTTCGCGACGCCGCCGAGAAGGGCGACGCGATCTTCGGCACCGCCGACTCGTGGGTGCTGTGGAACCTCACCGGCGGGCCGCGCGGCGGCGTTCACGTCACCGACGTGACGAACGCCAGCCGCACCATGCTGATGGATCTCGAGACCCTGGACTGGGACGACGAGTTGTTGGCACTCTTCGGGATTCCGCGCAGGATGCTGCCGCAGATCAAGTCGTCGTCGTCGCCCGAACCGTACGGGATGACGCTGGCGTCGGGCCCGCTCGGTGGGGAGGTGGCGCTGACGGCGAGCCTCGGGGACCAGCAGGCGGCGATGGTGGGGCAGGTCTGCCTGGCCGCAGGCGAGGCCAAGAACACCTACGGAACCGGAAACTTCCTGCTACTCAACACCGGCGAGAAGATCGTGCGGTCGTCGAACGGGCTGCTGACCACGGTGTGTTACCAGTTCGCGTCCAGAGATGGCAGCCCCGCGAAACCCGTTTACGCACTGGAGGGTTCGATCGCGGTGACGGGGTCGGCCATCCAGTGGCTGCGCGACCAACTCGGCATCATCAGTGGCGCCGCGCAGAGCGAGGCGCTGGCCCGGCAGGTCGACGACAACGGCGGGGTGTACTTCGTGCCCGCGTTCTCCGGCCTCTTCGCGCCGTACTGGCGCTCCGATGCGCGCGGTGCCATCGTCGGCTTGTCGCGGTTCAACACCAACGCCCACGTCGCACGCGCGACGCTGGAGGCCATCTGTTACCAGAGTCGCGATGTCGTCGACGCGATGGAAGCCGACTCCGGTGTGCACCTGGAGGTGCTCAAGGTCGACGGCGGCATCACCGCCAACGATCTGTGCATGCAGATCCAGGCCGACGTGCTTGGTGTGGATGTCGTGAAACCCGTTGTGGCAGAGACGACTGCGCTCGGGGCGGCGTATGCGGCCGGGCTCGCGGTCGGGTTCTGGTCGGACCCCGACGAGTTGCGGGCCAACTGGCACGAGGACAAGCGGTGGACCCCGCAGTGGAGCGAGGAACAGCGCGCCGCCGGTTACGCCGGCTGGCAGAAGGCGGTGCAACGCACGCTGGACTGGGTCGACGTCGACTGACGGGCGGCGATCTCTCGGGTCACCCAAGGGAAACGCGCGGCTCACATCACCGAAACCTCAGCGCCATAGCGTCACAGGAGCATCGGTGCGCCGATCGTGGCGCGCCGGACCCCACGGGCCGTTCCGGTCGGTCCGGGAAAGGATCCTGATGGCCGTCGACCACAGCGGCTCCGCGAGCCACGACCCCACCATCGTCGCGTCGTCGCCGTCGGCGGCGATCGTCGTCGACGGTTTCGAGGCGGCAGCGGCGCACAGTTCACTGCACAACGACGAACTCGCACCGACCGCACCGGCACAACGGAAATGGGGCTGGTTCGAGATCTTCAACGTCTGGACCAACGACGTCCAGAGCCTGGCCGGCTACACGCTGGCCGCGAGCCTGTTCGTCACCGCAGGCATCAACGGTTGGTTCGTCCTCGCCGCGATCGTGCTCTCCGGGGCGCTGGTGATGTTCTTCGTGAACTGGTCGGGTCGACCGAGTGTCAAGTACGGCATCCCCTACCCGGTGGTCGCCCGCGCATCGATGGGGGTGCGAGGGGGGATGTTCCCGGCGACGGTACGCGGCATCGTCGCCATCTTCTGGTACGGCGCCCAGACGTACTTCGCCTCCACCGCAGTCGCGTTGGCGATCAACGCGGTGCTCGGTTCGGCGCCGACGGCCACCTTCCTCGGGATGAACTGGGTCGACTGGGTCTCCTACACCGCGGTGGCCGGTTTCCAGATCTGGCTGTTCGTCCGCGGATTGGACGGGATCGTCAAGTTCCTCAACTTCGCCGGACCCGCCGTCTACGCGGTGATGATTCTGCTGCTGGTCGCGATCTGGTGGCAGGCCGGATCCGGATTGTTGAGCTCGGTCGGCGATCTGTTCGCCGGTGAGAAGCAGGGCACCGCCGCGCTTGCCGCGTTCGTCGGCGTGGTGGGCACCATGATCGCCTACTTCTCGGCGGTGATCATCAACTTCGGCGACTTCGCCCGGTTCACCCGCAGCGATCGGGAGATGAAGCGGGGCAACCTCCTCGGACTACCGGTCAGCCTCACCTTCTTCACGCTGTTGTCGCTGTTCATCACCGCGGGCGCCTACATCGTGTTCCAGGGCGGTCAGGGTGATCCGATGACCAACCCCGCCGACATCGTCGGTGCCGTCGGCAACGTCTGGCTGAGCATTCTCGCCGCGGTCACCTTCTTCATCGCAACCGTCGGCATCAACCTGGTGGCGAACTTCATCCCACCGGTCTATGACATCGTAAACCTGAAGCCGGAGAAGCTGAACTTCCGCATCGCCGGGTTCATCACCGCGGCTTTGGGTTTCGTCATCGGGGCGCTGTGGGTGTCGATGATCGGCAACGCCGGCCTGCCGAAGTTCGTCGACACCCTCGGCGCCGTGCTGGCCCCGCTGTACGGCATCATGATCGCCGACTACTTCCTGTTGCGGCGCCAACAGCTCAAGCTCCAGGATCTCTACTCGGTCGACCCGGCAGGAACCTACTACTTCACCAAGGGCTGGAATGTCCGGGCGCTGTGGGCGTTCGCGGTGTCAGGCGTGTTCGCGGTGTCCGCGGTCTGGGTGCCCGCGCTACACGCGTTGTCCGGCTTCGCGTGGGTTTTCGGCGCGGCGCTGGGCGCCGCGCTGCACTGGGTGGTGATGCGCGGGCAACCGCTCGAGGCGCCGAAACCATCGGTTGCCGCCTGAGTTCTCAAGCCTCCCTGGGTTCTGAGGCGTCCAGTTCGGCCTTCGTGTCGGCGTCGAGTTCGATACCGGCGACCGCGGTGTTCTCCTCCAGGTGTGCCACCGACGAGGTGCCGGGGATCAACAGCACGTTGGGCGCCACCGCGTTGCATGGCGCCGAACTCGCTGTCAGTCCTCGCCGAGGACGTGGTAGATCTCGCGACGGGCGTTGTTGACGATGTCGACGATGCGCTGCTGCTGCTCGCTGTTCGCCGCGTGCGCGGACTGAGCGACCGCACCCATCAGCTGGCCGACGGCGGTGCGCAGCCCCATCGCTGCGGGATCGGCACCTTCGGTGATCTCGTCCCAGGGTGCGGTCTCGATCTTCTCGGCGGCGGCGCGGCCGTCGTCGGTCAATTCGAAGAGCTTCTTGCTGCCCTCGGATTCGGTCGCGACGATCAGGCCTTCGTCGACGAGCAACTGTAGCGTCGGATAGACCGAGCCGGGGCTCGGCTTCCACAGCTGCTGGCTGCGTTCGTCGATCTCCTGGATCATCTCGTAGCCGTGCATCGGCCGGTCGGTGAGCAGCTTGAGGATCGCGGCGCGCACGTCACCGCGCCTGCCGCGTCCGCCGCCGCGGGGTCCGCCGCGCCTGCCGCCTCGGCCACCGGGGCCGAACCCGAAGCCGGCTCCGAACTTGCCGCCACCGGGGCCGAAGCCACCGGGGCCGAAGCCGCCGAAGCCGGGACCGCCGAAGCCGGCCTCACCGCGGTGCTCGCGAAGGTGGTCGCGGAATTCGCGCCGGGTCTGCCTGCGCCGTTCGTGCAGCGTCCGGCGGTCTTCGGGGCCGAAGCCGGCCCCGAAACCGAAGCCGCGCCCCTCGAACGGGCTGTCACCGGAGGGGAAAGGGGGATTGATGTGGGTGTTCATGTTCGTGTCCTTTGGTTCGAGAGGAAGCACGAAATGCGCTTCCGATACGTTGACGATATATCGGAAACTATCGCGATGCAACGCGTACCGGGGAACTATTTTCGGCCGCGGTCGTCGATCGACTTCACCAACCAGCGCGCCCACTGCTCCTCCATGGCGGTGTCCCGCAGGCCGAACTCCAGCGCCGCGTGGCCGTAGAAGTCGGCGTCGGTGTCACCCCAGTTGATCGAATCACGCAGGCTTTCAAGGCGTTTCAGCTCGGAACCGGCGCGTTCTGCGAAAGCCGTGGCGTACCTGCGGGCGTCTTCGGCGGGCAGCTCGCCGAGCAGGAAGACGCGAAGCACGTCCGGCCGGCGCATCGGCGGATCCTCGGCGGAGTCCCCGATCCAGCGGACGAGCTCGGCGCGGCCGGTCTCGGTGACGCGGTACTCCTTGCGGCCGCGCGGCCCGATGTCGGCGACCTCGATGAGACCGGCATCGGCGAGCTTGTTCAGCTCACCGTAGAGCTGGCTCTGCGTCGCGGGCCACACGTTGGCCATCGACTTCTCGAAGCGTTTGATCAGGTCGTATCCGCTGCCGGGATGCTGGGCGAGCAGGCCGAGCGCGGCGAATCGAAGGCTCATGGCGGCATAGTACGGCCCCGATATTCCAGGATTGGAGTATCGGGGCCGTATCCGGCGTCTCGATCAGGCCACGGGCTCGGCTTCGACGGCCGCCGACTCCCGAAGCGGGGTCACCTTCCACGCCCCTCGCGGGCTCCACTCGAGTGCGCGACACTCCACTATTGACATGTCAATACTGAGGTGTCATGGTGGGGAAGTTCCCCACAGGAGGTCCAGCCCATGACCGATACCGCCTCAGACAAGACCGACACCTCAGCGCTGTTCGGCACCGGTGACTTCTTCCGCCGTGGCAACTATGCGCCCGTCACCGACGAACTGACCGAGTTCGCGTTGCCGGTGGAAGGTGCGATCCCCGCCGAGGTGACCGGTTGGTACCTGCGCAACGGGCCGAACCCGCGTGAGGCGACGGGGCACTGGTTCACCGGGGACGGCATGATCCACGGTGTCCGCATCGAGGGCGGCCGCGCCGCGTGGTACCGCAACCGCTGGGTGCGCACCGACAGCTTCGAGAAGCCGTTCCCGCTCTACAACTCCGACGGCACCCGCAACCTCCGGGCCAGCGTGGCCAACACCCACATCGTCAACCACGCGGGAAAGACACTCGCGCTGGTCGAATCCTCTCTGCCGTACGAGATCACCAATGACCTCGAGACGGTGGGCGCCTACGACTTCGACGGCAGACTGGCCAACTCGATGACCGCGCACCCCAAGATCTGCCCGACGACCGGTGAGATGCATTTCTTCGGGTACGGCAACATCTTCGCCCCGCACGTCACCTACCACCGCGCGGACGCCGACGGCCAGTTGGTGGTCAACCGGCCGCTGGAGGTCAAGGCGCTGACGATGATGCACGACTTCGCGCTGACACCGAACTACGTCGTGTTCATGGACCTGCCCATCGTCTTCAACCTCGAGGTCGCGATGAGCGGCAGCGGCGATATGCCCTACCGCTGGGACGACTCCTACGGAGCCCGGCTGGGTCTGCTGCGCCGCGACGACCCCCACGGCGAGGTGCGATGGCTGGAGATCGACCCGTGCTACGTCTTCCACGTCGCCAACGCCTACGAGACGACGTCTGCCGACGGCGACGCGCTGGTGCTGCACGCCGTCCGCTATCCCGAATTATGGCGGCAGGACGGTGGATTCGACGCCGACGGGGTGATGTGGACATGGACGGTGGACCTGCGGCGCGGCACCGTCACCGAACGTCAGCTCGACGACCGGGTCGTCGAGTTCCCGAGGATCGACGACCGGCTCGCGACCCTGCCTGCCCGCTACACGGTGTCCGTCGGAGAGGGCAACCTCGTCCGCCACGACCTCGTCACCGGTGAGGCCGCCGAGCACCGATTCGACGGCACCGGCGGCCCCGGCGGGCCTGGTGAAGCGGTGTTCGTCCCGTCGACCTCCGGGCCGGCCGACGAGAGCAGCGGGTGGTATCTGGGCTACGTCTACGATCCCGCTCGCGACGGCAGCGACCTGGTGATCATCGACGCGTCCGACTTCACCGGCCCGCCCGTTGCCAGAATCAAGCTACCGCAGCGTGTTCCGTACGGATTTCACGGAAACTGGATCGCCGGCTGAGGACCGTCAGCACAGCGCGCGGAATCAGGAGGGCGGGGTGAAGGCCCCGGGCTCGCTCGGTGACGACGGCGCCGGCGGCGACGGTGTCCGCGGCAGCGGCGGATACATGTTTCGGGAATCCGCGTCCGCAAAGGTGGGCCACGCCGGTTGGGGGGCCGGTGCCTGCATCCGCCCGAGTTCCCTGCGGTGCCGCTCGGCGAGGACCGCGGCGAGGATCAGCGGCGCGGGCGTGCCCGGCGGTGGCGGCGGCGAGATCCGCGTGACGATGTCGACCGTGATCCGATGCGCCATCTGATCCCGCATCTCGGGATTCAATTGCGGTGCTCGGGAAAGGAACTGGCGGGCGAGCTCGGCCTGCTCGGAGCCGAGGCCGGAAAGCTGCAACGACGACGCCCACCACGCGAGCTGCGGGGGCATCGGCGGCGGTGGCGACATTCGCGGCGCGCGTTCGCTGATCACCACGGTGCCTGCGAAGATGTCGCCGATGCGCTTGCCCTTCGGTGAGAGCAGGCTGCAGATCACCGCGGGACCACCGGTGAGCATCCAGATCTCGATGACTCCGGCCAGTGCGCGAAACAGTGCCTGACGGAACCGTTCCGGTCCGCCGTCGTCGGACACGACGCGTAAACCCATCGCCATCTTGCCCAGCGTTCGGCCGCGAGTGGCGGTCTCGAAGATCAACGGGTAGCCCACCAGCGCCAGCACCGTGAAGATGATCAGCACCGCCGCCGACAACGCCGAATCGAACTGCGACAGCGTCGCCGCCCACAGCACGACACCGATGACGTAGCAGATGAACACCACAGTGACGTCGATCAACGCCGACAGTGCGCGCACCGGTACCTGGGCGATCTGGACGTCGAGGATCACCGCGTCCCCTGTCACCACGGGCTCTTGCGGACCGGCCATGCTTTCCAACGCTACTAGGATCGCCGATGTGGATGTCGACGCGTTCGTGCTGACGCATCGCCCGACGTGGGATCGTCTCGACCGGCTGGTGAAGAAACGGCGGCACCTGACCGGCGCCGAGGTCGACGAACTCGTCGACCTGTACCAGCGGGTGTCGACCCATTTGTCGATGGTGCGGTCCGCCTCCTCGGACGCGGTCCTCGTCGGCAAGCTGTCGGGGCTGGTGGCGCGGGCGCGCTCGGTCATCACCGGGGCGCATGCACCGCTGTGGAGCGAGTTCGTCCGCTTCTGGACCGTGTCGTTTCCGGTCGTCGCCTACCGGTCGTGGCGGTGGTGGCTCGGATCGGCGGCCGGCTTCTTCTTCGTCGCGACGCTGATCGCCGTCTGGATCGCCAAGGACCCGGAAGTCCAGGCGGCGTTCGGAACGCCCGGTGAGATCGAGCAGCTGGTCAACAATGACTTCGCCTCCTACTACAGCGAGCATCCGGCGGGGTCGTTCGCGCTGTCGGTGTGGGTGAACAACGCCTGGGTCGCGGCGCAGTGCATCGGGTTCTCGATCCTGCTCGGAATCCCGATCCCGTACGTGCTGTTCCAGAACGCGGCCAACCTCGGGGTGAACGCCGGGTTGATGTTCGACGCGGGCAAGGGCGACATCTTCCTTGGCCTGATCACACCGCACGGGTTGATCGAGTTGACCGCGGTGTTCCTGGCGGCCGGGGCCGGGATGCGACTCGGCTGGTCGGTGATCTCGCCGGGCAACCGGCCGCGCGGCCAGGTGCTGGCCGAGCAGGGCAGAGCGGTGATCGCGGTCGCCGTCGGGTTGGTCGCGGTGCTCGCGGTCGCCGGCCTGATCGAGGGGTTCGTCACGCCGTCGCCGCTGCCGACGTTCGCACGGATCGCGATCGGCGTCGCGGCCGAGATCGCCTTCCTCGGATACGTCTTCCACTTCGGCCGCAGGGCCGTACGCGCCGGGGAGACCGGCGATATCGACAATGCGCCCGACCTGGTGCCAACCGGCTGAGTTCTTCTTCCGCGAACGTGCATTCCAGGTAGCCGACAGCGCGTCGCCGCTACCCTGGCTGCACGCTCGCGAGGGTTACAGGCGGCCGGTGGCCTTCATCGCCAGGTAGTGGTCGGCCAGCGCCGGCGCCAGTTCCTCCGGCGGGGCGTCGACGACGTCGACACCGCAGCGCCGAAGGCGGGAGGCGACGTCGCGGCGTTCGTTGCGGGCGCGTTCGGCGGCGGCGGCGTCGTACACCGCGACGGCGTCGGCCCGGCCGGCGGCCAGCGTGTCGACCCGCGGATCGGCCACCGCGGCCAGCAGCACGTGGTGCTTGGCGGACAGCTGGGGCAACACGGTGAGCAGGCCCTCGTCGATCGCGGAGGCGTTCAGGTCGGTGAGCAGCACCACCAGCGCGCGTCGCCGCGCCCGCCGCTGGATCGCGGACACCAGCGCCCGCGGGTCCGACTCGATCAGCGCGGGCTCCAGCGGCGCCATGGCGTTGACCAGGTGGGCCAGCAGTTCGGTGCGCGAGGCGTTGAACACCCCGGCCCGCGTGACGCGGTCGTGAGCGAGGAAGTCGACGTGGTCACCCGCCCGCGCAGCCAGGGCCGCAAGCAGCAGGGCGGCGTCCATCGACCAGTCCAGTCGTGGCCAGCCTGTGCCGGGGTCGGCTTCCGCCGGCGGAGCCGGCAATCTGGCTTCCGCCGGCGGAGCCGGCAATCTGGCTTCCGCCGGCGGAGCCGGCAATCTGGCTTCCGCCGGCGCTCCGGTCGGGTCGACACCCACCCGGCCTGCCGACGTGCGGCCCGTGTCCAGGACGATGACCACCCGCCGGTCCCGCTCGGGCCGCCAGGTTCGCACCACCACGTCGGCGCGTCTCGCGGTCGCCCGCCAGTCGATGGAGCGGACGTCGTCGCCGTCGACGTACTCACGCAGCGAGTCGAACTCGGTGCCCTGGCCGCGGATCAGCACGGGCGTCATGCCCTCGAGTTCGCGCAGCCGGGCCAGCCGTGACGGCAGGTGCTTTCGCGAGAGGAACGGCGGCAGGATCCGGATCTGCCACGGCACCCGGTGCGAGGCCTGCCGTCCGGCAAGGCCAAGCGGCCCAACGGATCTGGCGGTGACCAACGCCGAGGTCTGATCCCCGCGGCGCACCGGACGCAACTGCGTCTCGACTGCGATCCGTTGGCCGGCGGCGATATTCACCCGATGCAGCCGCGGCTCGGCGCGCGCGCTGGGAGCCCACGCGTCACGGATCACGCCACGGAACCGGGACCGGCCACCGTTGTCGACCGTCAACGCCGCGGCCACCGGCTGGCCCAGCCGTGCAGAGGTCTGTCCACCGCGGCTCAGCCGCAAAGCCCGCGGGCTGCCCGCGAGCACGACATCGACCGCCACCGCGACGGCGAGCAGGGCCGCCAGCACCGCGAAGGCCAGCGCGGGCCGGGCGGCGAACGCGATCGGAAGCGCACACAGGAGTGCGATCAGACCGGTGCGTCCGGTGAGAATCATTGCCCGGCGACTATCGGGGCACCGGCACCGCGGCCAGGATGCCTTCGATCACCCCGTCGGCGGTCGCCCCTTCGAGCTCGGCCTCGGGCCGCAGCGCGACCCGGTGCCGCAGCGTGGGCCGTGCCATCGCCTTGACGTCGTCCGGGGTGACGTAACTACGACCCGAGAGCCAGGCCCATGACCTCGACGTGGCCAGCAGTGCCGTCGCGCCGCGCGGGGACACCCCGAGCTGCAGCGACGGCGAATGCCTTGTCGCACCGACGATGTCGACGATGTAACCGAGCACCTCGTCGCCGACGAGCACCTGTCGCACCGCTTCCCGCGCGGCTGCCAGCTCCGCAGGTCCGGCGACCGGCTTCACCGCCGAGAGGTCCCTCGGGTCGAACCCGTGCGCATGACGGCTGAGGATCGCGATCTCCTGATCGCGCGGCGGCAGCGGAACGTTGAGCTTCACCAGGAACCGGTCCAGTTGCGCCTCGGGAAGCTGGTAGGTGCCCTCGTACTCGATCGGGTTCTGGGTGGCGGCGACGATGAACGGGTCGGGCAGCGCGCGGGGCTCGCCGTCGACGCTGACCTGTCGCTCCTCCATCGCCTCCAGCAGGGCAGCCTGCGTCTTGGGCGGTGTGCGGTTGATCTCGTCGGCCAGCAGCAGGTTGGTGAACACCGGACCCGCACGGAACTCGAACTCCGCGGTCCGCGCGTCGTACACCAGCGAGCCGGTGACGTCGCCCGGCATCAGGTCGGGGGTGAACTGAACCCGCTTGAACTCGAGCTGAAGGGCCGCGGCGAGGGTGCGCACCAACAGGGTCTTCGCGACGCCGGGCACACCCTCCAGCAGCACGTGGCCGCGACACAACAGCGCGATCACGAGACCGCTCACCACGGCGTCCTGGCCGACGACGACCTTGCCGATCTCAGCGCGCAGAGCCATCAGCGCGTTGCGGGCGGCGTCGGTCGAGACGCCGGACTGGGTGGTGGGTTGTGTCACGACTGTGCGACCAGCCTTTCCATGTCGTCGAGTTCGCGGGCGAGGTTCACCAGGTCGGTGTCGGTTGCCGGGGGCTGTCCGTAGAGCGTATGGGTGACCGCCGTCGGATCGAGGCCGGACCGGGCAGCGACGGCGTGGGCGACGGCGGCTGTTTCCGCCGCTGCGGTCAGGCCGAGGCGCGGCAGCAGGCGTTGCAGCGTGGACGTCCGCAGCGCCTCGGCGGCGCGGTCCCTCGCCCGGCGCGACCGGTACAACCGGCCACGCCCCTCGACGGTCTCCGATGCCCGCACCACCACGGGGAGCCGCTCGGCCACCAGGGGGCCGACTCGGCGACCTTTCCACAGGGCCAGCAGCGCCACGGCCAGCACCAGCTGCCACACCAGCCAGGTCACCTGGGTGGGGATGAGGTCGGTGATCGTCGCGCCGCCGCCGGATTCGGCGCCCTCGCTGCGCTGAGGTGCATACCAGACCACCCGCGGCTGGGTGCCCGCGAGATTCATCGCAAGCGCGGCGTTGCCCTCATCGAGCAGCCCCTGGTTCATCATGAAGTACGCGCTGCCCACGACCGTGACCGTGCGGCCGTCGCCGGAGTACCGCACCAGGGTGCCGTCGTAACAGCGGGTCACCGGTGTCGCCCCAGCGGCCTCATAGGCGTCCGCGGCGCCGAGCTGCACCGTGCCCGCCCGGGTGGCCTCCCGGAGATCGCAATCCGGTGACAGGCCACCGAAACTCGTCGATTCCCCGCGACGAACCGCGGGCGCGAGCTTCTCGCGGGTGGCGCTGACCGGCTCGACCAGCAGCCGGTCGCCGGGCAGCTCGGCCAGGCGGCCCAGAAGCTCGTCGCCGTACAGGTGGAATGTCTGCGCCATCACCAGCAGGGTGCCGGGCCGAGCTTCGCGCTCCACGACGTCGGCGGTGTCGGCCTCGATGACCGTCACGCCGTGATCGCGCAACAGCGCGACCAGCGCCCGGGCGCCCTCGGGTGACGTCGAGTCGGCAGCCATCCTGCCGCCGGGCCGCGGCGCCGTCAGGTAAACGCTCGCTGCGGCGACCGCGACGATGATGACGAGAGCGACCAGCACCCAACGTAATCCGCGCAAACGCTGAACCATGGTCGCACCCACGACGGTCGAGGTGGTGTCCGTCATCGCACCTCGGTCCATGCCTGATGTGGCGCCGCCTGCGTTTCGCCGGAGCCCACCGCGACGGGGCTGTCCAGCCGGTCGTCCAGCGCGGCGATCATCCGGTACTGCGATTCCAGTCCGGGGCGCTCACCGTAGGTGACGTCGTTGAAAGCCTCTGCTGCTGCGGCGAGTTCGTCGGCAACGCTCGGCAGCTTGCGTGCCGCGGCGCGGGCCAGCTCGGTCGCGGTTCGTCCCGGGACCGGGTCCAGCGTCCCGTTCTCCTCCAGCCGTCGCGCGACGGCTCGCAGCCGGTGGCGGATGGCCGGAGCCCAATCCCCGGACGCCGCATACTGTTCGGCGGTTGCGCGGTGCTCGGCTGCGCTGAGCTCGCGCCCGCCGAACAGGGCAGGTGAATCGCCGCGACTGGTCCGCATGGCGCGTCGAGCGATGCGGACGGCGACGACGACGCCGACGGCGAGCAGGATCAGCAGTACCGTCACGGTGAACCAGCCGCCAGGCAGTTCGGCGCCTTTGGCCACCAGCCGGTACAGCAGTTCCTCGATCCAGGCGTAGATCTGGTCGGTCAGTGACGGCTTGGGATAGGCGGGCTTGGCGAGCTCACGCTGGGCTGCCTCGTGAGCTGCGTCGCGGTCGATGTCGATTGTGGGCATGTCAGCTCTGGCGTGTCAGCCAGAGATCATCGGTGGAGTCCGCCGGTGCTGCGGGTCCACCGGCGGCGCCGGTCCGCAGGACGAGGTCGAACGCCTCCGACCTGATCCGCCGATCGGTGTACTGCAGCACGATCACGCCCGCACTGAACGGCCCGGTGACGATCTGTCCGAAGGCGCCGCCGACCGCGAACAGGACCATCGCGACCAGCGCCGCCGTGGTGGACGCCGAGGCGGAGAGCGCGAACTGGCCGCCGAAGCTGAACGGGATCGCGACCGCACCCGCGACCAGATTCGCTACAAGCGCCGCGAGCAGCCGGATTCCCAGCACCCGCCAGAAATCACCTTTGATCAGGGCGAACGACCGCTTGATCGACGAGATGATGTCGCGGCGCTCCAGCACGATCACCACCGGGACGAATGTCAGCATGGTGCCCAGGTACACCAACGCCGCGATCAGCGCGAGCACCAGTGGGGCGCCGACGAGGAATGCGATCAGTCCGTCGGCTGCCACCGCGATGACCACGATGATCAGCACGACCACCCCGACCAGCACGAGGGCGCCGACCGTCTGCAGCACACCGAACCCGATCAGCGCCCACAACCTCGGCCGGAACCGTCGCCAGGCTTCCCCGATCGTGATGCCGGCACCGAACACCGCGCGCCCGACGACCACCGTCAGCAGGCCGCTGAGCAGGATCGCCGACAGGAAGGTCGAGACGGCCCCGGTGACACTCGAGGCCGCCCAGCTCATCACCATCTCGGCGGTGGGCTCGTCGCTGTCCATGGCCTGGGCGATCTGGCCGGTGAACGCGAGCGGCAACAGGGACAGCGCCAGCGTCAGGAGCTGAGCCGCGACCACCACGATCGTCGTAAGACCCAATGTGGCTTTGGGATTCGCCCTGATGTAGGCAACCGCCCCGTTGAACATATCGGACAGGCCGAGGGGACGAAGCGCGACGACGCCGGGTTTGAACGCCGGAGGTGGGGGGCCGTAGCCCGGCGGCGGACCATAACCCGGTGGGGGGCCGTAGCCCGGTGGCGGGTAACCGGCGGGCGGGCCGTACCCCGGAGGCGGGTAGCCGGGAGGTGGCCCGTATCCCGGTGCGCCGTACCCGGCGGGCGGGTAGCCCGGGTATCCGGGCGGGGGATAGCCGATCGGCCCACCGCCAGGGGGCGGCGTCCCCGCCGGACTGGAACCGCCGGCGTCAGAGGTCATGCCCACCATCCTGTCGATCACCGGAGCAATTGACAACGTCAGTCACTCCAGCCGCACGCCTCGCGGTGGTCAGGCCGGGACGCGCCGCCAGGGGTCGTCGAACGCGATCGAATCGAAGAACGCGGGCTCGACGCTACCGAGTCCTCCTGGTGGCGATCCGGCTATAGCTGCTGGTGAGGACGGTATCCCGTCGGAATCGTCGGGACCAGACCTTGCCGGGGCAGTCCCCGTTTCGCAGCCGGTCGCCCGGGTATCCCGGGGACCATGACACGTTTCGGCTATACCTTGATGACCGAGCAGAGCGGACCGAAAGACCTTGTCCGTTATGCGATTTCGGCAGAACATGCGGGTTTCGACTTCGAAGTCTCCAGCGATCACTACTTTCCGTGGCTGTCCGCGCAGGGGCACGCCCCGTATGCCTGGACGGTCCTCGGCGCGGTGGCGCACGCCACCGAGCGCGTCGAGCTGATGACCTACGTCACCTGCCCGACGATCCGCTACCACCCGGCCGTCGTCGCGCAGAAGGCCGCCACGCTGCAGATCCTGGCCGACGGGCGGTTCACGCTCGGCCTCGGCAGTGGTGAGAACCTCAACGAACACGTCGTCGGCGCGGGATGGCCGACGATCGCGCGGCGCCACGACATGCTCAAGGAGGCGATCCAGATCATCCGGGAGTTGCACACCGGGGACATGGTCGACTGGAAGGGCGAGTACTTCGAGGTCGACTCGGCCCGGATCTGGGACGTGCCCGAGGTTCCGGTGGCCATCGCCGCGGCGGTGTCCGGTGGCCGCTCGGTCGAGGAGTTCGCCCCGCTGGCCGATCACCTGATCGCGGTGCAACCCGACAAGGATCTCGTCGACTCCTGGCACGACACCCGCCGGGGGACCGGGCTGCCCGGCGACGTGCGGGTGATCGGTCAGATCCCGATCTGCTGGGATCCTGATCGTGACGCCGCCGTCGACCGCGCCCACGATCAGTTCCGGTGGTTCGCCGGCGGCTGGGCGGTGAACTCGGATCTGCCGACGACCGCCGGTTTCGACGGTGCGACGCAGTTCGTGCGCCACGAGGATGTGGCCGAGGCGATCCCGTGCGGTCCCGACCTGGATGCGATCGTCGAGGCGGTGCGCGAGTATTGGGAGGCCGGCTTCACCGATATAGCGTTGGTCCAGGTCGGCGGCGACAGCCAGGAGGCGTTCCTCGACAACGCGGCCGGTCCACTGCTCGAAAAACTCCGAAGTGCTTCGCGGTGAAGGGAATTCGATGACCACAGGTAAAGGGATCTACGACGACGACGAGAATTCGGCGGCCTCCCGCAACTCGAGGTCGGACAAGAAGGATGCCGACGAGCACCCCAAGGAGACTCCCGACGTCGACAAGAGCGCAGGCGAGCCGACGGCCTGATCCGCGCTGCGCCTATCCTCTGCTGAGCGCGCAGAGTCGACGGTCGCGCCGAGAGGAATGCCGTGACCCTGCTCTACCTGGCCGTCGCGATCCTCTGCGAGGTGGCGGCGACGCTGTCGCTCAAAGGTTCCGCAACCGTGCCCGCCCTCTACGTCGTGGTCGTCCTCGGCTACCTTGGCGGGTTCGTCTTCCTGACCGTCGTCCTCAAGCGGGGGATGGGACTCGGCGTGGCATACGGCATCTGGGGGGCCGCTGGCGTCGCCCTCACCGCAGGCCTGTCGACGCTGCTCTTCGGTGAGGCGTTCACCGCGGTGATGGCCGTCGGCCTGGCCTGCGTCATCGCCGGAGTCCTGCTCGTCGAAACCGGCTCGCGCGCTGCGCACACGGACGCCGGCGCGCCTTCGGACGGTGCGTGACGGGCATGCACTATCTGCTGCTGGTCGGCGCGATCGTCACCGAGGTCATCGCCACGCTGTCGCTTCGGGTGGCCGCGAACGGCCGTGCCCGGTTCTATGCCGTGGTGCTCGTCGGCTACGTGCTGGCCTTCACGATGCTGCTGGGCTCGCTGCGCCACGGGATGCCGCTGGGCGTCGCCTACGGGATCTGGGCCGCCGCGGGGGTCGCGCTCACCGCGGTGGCGTCACGGTTCCTGTTCGGCGAACCGCTGACCCGCCGAATGCTCGCCGGAATGGGGTTCATCGTCCTCGGCGTCCTGCTCATCGAGATCGGCGCCGGCTACTAGACCGGATATGCTCTTCCTCGGCAACAGGATTCGAGGCCCACCCGATGGCTGCACGGCTGGACGAGCTCACCCGCTTCGTGCGCGAGGCCCTTCAACGCGGCATACCGCGCCCGGAGATCGAGCAAGCGCTGCACGACGCCGGCTGGCGGCCCGAGCAGGTGGCGAAGGCCCTCGCGAGCTACGCCGAGATCCCCTTTTCCGTTCCGGTGCCCCGGCCGGTACCGCACGTCTCGGCAGGGGAGGCATTCCGCTATCTCGTGCTGTTCACCGCGCTCGGCATCACCGCCTTCTCGGTGGTGGGGCTCTTCTTCACCCTCATCGATTACCTGTTCTACGATCCGGCCGCGGTACCGGTCGACCCCGACACCTGGGTGCCCGGCGCGCTGTGGTCGGTGGCGCGCATCATCATCGCCTTCCCGGTCTTCCTCGTCGCCTCGTGGCTGGTCTCTCGTTCGCTGAATCGCGATCCGGCCGAGCGCGGTTCGGCGATCCGCCGCTGGTTCACCTATCTCGCGATGTTCGTGGCGGTGGCCGTCATCATCGGCGACTTCGTGACGCTCGTCGCCTATGTGCTCGCGGGCGGTACGACTGCGCGGTTCCTGCTCAAGGTGTTGGTGGTGGCGATCGTTGCCGGGTTGATCCTCGGCTACTACCTGTGGGACCTGCGCGACGCGGACCGCGGCCGGCGGCCCGTCCCGGCCCTGGTTCTCGCCATCGCGGTGCTGGCCTGCGTCGCGGCGGTGGGATCGGGGCTATGGCTGATGGGGCCGCCGTCGGAGCAGGCAGCGCGGCGTATCGACGACCGGCGGGTCGAGGACCTGCGGTCGCTCGCCGGCGGCGTCGACCGCTACTACGAGCAGAACGCCGCTTTGCCGGAGAGTCTCGGCGCCTTGGATGCGGCGCTGCCGACGCCACTTCCGCTCGACGACCCATCGACACACATGCCTTACCGCTACTCAGCGGGCGCCGGCAGGACGTTCGAGCTGTGCGCCGATTTCGCTCACACCTCGGGCGAGCGCCTGCCGAGCGATTCCATCTGGACCCACGGCGCAGGCCCGCAGTGCTTCACGCTGACGGCGGGAGACACACGGAGGCGCTAGTGCGCATGGCGGTGTCGGTCACTGTTGCGAGACTCCGAGCGCGCGCTGGATATCGGGCTTCATCATGTCCAATTGCTGCGCCCAGTACCCCCAACTGTGGGTACCGCGGTCGGGGAAGTTGAAGACGCCGTTGCGACCGCCTTCTGCCAGATACGTCTGCTGGAAGGTCTTGTTCGTCCGAAGTGTGAAGCCCTCCAAGAACTTTGCGGGCAGGTCGTCTCCTTCGGGGGCTCCGGTGCCGAGATCGGCCGGCTTGCCGTTCCCCGCGAAGATCCATATTCGGGTGTTGTTGGCGATCAGCTCCCCGATGTTGACCATCGGGTCGTTGCGCCGCCAGGCGGGGTCCGACGACGGTCCCCACATGTCCTCGGCGCGATAGCCGCCGGCGTCCTTCATCGATACCCCGACCAGGGTGGGCCACCATCCCTCCGACAGATTCAGAAAGCCCGAAAGCGAGGCCGCATAAGGGAACTGCTGCGGATGATGGATCGCCAGGGTCAACGCCGCCGAACCGGCCATGGACAGGCCCACCGCAGCGCCTCCGGTGGGTTTGACCTGTTTCTCCGCGGCGAGATATGCCGGCAGTTCGCGGGTCAAGAACGTTTCCCATTTGTAGGTGCTGCACCCGGTGCTGCCGCATGCCGGCCGATACCAGTCGGAGTAGAAGCTGGACTGTCCGCCGACCGGCATCACGACAGACAAGCCGGACTGGTGATACATCGCGAAAGCGTTGGTCTCGATATCCCAGCCGTTGAAATCGTCTCTCGCGCGCAGGCCGTCGAGCAGGTACACCGCTGGAGAGTCGGAACCGCCGCTCTGGAACTGCACCTTGATGTCGCGACCCATCGCGGGCGACGGCACCAACAGATATTCCACCGGCAGCCCTGGGCGGGAGAACGCGTGCGCGGGGGCTGACGGAACGACGACCGCGGCTGCGATCGATACGAGTGCACCGCAGACAGCGGCCGTTACTCGTTGGAACTGCCTTGTGAACATGAGTACAGGTATTCCTCTCGACGCAATGCCAGTGGTCTCGGTGGATGGGCGGTGCCCAGGTAGTGCGTAACCGCCGGACGGTTCCCGGAGTCAGCGCCACAGTAGCGCACCTACGTAGCTACGCCGTAGATACGTACGGAACGATACCGTAGGGGTGGCCGCCGGGGTTCGTCCCGGTGGTATCGACTAACGACCGAGGGGTTGTCCGTGACATCGGTACGACGACGCATGTCCGCGCGCGGCGTGACGGCCGCAGCTTTTCTCGCTCTGATCTGCGGTTCCGTCCTGAGTTTGGACGGTGCAGACCCCAACGACGCAGTCGGCTCCCCGGAGCCCGCGAGCGCGGTCACCGCGCCCGAACGGGTAGTGATCACTCCGGCGGCGGGAACCCTGGATGTCCAGCCGGTCGGGGCGGTGGAGGTGTCGGCCGTCAGTGGACGCCTCGGCCGCGTCTCGCTGGTCAACGAGGCCGGGCGATCGGTGCCCGGCGAGATGTCACCGGACGGCTCGACGTGGCGTCCGGCGGTCCCACTGGGATACGGGCGCACGTACACGCTCGAGGCGGTGAGCCGGGGCGCCGACGGGCCGCCGGCGCGCAAGGTCTCGACGTTCACGACGGTGGCACCGCAGTCGCAGGCGAGCGTCACACTGACGTCGACGTCAGGGGCGAATCTGCGTGAGGGTGCGACCTACGGTGTCGGTATCGTCGTGGTCGCCGATTTCGACCGACCGATCCCGGACCGCGCGGCCGCCGAGCGTGCCCTCGCCGTCACGACCGAACCCCGTGTCGACGGCTCCTGGTACTGGGTCGACGAGCGCACCGCGCACTGGCGTCCGCAGCTCTATCACGCCCCGGGCACCTCGATCTCGGTGGCGGCGAACATCTACGGCCTCCCGCTCGGGGACGGTGTCTACGGCGCCGCGGACCGTGCGGTGACCTTCCGCATCGGCGATGCGCACATCGCCATCGCCGACGACCGCACCAAGCAGATCCAGGTGTTCGACAACGGCGAGCTGGTGCGCACGATGCCGACCTCGATGGGGAAGGGCGGCACGCAGACGATCGGCGGCGCCACCCTCGCGTTCTGGACCCAGCGCGGCGTCTACACCGTGCTGGACAAGTCGGAGTCGCTCGTCATGGACTCCTCCACCTACGGGTTACCGGTGGACAGTGGTGGTTACCGGCTGACCGTCGACTACGCGGTTCGATTGAGCCACAACGGAATCTATCTCCACCAGCTCGACAGCACCGTCTGGGCGCAGGGCAACACCAACGTCTCGCACGGCTGCCTGAACCTCAACGCCGACCACGCGCGCTGGTTCTACGACTTCGCGCAGCCGGGTGACGTCGTCGAGGTGCGTAACACCGGTGGAGACCCGCTACCGCTGGGTTTGAACGGCGACTGGGGTGTGCCGTGGGACGAGTGGCTGCGGGGAAGCGCACTGGGGTGAGGGCGTGGTATCAATACCTACGTACCTACGCCGTAGGTACGTAAACATGGAGGTGGAGGTGACCCGTGGCTGACTCCCGTTGGGCCAATGTCGGTAGGGACGTGCTCGTGATCGGCGGCCTCGTCGTCATCGCGATCGCGCTGATCCTGTTCCTGGTGACGAAGCCGAACGACGACACCGGCGCAGCCGGCCCGTCGGCGCCCGTCGCCCAGATCGTCGAACCCACGGGTTCGCCCGAGACGGGCGGCACGTCGGCGCTGTCGATGGAGCGGCGCCTGGCCGACGACCCGCTGACCTTGGGTGACCCAGCCGCGCCGGTGGCGATGGTGATGTTCGCCGACTACCGCTGCCCGTTCTGCGCGAAGTTCAGCCGTGACACCGAACCGGAGATGGTGGAGCGCTTCGTCGATGAGGGCATCCTGCGCATCGAATGGCGCGATCTGCCGATCTTCGGTGACCAGTCGATGCAGGCGGCCCGCGCCGGCCGGGCCGCCGCGGCGCAGGGCAGGTTCTGGGAGTTCAACCGCGCGGTGTTCGCGGCCGCGCCGGAGCGTGGTCACAGCGATCTCACCGACGAGGCATTGATCGGATTCGCGCGACAGGCGGGCGTACCCGACCTCGACCGGTTCGCCACGCAGATGCGCGGCAACGACTTCGACGCCGCGATCAACGCCGACGTCGAGCAGGCCGGCAGTATCGGGGTGCCCAGCACCCCGGCGTTCGTCATCAACGGTGTGCCGATGCTGGGAGCCCAGCCGACCGAGGTGTTCGTCGCGGCGGTCAACGAGGCCGCGGACCGCGCGTGACCGGCGCCGGATTGGCGGGAGCCTTGCTGGGCGGCCTCGCATCACTGCTCAGCCCGTGTTCGGCGCTGTTGTTGCCGTCGTTCTTCGCCTACGCCTTCGACCGCCTCGGGCTGCTGATCCGGCGCACGCTCGCGTTCTGGGCAGGGCTGTGCCTGGTGCTGGTGCCGCTGGGGGCGGGCGTCGGCGCGGTGGGTGACGCTCTCACCCGCTACCGCAGTGAGGTCACCGTGATCGGCGGCGTCGTCGTGATCGGATTCGGCCTCATGACCCTGCTCGGCAAGGGGTTCGGGTCTTCGGCCGCGCAGCGCCTCACCGGGCGGATCACGATCTCGACCACGCTTTCTGTGGTCGTGCTCGGGGCGGTGTACGGCCTGGCGGGGTTCTGTGCCGGGCCGCTGCTGGGCGGAGTGCTGACCATGTCGGCGATGGGCGCCGATCCGCTGTACGGAGGACTCCTCATGGGGGTCTACGCGCTCGGCATGGCGGCGCCGCTGTTCGGTCTGGCGTTCCTCTGGGATCGCTACGACCTGGGCCGCAAGGGCTGGCTGCGGGGCCGGCCCGTGCAGGTTGGTCCACTGCACACCCACACGACCTCGCTGGTGACGGGGACAGTACTCATCTTGATCGGCGCGCTGTTCGTGCTCACCGACGGCACCGCGGCCCTCAACGGTGTGCTCGGGGTCGACGAGCAGTACGACCTGCAGATCTGGTTGAGCCGGGTGGCGGCCGGAGTCAGCGATCCGGGGGTGGCACTGGCCGTCGTCGCTGGGCTGATCGTCTGGCGGTCTACTATCGTGCTACGTAGGCGGACACGGCCACGGATGCCGGAGCGAGAGAGCACTTCGAGCTGAGTGGGGCAAACGAATGGTGGCACACGAATGGCGTTGAGACAGTTCGGCGATCTAGAGGCCGTCGTGATGGACGTGCTGTGGTCGGCCACCGAACCGCTGACCGTTCGCCACGTTCACGGCGACATCAGCAAGACCCGGCACATCGCGTACACGACGGTCATGTCGACGATGGACAACCTGTTCCGCAAGGGTTGGCTGCTGCGCGACAAGGTCGGGCTGGCCTACCAGTACCGCCCGACCATGAGCCGCGAGGAGCACTCGGCGAACCTGATGCGCACCGTGTTCGAATCCGGAGGGGACGGCGAGTTGATCCTCAACTTCTTCCTCGAGCAGCTCGGCGACGACGAATCGGGCAGGCTGCGGGAAGCGTTCCAGCGGCTGTCCACCGGAGAGAACGCATGAACGCGGTGACGTTCCTGCTGACCTATGCGGTGGCGTTGAGCTGGCTGGCGCCGGTTGTGCTCACCAGCCCGGCCGCTGCGGCGCGACGTCCCCAGCTCGTCGTCACCGGCTGGCTGGTCGCGGTCGGCACGGCCCTGGCCGCCTGGATCGGGGCGGTGGTGGTCCTGGTTGTCGGAGCGGTGCACGCCGTGGTGACGAGATCCGCGTTGACGTTCTGTGTCGAAACACTGGGGCTCACCGAGGCCTTCCACCTGCCGTCGTCGGTGGCCACGGTCGTGGTTGTGGCATTGCTGGTCGCGACCACTGCGGTCGCACTGCACACCGGGCACCGGTTGGTCGGTTCGCTGCTGCGTACCCGCCGCCGCAACCGGGAGCACACGGACGCCGTAAAGATCATCGGACGCCCCACCGATCATCGCGGCGTCGTGGCGATCGGCGCCGAGCAGCCCGCGGCATACTGCGTCTCCGGCGGTGGGAGCAGAGCCATCGTGGTCACCACCGCAGCGCTGCGGCTGCTCGATCCGGCCGGTCTGAGCGCCGTGTTATCCCACGAGCGGGCGCACATGCGCGGTAGGCACCACCACATCATCGCCACCGTGAATGCGTTGTCGGCGGCGCTGCCGCGACTGCCGCTGATGCGCACCGCAGCGCAATCCCTCCCGGCGCTGCTGGAGATGTGCGCCGACGACGCAGCGGCCGCGCGGCACGGCCGTGAGCCGCTGCTGAGAAGTCTGTTTCTGCTCAGTACCGGACGTTCGCTTCCCGAGGGTGCGCTGGCCGCAGCAGGTACTGCCGTCCTGGACCGGATGTTGCGGCTGGCTCAGCCTCCTGCCGCGTCGCGTCGGTGGTCTCGCGAACTCGTGGCTGCTTTCGTCATCGCGGGCACCTGTCTCACACCCGCCGTCGCACTGACGTTCTGCACTCTCTGAGATCGGTGGGCACCGCGGGCTCAGGGGGTCTGGCCGCGGCTCGTCGCCTCGCATCCGCCTGGGCCACACGGGCGTTGCCGCCACCGCCACAGCACCAGGCCTGCCATCAGCGCGACCGAGCCTGCCGCCAGGACCGGCTGCACGGGGGCCCACAGCTCGAGCGCGCCAGTGGTGCCCACCGCTGCGAGCACCAGCTTGTTGCAGACCGGACACCCGATGGCGAACGTCGCCAGAGTCGCGCCGCCCAGCGCAGGACCCGGGCCGCGGTTCACCGCACCGATACCCACATACAGCGCGACAAGAAGGCCGATCGCGCCGAGCACCGGGATCTCCCACCAGCGGACGGGCACCTCACGACTGAACCAGGGCGTGTCGATGACGTCGGTCGGGACCGCCATCACCACGACGGTCAGCAGCCCCATCGCCACCGCTTTCGGGTAGCTGAGCACGCTAGGTGTTCTTCACGGGCAGGTTGTGAACACGTAGGCGTTCGATGGGTGTTTTTCCGCCGATGCCGGTGTGGGGTCGGTGATGATTGTAGTGATGCAGGTGTTCTTCACGGGCAGGTTGTGAACACGTAGGCGTTCGATGGGTGTTTTTCCGCCGATGCCGGTGTGGGGTCGGTGATGATTGTAGTGATGCAGCCAGTCCTGGTAGGTCGCGGCGCGGTCTGCCTCGGACCGGTAGGTCTGCGCGTAGGCCCATTCAGCGGCCAGGGTGCGGTTGAACCGCTCGACTTTCCCGTTGGTTTGGGGCCGGTATGGCCGGGTCCTCTTGTGGCTGATGTCAGCACCTAGTGTCTGCGCGAAAAGCTTTGACCGGTAACAGGATCCATTATCAGTCAGCACCCGCTTGACGGTGATGCCGTGCTCGACGAAGAACGTCTTGGCGCACTCCCAAAACGCGGCGGCGGTCTCTTTGCGTTCATCGCCGAGGATCTCCGAATAGGCCAGCCGGGAGTGGTCATCGACGGCATGATGCAGGAACGAGTACCCCATGCCGGCGCGGTTGCGCCGACCCGCTTGGCGGCCCAGCTTGCGGTGCCCGCCCCCGTCGGGAATGCGGCCCAGTTTCTTGATGTCGAGATGGACCAAATCACCGGGAGCGGAGTGTTCGTAGCGACGGGGCTTGGGCCGGCGCACCGGTAACCCGCTGTTTTGGTCCAGATGCCTGAGCAGCGGCATCTGGTAGCGACGCAGCACGGCCTCCACCGTGGAGCGGGCCAGCCGCAGATGCGCGGCGATGCGGTGGGCTCCCCAGCGGCGGGTGAACCGTACCTTGATGATCCGGCGTTCTCGGCGCTGCGCCAGTCGGCGCGGGCTGCGGTGCGGGCGGCTGGATCGGTCCACCATCGCTGCTGGACCACCGGTGCGGTAGCGATCGGCCCATTTCTTGGCCGTGGCCGGCGAGCATTGGAACCGTTCAGCAGCCCGGCGCAGGGTCCACCCGTCGTCGACAACGGCCGACGCGAGCCGCAACCGGCCTCGCGGAGTCAAACAGGCATTAGCGTGGGACATGAGGACCTCTCGGTGATCGATGTGCGTTGTGGTAACCCACACCGATACCGGAGGTCCTCACCTACATTCTGCTAGCCACGCCGTTCACAACCTGTCTGGGAGTTACA
>NZ_JACKSH010000149.1 GCF_025821625.1 Mycolicibacterium pyrenivorans
CTCATGGGCAGATTCGTGTCCGCCACCGGGCAATTCTTAATGGCCACCTACGGGCAGTTCTCCTGTCCGCCCACGGGCACTTTCAAATGTCCATTGACACTGCAGGAACTCCAGATGCCCGAGTTTGCCGTCACAGGTTTGCGCCAGCCGAGCATCGAGGGTGTCGAGCATGCCGGTCAGTTGCAGGGTCTTCAAAGCAGCGCGCAGGCTCGGATCGTGAATAGTCACAATAGTTTTCCTTCGTGTGAATGTAGTTGCAGCAGGTTGCGAATGCGACGGTCGCTGCAGGTGGTTAGGCGGTGCGTTCCGTGTTGAAGGCCTCGGGGCCGCGCAGCAGCGCCGGCGGCGGCGCGGTGGCGAGTGCCGGGGTGTCACCGGCTTCGGTGCCGGCGACCAGGATGCCTTTGACGGTGCGATACCGGGGATCGCCGACCTGCAGGGCCCGGGAGCAGGCGGCGTCCAACCGCCCGGCGCCGTAGCGGTCACGCAGCCCGATGATGCCCTGGATCGCGCGCAGCCGGTGGATCGCGTTGACCTCCTACAGCTCGCGTTGACCTCCGACAGCTCAGCCACGATCGCCACCGCACCAGGTCCGATCTGCTCGGCCTGGCTGCGGCACCAGGTCACCGTGCGCAGGGTGTGGGCGACCTTGTGGGGCGGGTAGTGCTCGAAGTTCGTCGAGCTGAGTGTGGTCACCTGACTTGGCCCCACTTTGGTCGGTGTTCTTCACCAATTTTGGCCCCGGTGGGTTGGTGAGCGTTTCCGGCCGGGTGAACCGTCGCCTGCCGCTCGGGCAGACCACTGCCGATCCCGATGCCGAGATGAGGGCCTGGCTGCGCTCCTACGCCACCAAACACCCGTGCCACGGGTTCCGCCGCGCGTGGGCGGCGCTGCGCTACGACGAGCGCCGTGAGGTGAACAAGAAGAAGATCCACCGGCTGTGGCGCGAGGAGGGCCTGCAGGTCCGTGTGCACAGCCCGCGCAAGCGGGCTGGGATCTCCTCGGTCCCGCCGGTGGAGGCCGACGCGCCGAACGTGGTGTGGGCGATCGACTTCCTTCGACTCCACCATCGACGGCAAGGCCATCAAGATCGCCTCGATGATCGATGAACACACCCGCGAGTCGCTGCTGCATGTGGTGGAACGCTCGATCACCGGCAAGCGGCTGGTGTTTGAGTTGGAGAAAGCATTCGCCGCGGCAGGCGGCCCGCCGAAGGTGCTACGGATGGACAACGGGCCGGAAATGGTTTCTCAAGCGCTGCAACGATTCTGCGAGAACAAGACCGGCATGGTGTACATCCCGCCGGGCTGCCCGTGGGACAACGGCTACATCGAATCGTTCAACAACCGCCTGCGCAAGGAGTGCCTCAACCGCAACTACTGGAACACCCTGTTCGAGGCCCGCGTGGTCATCGGCGACTTCAAGCACGAGCACAACCACCGACACCGCCACTCGGCCCTGGGCTACCTGACTCCGGCCGAGTACGCTGCAGCCTGCAGGTGCACCCACACCCCGGTGGCCTGCAGCATCAACTGAGAACGGATCACACCAACCCGACTCAAGAACCGGGTGGACTCAGTATCGGGGACTCGCCACGACGACACTCTGTCGGTCCGCCCCCATGTTCTGGGCCAGGTCGCCATATTTCCAGACCGCCGCCACTCTTTAGCATCCAACACGAGCTGTGTTCGTGACGTTCGCGGCGAGCCTCCCGCCGGCTTCCGTGCGGGCGTGGTACTCATGCGATCACGGGTTCCCAAGGACGCGGCAGGTGGGGTAGGCGTGGACGGTGATCGGTTCTCTGTTCGCAGGGTGCGACATGGGGATGGGAGCCAGTCCTTCTGGATCTTCACTCCCGACTTGGAGGTTCACCGTCCAAGTCTGACGGTGTTGACGCGCTACGGGACATCGACTCAGCAGACCTATGCCTACAGTCTGGTCGATCATTTGAACTGGCTGCTGGCGAATGGCAAGACACCCGGTGTGGTCAGCTTCGAGGACTTGCAGCGCTACATGAACGGGGTGACTGGTCAGGTCGACGGTGTCTACGGCGCGGTGTGGCGTAAGCCGACGCAGAAGCCCCTGGGTCCGTCAGCCGCTGGCAACGTCGCCTCCGTCGTAAAGGCGTACTACCTTGCACTCGCAGCCTCGGGAGAGGTAGCGCCGGAGTTGGCTGAATCGTTACGCTCCAAAACCGCTGCGGGACAGACCAAATCAGGGCGAATGAGCCAGGTCAATCCCCTCGCGCCGAAGGTAACCACACGGCGCCCCCGGTTCCTGCCAGACGAGACGGTGCAGTCGCTGTTCGAGCCGGGTGTGTTGACGTCGGCTCGCGATGTGATGATCCTGACGTGGCTGCATGACGGGGGCATCAGGGTGGGTGGCTTGTGCGGGCTTCGGTTCAGTGACCTGCACCTGCGCCGAAATCATGAGTGTGGTCAACGCGCTGATCCCCACATGCACGTCATCGGACGTGAGGACAACCCCAACGGTGCCCGCGCAAAGGCCTACGGCCCGACAGTCGTCGGCAGGGACGGCTGTGTCGTGGACGGCGTCATCCGGGCTGTTAGTCCGGACATGATCAGTACCTTTTACGCGTATCTGCTGGACGAGTTCCATCCGATCTCGCATCTGGTCAATCATGAACAGGTTCTGGTGCACCTCGCGGGCCGAACTCCGGGTGCGGCGCTCACCACGGCCGGTGTCCGCAAGATGCTGGCCAGAGCGTGCCAGCGGACCGGGCTCCCAGTGCGGGTGACGCCGCACGGTTTCCGGCACAAGGCCGCAGCGGCGTTGTACGCCGAATCCGATTTCAACGCCGAACTGGTCGCCCAAGAGTTCGGCTGGGCAAGCCCTCAGATGGTGTCCGACCTATACGGCAAGTCCGCCAACCGCCACGCCATGAAGTATCTCGAGCAAGCCTGGGAAGCCACTGCCCGGCCAGCGAGCGAAGCATATCTCGCGCCGGAACCGGCATCGAAGGTCGCACATTGACTGCGGCGGAATTGATTGAGGAATCCTTAGCTCCGGCCACCGAGAGTGACTACCTCGGGCTGACTCTCGAACAACGCTATTATGTTGTCAGTCAACATTTCCCATCATGGCTGCTCGCCGAGCCTATCGAGTTTCCCCTGCACCATGAGACGTACGGGTGGGCATGCCGCGTCGAGGGTTGCGGCGGCCGCTTGTCGTCAACGGAGACCCGCCTCATCTGCATTTCGCATGGACAAGAGTACCGACGCGTTCAGGACTCGGTCGACCTTGCTGAGTTTGTGCGCAATGCGGATCCGGTGTCACCACACACGATGGGATGGGCATTGTCGCGCCGGCCCGATTGCATGATCTGTGGCAGCAATCGCGAAGCATGGAAGACCGGCTACTGCACACATCACGGGAGCCTTCTGAGAAAGGCCCGGCGGAGGAGTGGGCCTCAGAAACGAGCTCGCGACGAGTGGGTCAGCGAGGCCAGGTGGCGAGAACTTCAACGCCCGATGCCTCCCTACGATCGCTGCTCGGTACCGTGCTGTGTCCACGACAGTGTGCGCCACGTACATGTGGACGACCAGAACCATAGGGTGTGTGACGGCCACATTGGGCAGTGGGGCGACTGGCTGACCGCCGACGGCAAAGCACCGGGCCCACATGGCTGGGATGCGTTTATTGCCTCTGCGGCAGTCCAAGAATCCGTGTCGGCGCCCAGTGACCGCGCTCACTGAATTTCCCCACTGACGCTCATCGAAATTCCCCACCCGTGTGGCTCCGCCGAGAAGGGCGGGCCTCCCTCGAAGCTGCTGGT
>NZ_JACKSH010000150.1 GCF_025821625.1 Mycolicibacterium pyrenivorans
ACGGTTGTCAAGGTGATCGACGAGGTCGAGCTGCCGTTGCCCACCGAACGCGGCGAGTGGGATGCCGCGCCGCATGCGGTTCCGGCCCGCACCGATCTCAAACCCATCGAGATCACGCAGCCCGAAGGCGCGAGCTTCTCCGTCGAGGGCAACCAGATCACCTGGGCCGATTGGTCTTTCCGCTTCGGCTTCGACGTTCGCGAGGGCCTGACCCTGCATCAGCTGTCGATCGATGGCCGGCCGGTGGTGTACCGCGCGTCGATCGCCGAGATGGTGGTGCCCTACGCCGATCCCTCGCCGGTCCGCTACTGGCAGAACTACTTCGACCAGGGGGAGTACCTGTTCGGCCGGTACACCAACGCCCTCGAACTGGGTTGTGACTGCCTCG